>REDD01000200.1 GCA_007693725.1 Phycisphaeraceae bacterium
GTGGCTGACGCTTCAAGCAGAAGCGCAAAGATCGCCGATGCCTGACATGCAGAGCGCCGTGGTGGCGCTGGAGATGTCATGCCGCCCCGAATCGCCCTCGTCAGCCGCGAATATCCCCCCCACTTCGGCGGCGGGATCGGCACCTACGCACGCCACATCGTCCCCGCCCTCGCAGCGCGTGGCTGTACCGTCCATGTCATCACGCAATCCCACAACGAGACCCACCCCTCGACCGAGCGACAGGGACGGATCACGGTCCACCGTGTGCCGATGGGCGTCGGGCTCGGGCCGGGCTGCCTCAGCGCCTCGATCCACGCGGCCCGCGTCGTCGCAGACCTCGCCCGGCGCATGGAGATCGACATCGTCGAATTCGCTGAGTGCGAAGGTGCGGGCGCTGCATTCCTCATGGCCCGCGAATCCGGCATGCTCGGACGCCTGGAACTCCCCGTCGTCGTCCACCTGCACTCGCCGACGGAACTGAACCTGACCCTGAACCACGAGCCGACACTAGAACACCCTGATCCGGGGGTGCCGCCCGCCGTCGGTGCGGTCGTCGCCGCGGAGCGCTGGACCATCCGCACCGCCGATGCCATCTGCGCCCCCTCGCACATCATGGCCTCGTGGGCACAATCGCACTTCGGCCTCGAACACCGCCCCGAGATCATCCCCTACGCCATCGGCCCCGTCCCCGAGCCCACACCCGCGCCGACGGGTGATGGTCGGACACTGCTCTACACCGGTCGGCTGGAGCGGCGCAAGGGCGTGGACATCCTCTGCCGCGCATGGGCGCGGGTGTCGCCGGACTTCCCCGACTGGACGCTCCGCATGGTCGGCGCGGACACGGGCACCGGCCCCGCCGGCTCCTCGATGCGTGCCCACATCGAGTCCATCCTCGGCCCCCGGGCACTCGAGCGGACGGTCTTCATCGGCGCCCGCCCCTCGTGGGCGCTGCCCGAGGAGTACCGCAACGCCCACGCCTGCATCATCCCCTCGCGCTGGGAGAACTTCCCCAACACCTCGATCGAAGCGATGACCCACGCCCGTCCCATCATCGTCAGCACACGCGGCGGGATGTTCGAGATGCTGGCCGACAGCGAGGGCGGAGCCGCCTTCCGGAGCGAGGATGCCGCCGACTGCGAACGGGCGATCCGCGCGGTCCTCTCCCGGACCGATCGGGAGCGGCGCGCGATGGGTCTCCGGGCGCGCGCGCGCATCCTGCAACTCTGCGATGAGCACAGCGTCGCCGATGCACGCATCGACTTCTACCGGCGGACCATCGAGGCGTGGAACACGCGCGGCTGGCGCACCGGACGCGCCGAGCGCCTCGGCGTCTGGCGCGACCTCACCGCCCTGCTGACATCCGGCGCGCTCGTCGATCCGCTCCCGACGATCGAGACACCCGCCATCCACCACGCCGGGGCCAACACATGATGCCGTCGCTGCACGAAACCAAGTCGCTGCATCAGGACTCGGGCCGCGTCGGCGTGTGGACGCTCGCCGTCGGCGAGGCATTCGACGATGCCCACTGCTTCCTGCCGGTCTCGCGCGAGAGCCCGTGGTGCGCGGTGCTCGGCGACTTTCCCCTGCCCATGCCCGAAGCACTGGAAGAGATCGGGCGCTCGCTCGTCACCCTGCCCGGCCCGCCCGACGCGGTCCGCCTGATCGGTGCGCCCGCTGCCTGCCTGCTCCCGGCGCTGTGGCTGCGCTCCATATGGCTTGAACCCAGCGCCCGCCTCGAACTCCACTGGCCCCGCATCGCCCCCCCGGGGCCCGACTCCGCCGAGACCCACTGCGCCGACCTCTGCGCCGGCCTCCTCAACCACCTCCACTGCGATGACCATCGCGGCTGCGAACAACTCTGGGGACTCCGGACCGGCACGCAGGAACCCATCGAGGGCGCGGCCTTCGACGCCATGCTCGCAATGCTCGAGTCGTGGTCCATCCGCTCGCGCACCGGCCCCATCGCCACCCCCGACGAATGGATGCACCGCATCACCCGTGCGCTCCATCGCTGCGCCAAGGACGGCAAGCAGCGCATCGCCCTCTACGGCGGCGGGACGCACACCCGCGCGGTCGGCCCCGCCCTCGCACAGGCGCCCGTCGAGATCGTCGCGATCATCGACGATGGCATGGGCGATCAGAACAAGCGCCTCTGGGGCTTCCCCGTCGTCACACGCCGTGCGGCCCTCTCGCTCAACCTGGATGCGGTGATCCTCAGCGCCAACTCCGTCGAGCACAAGCTCTGGGAACTCGCCGCGCCGCTCCGCGAAGCGGGCATCGAGGTCATCCGTCTGTACGCCGACGGCGTCGACCTCACGCCCGAAACCTTCGGGCGTACGCCACACGCCATCGACACCCCGCCGCTCCGCATCCGTCACACGGTGCGCACGCCCGCCGCGACTCCGACGACGAACATCCTCGCCATCCTCGCCTCGCCACCCGGCGTCGGGCGATTCCTCTCCGCCCTCGACCACGAACTCACCAGCGCCTCGGCACAGCTCATCAGCATCCTCGATCCGTCCACCGGCTCGGCCCCATCGCTCGCGGGCATCGAAGCGCCGACCATGTCCCTCGTCTCCCTCGCGGAGGCATGGCCGGCGCACGCACCGCTCGCCGATCCGCCCGATGCCGAGACGCTCGAACACTGCGCCGCCTACGAGCGCGCCTACCGGCGGCCGCGTCCCGATCTCGACGCCCTGATCCTCCGCGGCGTCCGAGCCGCCTCGTGGCTCATCGAGGATGCCTTCCAGCGGCTCCGGCCCGGCCTCGTCCTGCTCTGGAACGCCGAGCAGGGCTTCGCCCACATCGGCGCGAACCTCGCACGCAAGCACGCCATCCCGATGCTCTTCTGCGAACGCTCGGGCATCTCCCCGGCGATCGTCGTTGATCCGCTCGGCGTCCACGCAACCAGCGACATGCTCCTGAGCGACGACTGGCGCAAGCGCTTCAGCGGCCGCCCGGACCCGCAGCTCATCGAGACCGGCAAGCGCATCGCCGCGATCATGCTCGCCGAGCAACGCGAGAACGCCTCCGGACACCGCTCATCCGCCGATGTCGCCCTGCTCGACAACGCGGAGCTTGTCATCCTTCCCTCCGTCGAGGCGTCGCTCGAAGGGCGCACGCTCGACCTCTGCGCCCGCTACGGCAGCCCGCTCGGCGATCCCTTCCGCGCTGTCGATGCGCTGCTCCGCACGCTCGGCGAACGCAGGCGCATTCTCCTCAAGCCGCACCCGCGCGATCCTCAACCCGAGCGCTGGGCCGCGCTCTGCGCCCGCCACGGCGCACACTTCACCGAGGACATCACCATCCACGATGTCCTCCGCGCCAAAGTCCCCTTCGCCACGACCAGCCAGGCGCTCGCATGGCTCGGCATCAGCGCGGGCGCCTGCATCCTCTCGCTCAACAAACGCCCCTACACCGGGACCGGCGCGGTCGTCGACGCCCACGACAGCGCGCTGCTCCGCGATGCTGTATCAATCCTCGGCCCCGCCGCCCCAACAGGCATCATCGACCGGCAGATGCAGGTGCTCGGCGCCTACGCCACCGGCGCGTGCTACACCGTTGATCCCGCCCTCCGCGATGCCGGTGTCCCCGGCGTCGAAGCGCTCGCACAGCGCCTTCTCACCAATGCACGCACATCGACCGATGCCCCCACGCCCGCATCATGGCTCGACAACCTCGCGCAGCACGCGCTCACACGCGAGTAGCCCAACTCCCCCCAGCCCCCCACCCCCGGAAGCCCCCGGAATCCCCCGCAAACCCCGGAAACCCCGGAAACCCCGGAAACCCGCCGTCGCATCGTTCCACCGACTGGAGCGAGGCGACAGAGCCACCTCTATGTGACTCATCGGGAACGCTGATAATTTCACACGCCGTTGTCATGGACGCCGATACTCGAAGTTTGTGCGAGTCCGGGTTCCGTCACCACCATGTCCGATCCGAGATCGACCGATGCCACTCAGCATTCGAATGCAGTCGCTGAAATCGAGAGCAATCGTGCTCTGGCGGAGAAAGCGATTCCATGCCGTCTCGCGCGGAAGCTACATCAAGTGCATCTTCGGCCCCCAGTCTCTGAAAGCGGCGCGAGAGCACCGGTCCGCAACGCACGCGAAACTCCACCGGCCCTGGAGCGAGCTTGCAATTTCGGCAGGACGCCCGATGATCGCGTTGCCCGGCATCACGATTCTGACTTCGCCGTCGTTGCAGGCACGCATGATCACGCCCGATGAGGCGGTGCAATTCGGGAACAGAATCCTGGCGGAAGCGGAATCGTCGGGGGAGCGAGCCCACTGGATGTCAACGCTCGACGACTCGTTTCACAGGCATGTCTGGCGGTCCCTGCCGGACACGGTCAGGTCAACACTGAATCGAACCATGAGAAATGCATCATTGCCCATCACGGGGGCTCATGGCGATCTGCACTTCAGCAATGTGCTTCGGAATCACGAAGGCGAGTTCTGGCTCATCGACTGGGAGACATACAGAAAGCACGGCAGCTATGTCGAGGATGTTTCGCGACTCCTCGGGACCAGCCATCGCAGTTCGGGCCTTCCCGACACGGCGGATCCTCACGCGGATATCAGCAACATCCTCGCATCCGGGGCCATGAATTCTGCGGCCGGGCATCTCGGCATGACCATCGAAATGTGGCTCGCCATGTACATCATGTCGCAGGCCACATGCGAGTTGCAACGATTGCGAAGGGCAGATGTCCGGCGTCAGCTCTGTGCCCGTGTCGAGATGCTTCACTCGAAATTGCCTCTCGCCGCCTGACGAAACCGGGGAGAGCAAGCCGGGTACGGAGCCGTGCGTCGGCACGGGGCGCACCCGCCGCCCGCGGTTGACCAGATCCCCGGGAATCGGCCGATACACGCTCCCGACACGCCGGACACCCGCTTCACCAACCTCGCCGACACGGAGCAGACGATGTCCACCCAGACCCCCGCCGCCACGAAGAAAAAAGGGCCCGTCCACACCACTTTCCAGCCCCACATGACCGACCCCTCGCTCTGCGCGGTGCCCCGTCAGGTCGGCGAGGCCTTCAAGTACCCCGCCTCCATGACCTCCCGTGAACACCTGTTCATCTAACGCGAGCGTCTTCGCCAAAGCGCCGCAGCGTGCGCTCGAGATCGGCGTCTGGAAAGGTCACTCCTCGCGCATCATCGACGCCGCGCTCCAGGACCTCGGCGGCGATCGCAAACTCATCAGCATGGATCCCGTCCCCAACCTCGAATTCGACTGGGACGAAACATTCCAGGGACGCGCCGTCTTCCTCGAAAAGGGCTCGCCCAACGCGCTCCCCGAGGCGATGGACATCGCCGGAGGCCCCTTCGAGTTCGTCTTCCTCGACGCCTGCCACTGGTACGACTGGGTCCGCAACGATCTCCGCGGCATCGTCGGCGTGACCGAGCCCGGCGCGATGATCATCGTCCACGACGCATACTACGAGCCGCTCCAGCGCGCCGTCCGCGATGCGCTCACGCATGAGCAACTCCCCTTCACAGACTGCGGCATCGTCTGCACCACCAACAACAGCGGCACCGAGGACGGCGAGGAAGTCTCCTACTGCGGCCTGCACCTGCTCATCCGGCGCTGACCCGCGTTTTCCCCTGAAATACCGTCCAAAACGACAGCGACCGAACACGCCATGTGTCCGGTCGCCGTTTCTTTGTCTCGTGTCGCACCCGGTTGTCACCGGGCGCAGCTCACTCAGACGCGATCCTTGAGCGCCTTGAGCGGACGGATCTTGACGACATTCGAGGCGGGCTTGGCCTTGAACATCATCTCTTCGCCGGTGAACGGGTTGATGCCCTTGCGCGCCTTGGTGGCGGGCTTGCGGCGGAGCACGACCTTCATCATGCCCGGAACATTGAACGAGCCGACCTTCTTGAGGTCCGTCACCATCATCTCGTTCATCACATCGAACACACGCGCCACCTCGCGCTTGCTGATGCCGACATTGTCGGCGATCTGGGTGTACACATCGCTCTTCGTGCGGGTCTTGCCGCCGCTCACCGGAGCGATCTTCGGCTTCGCGGCGGGCGCCGCGGCTTTCCGAGTGGTTTTCTTCGCGCTCGTGCGCTTCTTGCTCACACGCTTCTTCGCGCTTCGCTTTGCCATTGTCATTGTCTCCATATTTCTCTGGCTTGCTTCAAGCCGTGGCACACTCTGCGGAGCAAAAGACATCCTGTCGCTCCGCCCAACCCCTGCATTTGTAGGGTCTGCGAGGGATTCGCACAAGCGTTCATCGGTAACACGGGCACAATTTCGCCCTATTTTCCCCGAGACTTTTGCTCCCCCGCACCGACCTCCCCCACGCACGGCCGCAGCCCCGGCCGAGTTTCCAGCCCGTGATTCGGATGAAAAAGCCCCTCGCGCTCCTCCCCATCGAACGCCGCGATCAGCCCGCGACAGAACGCCAGCCGCTTCAGCATCAGGTGCTGGCCGTACGCCAGTTCCACCGCCCACCGACCCGCCTCGCCGACACCCCCCGCATCCGGCGCAACCCCCTCCAGACCCTCAAAAACCCGCATAAAACCCCCCTCACGCCCGCCTTCGCGCGCCACGAACGCACGCGCGAACGCGTACTCCTCCGGCGCTGCGACATCGCGCCCGAACACCGCAACCGCCGCCTCCGGCGCTGCCACCGCGAAGCCATACGCCGAATACCCCAGCCGCCACTCACGCTCCAGATACCCCCGCGCTGTGTACGCGTGATCGTGCTCCGCACGCGCTTCGGGCTCAAAAACCACCGGAATCAGGCCGTTTTCGCCCCCCAACCCCCCCGGACGCGTCGCGCGGTACGCGAACTCCACATCCTCGTAGCAGCAGTTCGCCAGCGCCGGACGGAATCCCCCCACCTCCGCCGCCAGCGAGCGCTCCAGCGACAGATTCAGATTCCACGCGTGCCGATACCCCCAGTCGTGCTCACGATGCCGCAGCAACACGCCGTCCGCTGTGATCATCTGATCGTAGAAAAACACCATCGATGTCTCGCGTAGTGCCCGCGCGAACAACGAATCCGGCTCCTGCACCTTCCAGGGCGACCACCCCACCACAAGCGCCCGCTCCGCTCGTGTCTCGTGTGCTTCCACATGCGCCGCCACGAATCCCGCGCAGGGCAGGATGTCATCGTTGATCAGCAGCAGCAGCTCCCCCCGGGCCGTGTCGATCCCCCGGTTCTTCGCCTCCGCGATCCCCAGGCGCGCGGATTCCACCACCACCACATCGAGCCCCCCATTCCGGTGTCGATCCGCCACCCCCGCCGAGGCCTCATCCGGCCCGTCCAGCACCACGATCACCTCGAAGTGCCCGTCAAATCGCTGCTTACGCAAACACGCCAGGCAGGCGTCGAGCTGGCCCGCCCGCCCACGCGTCGGCACGATGATCGAGATGGCAGGGCTGCTCATCCACGATTTATCGGCGAATCCGCGTGTCTCTGTGATTTCGTCCGTAAACCCGTCCGATGACACCCTCCGAAAGCCACAAACCGCCCCTACGCGAGGTGGACCCATGCACGAGACACAGCCGACCGACCGCAGACGATCCGAGCGCGTCCCGCTGGTGAGACGAGGGAAACTCCGTGCCCCGGGCTGGGTCCGCTTCGCACCCTTCCAGACGAGCGACATCTCCCACTGCGGCGTGCTGCTCTGCATCTCCTCCGAGCACGCCCTCAAATCCGGCGATGTCATCGAACTCGCCATCGCCTTCGGCGATGAACCAATCCTCGCGAGCGATCAGACCGTCCGCGCCACCGTCCGACGCATCACCCCCATCAACCACACCACGCAGGGCATCGGGCTCGAGTTCCACGACGAAGGCGCACTGCCCTTCCTGCCCATCGTCACGCGCCCGGCCCACCCCAGCCA
>REDD01000128.1 GCA_007693725.1 Phycisphaeraceae bacterium
CGGAACGCCCAACGCATGCACCGCGCACACCGCCTGCAACAGATTCCGCAGGTTGTGCTCCCCGATCAGCGACACCTCCGCATCGATCGTCCCCCACCCGCCATGCAGCGTCACCGCCATGCCGTCCCGATCCGCCCGACGCACCACGCCGCGGCAGTCCGCATCCCTCTCCAGTGAGCAGCGAACGACACGCGCCCGACAGTCCCGCACCATCCGCTCCGATGCCGGGTCATCCGCATTCACGATCGCGAGCCGATCCGGCGCGAGCATCTCGAAGAGCGTCGCCTTCGCATCCGCGTACCGCTCCATCGTTCCGTGGTAATCCAGATGATCCCCCGAGAGATTCGTGAAGATCCCGATGTCGAAGTCCAGCCCCGCGACCCGCTGCTGATCGAGCGCGTGGCTCGAAACCTCCAGCACCGCCCCCGCGCACCCCGCCTCGACCATCTTCGACATCGCGTGACTCAGCTCCGTCGCCGTGGGGGTCGTCAGCGTCGCCTCACTCACCGAGAATCCATCATCGATCGTCACCGTCCCCATCATCCCGCACCGCACGCCGCACAGATTCAGCATCCGGTGGATGAAGTGCGCGATCGTCGTCTTGCCATTCGTCCCCGTCACCCCCACCACCCGCAGCGCACGGCTGGGATTCCCGAAGAACCGCTCCGAGATCACCGCCATCGACCGCGCGACATCCTCCGAATGCAGCAGCACCGCCCGGCTCCGCCCCAACGCCCCCGGATCCACGCTCGGATCCGTCAGCACCGCGCTCGCCCCCGCACGGATCGCCTCCCCGATGTACCGACGCCCGTCCGATTTCAGCCCACGGCGTGCGAAGAACATCGAACCCGGCAGCACCGTCCGGCTGTCCTCCGTCAGATCGCAGATCCGCACCGACCCCGCCCGCTCGCCCCCCTCCGAGACGATCCGCACCCCAGCATCCCTGATGAGTTCTCCAAGCAGCACACCGGGCCTCGCATTGCTTCGCTCAAAGAGCGCCGAATCTTTCCGATGGTATCGGCGCACAAGCCGTGGACGGGTGAATGCGCCGATGTATTCAGTCCAGAATCAGCATCGCGTCGCCGTAGGAAAAGAACCGGTATTCCCGCTCGATCGCCTCCCGGTACAGCGCCAGCACCCGCTCCACGCCCTCCGGGAACAACGCCGCCACCAGCGCCAGCAGCGTCGACCGCGGCAGGTGGAAATTCGTGATCAGCCCGTCCGTCCACCGGAACTCGAACCCCGGCCGAATCAGCAACTCCGTCGCCCCGCTGTACCCCCCATCCCCCACATCACGGGGCAGCGACTCCAACGCCCGCACCGAGGTCGTCCCCACGCAGATGCTCCGCCCCCCCCGCTCCCGAGCCGACCGGATCCCCGCCACCGTCGCCCCCGGCACCTCGATCCACTCGCTGTGCATCTGGTGATCCTCCAGACGCTCCGCCGTCACCGGCTTGAATGTCCCCATCCCCACATGCAGGGTGACCTCACCCCTCCGAACCCCCATCGATTCCAATGACCCCAGCAGTTCCGGGGTGAAGTGCAGGCCCGCCGTCGGAGCCGCCACCGACCCCGCCCGCCCCGGATCGGCGTACACGGTCTGGTACGCCTCCGAGTCTCGGGCATCGTCCTCGGCATCGCCGCGCAGCCGGCGCGCCCCCAGAATGTAGGGGGGGAGCGGGGTCGCACCGACCTGCTCCAACACGGTCGCGGCCGCATCCGTGGCGGGCTCCGAGTCGCGCCTCAGTGCCGCAAGCCAACCCTCTTCAACCCGCTCCTGAAGGATCAGCGACCATCTGGTGGTCTCCTCCGCGCGCTCAAGGATGACCTCCGTGCCGGGGCGCAGGCGGCCGTTGGAGTGCAGCAGGACGCCCCAGAGACCGGGGGCGCTCTCGTGCAAAAACAGGCCGCTGACACGCCCCTTTGTGTCTTTTTTCGACCCCCTGATTCGGGCGGGCACCACCCTCGTGCGGTTCAGAGTGAGGATGTCCTCCCCCCCCAGAAATCGGGGGAGGTCGGCGAAGCGGGCGTGCTCCACCAGTCCCGGGTCGGTCCTCGAACAGACCAGCAGGCGGGAGGCGTCGCGCGGCTCGACCGGGTGGGTTGCGATCCGCTCCGGCGGCAGGTCGAAATCGAGATCACTCATCCGCATGCGTCGGTCCGGGGAAACGGGGGTGTGGTGTGGCGGCAACATCCCGCGCATCGCGCCGAGGGCAGCGCGGGAGCATTGCGAGGAATGCTGCGGCGGGAGGGGTCTGAGGGCGGATGTTACCGGTCGGCGGGGTGGCGGATCGGGCGTGGCACGGGGTTCGTCTCTCTCGGGGTGTGAAGATCGGTCCAGCGACAATACGGGAGCTGCCGCTGGTCACGGAGACTGGGCACAGGGTCCGTCCGATCGAGGAGCGGGAGGAGCGTGGGTCGAGCGGTTGCCGTGCGTGCCGCGACTCGTACGAGCGTGCGGATGTGTGCCGCGAATTGCGGCTGCCATATGACGAATATCTGGCGCGCCAGAATCGGCGGCTCCGGCTGGTGGATATCCCCCTTGATTCGGGGGAGCGGGAGCCGATGCGTGAGGCGCCGCCTGAGGGCGGTCGGGCTGCTGCATCCCGCGGGCTGAACCCGTGGCCCCGGCTCGGGGATGTCTCGGAGGGGGGCGGGGAGACCCGCAGGGCCGAGATCGTCGATCGCTATCAGCGGACGGTCATGGCCCCGTCGACGCATCGCATGGATGTGTTCGGCTGAGGGGCGGGGGATCAGTCTTCGTTGTTTGCTTTGAGGATTTTTTCGCCCTGTTCGGGGGTCATGGACCCCTCGGCGATGTAGGCGGCGATCTCCCGCTTGGTCCGCTCGCGCTGGCTGTTGATGACCATGCTGGAGACGGTGCCGAAGATCACCGCGACGATGGCGATGCAACCTGCAACAACCCAGAACATGTTCCCGGCGATCGCTCCGACGAGTTGTTCGGCAATACTGGCCATCGCGTACCTCCATCTGCCCGGCTCATGGTTGTTGGGGAATGTTCGAGCTGGGTTTCAGTGATCCGGCTTCTGTTCTGTAGTATGGCACAGATCGGCGGGAGAGGATGCCCGTCGTGGCTTCGGAGGGTCCGAATCTTTGCACATCGAATCGCTGATTTCGGAGAGCCGGACGCTGATCATCGCGGGCGAGCGGACGCGCGAGGGGGTGCCGATCTTCGGCGGGCTCGCCTCGATGCTTCCGGAGACGACGGGGAGCAGGATCGTCCTCTCGGTATGCACGCACCGGCGGGTGCAGTCGGTCTTCGAGATTCTGCGGATTCTCCGGGTGAATATCACCCTGCAGCTCTTTTGACGCCGAAGAGTCGCCGGATCATGCGAAGATCTCCTTGATCTCCTCCGAACTCTCGGAATTCTGGATCTGATCAACGACTCCCGGCTTGCTTTTGAGTGTCACGGCAATGTCGGCTAAGTGCTGTAGATGGGCGGATGGCGAGAGACTGGCGGGAGAGACAAGAACAAGTACGACCTTTGCGGGATTATGGATTCGCGCGAAATCAATCCCATCGGGGATCGTCGCCAAGAAACCAAGCGGGATCCGGGCGCTTCCGGCGTGGATATGCAAGAGAATCAGACCGGGGGCGATTTCCACTGGCTCTTCCTCCGCAGCAGCGTAGAGCGCCTCTCGAAGTCGAGCGGCATCGGACGACTGTAGCTCTATCATTGAATCGAAGAGCGTGTCGACCAATTCCTTCGGAGTTCGAGCCTTACTGTGAAGCAGAATTCGTTCCGCATCAAAGATCCTGTTGAACAAGACAGAGCTGGATTTTTCTTTTGTGTGGTTGTACCCGACCAACACGGTGTCCTCCGATGGGTAGACCACAAGAAGGCTGGGCGGATTGACCCGCGAGAGCAACTGGCGTGGAAGCCGATCGAGACTTGGGTGCCACGAGACCTGGGTCTGGCGTGCTGCGAGCACTACGAACAGGTCGCCATCCTCCAATCCAGGCGCATCAGGATCCAGCCAAGTATCGAGGGAATCAACCGGGTAAAGATGGATTTTCAGGTCGGGTTTTATTTTCTCTATGGCGGCAGAGAGTTCATCAAGGCCGGAACGATGGCCCGTAATGACAAGACTCAATCCAGCTTGCTGACCGAGAGATTTTATTGTTCTGATTGCATCGCCGAACCCGATTTCATGCTGCGAGAGCGGAGGCACAAGCAATACGAGGCGCCGCGCCGCGCTGAGCGGACCCGAGAACCTGCAGACGATGAACTCCTGCGAACACCGCTTGAGCAGTTGATCCAGAACGCTCCCAAAGATCCGGTTTCGTGCGACACCCCCACCTGTCCAACCCATGACAATTGTAGAGATACGCAACTCGCGTATTGCTCGGATAATTCCTTCTGATGCATTCGTGTCGAGTCTTGTAGCTGGCACGACCGGCACATCGGCAGTGGCCGCATACATGACCGCATGACCGAGCATCTGTTCTGCGGAGGCTACCCGCGCAGAAGCATCATCGACGTCTTGTACAACTGCAAGTGGATATACGGGCTCGTGTGATGTCTTATCTCGAATCATAAATGCCACATCCATAATTGCGTTCGCGGCATCGGGATTGCGCAGGGGTATGAGGATCCTTCGCGGGGCAAGCGTGAGATCTTCGGGCATTTCCCGCTGCAGAATCGCCAATTTTCTTCCGAAATGCTGCGTTGCCCATGGCCCAAGCAGACAGGTGGCGAGGATCATCATGATCGCACCGTTGAGGACAGTTTCATCGAAGATCTCAAGCCGATATCCAACAATGACTGCTGCGAGCGTCGCGGCTGCCTGGTTTACGCTCAAACCGAATATGACCATGCCCTCCGTGCTGCTGTAGCCCAAGACCTTCGATGTGATGGCCGCCGCGATAAACTTCGTCGCGATGACCGCAAAGACCATCAGGCCCCCGACTTTCCATGTGGTGATGTCCGACATCAGCACCTTGGGGTCGACGAGCATTCCAACCGAGATAAGGAACACTGGAATAAAGAACCAGTTGCCGGCAAACTCCAGGCGGGTCCCGAGTACACTTTGTTCGGGAACAAGTCGATTGAGTGAGAGGCCGGCAAGAAAGGCGCCGATAATCGGCTCGACGCCAGCGACTTCGGCGAAGTATGCACAGAGGTAGACACACGCAATGATGAATACAAAGTGTGTTGTCCCATCTGATGGCACAGTGCGAAAGAACCAGCGACCGATGGCGGGCAGACCCCACCAGACGGCTGCGACATAGATCGACAACGATGCCGTTAGGGTGAGCCAGAACTCGATGTCCAAATTGCCTCGCGTTGATCTTGCCACGATCGCGAGGACCAAGAGAGCGGCAGTATCCGTAATTATCGTCCCGCCAACAGCGGTGGTGACGGCCTTGTTTCGCTTCAGTCCAAGTCTGCTTGCAATCGGATATGTGAGGAGTGTGTGTGAGGCAAACATACTGGCAAGAAGTATGGCAGCAGGCCACCCGAAACCGAGCAGCCATAGTGCGAGAAATGTGCCCAGCACTTGTGGCACCAAAAATGTCGCACACCCGAAGACCAGACTGTGCGAGCGATACTTTCGGAACTGGTTAAGATTAATCTCGAGCCCCGCGATGAACATGATGTAGAGCAAGCCGACCGTTCCCAAAAGCACGATCGTGTCATTTCGATCGAGGATGCCGAGTGCATTTGGGCCAAAAAGGATCCCCGCCAGGATCAGCCCGATGACCCCAGGTGCTCGCAACCGCTGTGCGACTAGCGGAGCAATCAGGATGATGAGCATTACGATCGCGAAGGTCAGTACCGGATCGGATATTGGCAGCGCCATCGATAATCCGTAGGTGTTCCACATATCCGTATGCTACCGGCGACCATATCGAGTGTGGCGCGTCGCAGGCCTGTGCTGACATTGGGGATACTCTCACGGAGCCGATCATCGTGGCGATCGTGGCGGGTCTGGTGTTGGAGAACATCTGGCCGGAGCGGACGCGCCGACTCTTCGAGACGGTGGAGGAGTTGAGTCTGCCGGTGTTCTGCGTGTTCTTCGCGCTGGCGGGTGCGAAGATCGACCTCGGGATTCTTTCCACGATGTGGGTTGGGGCATTGAGTCTCGTGAGCGTGCGGATACTGGTGATCTGGGCGAGCACGCGTGCAGCGCTCGGTGTGGCGGGGGTCGGGCCGCCGGTGCGGACCTGGCTGTGGACGGGGCTGGTGCCGCAGGCGGGTATCTCGCTGGCGTTGGCGACGATCGTCGGGACGACTTTCGCCGATCGCTCGTTCGGGCCGGTGCTGTTCAACCTGCTGCTGGCGATGATCGCGATCCACGAACTGATCGGCCCGGCGCTGTTCAAGCTGGGTCTGGTGCGTTCCGGGGAGGTGTCGGGGGGAGGCGGTTCTGTGGCGAAGATGGGTCCGAGAAACGGGGATGAAGGGTTGCAGACCGCCGCCGGAAGTGCCGAGGATTAGGGGAGCTTGCGTGGTCGGCGGGTGGATATGCTCAGGGTCGTCCGGCTCGGCAGAACTGGTTGAGGGAGAACTGATTGCACATACGGACTGTTGATCCTTCGCTTGCGGGGGTCGGTACACACCGGCGCATGCTGCCGTTTCTGGTCTGGCTCGCGGCGTTCTACACGCTTTGGCTTGTGATCAACCAGTTCGGCGGCTACTGGCAGACGACTTCCGACCATTGGCCGATCGCTGCTGCGATGGCGATCGGATCCTACTTTGCGGGTTCGACTCCGATGGGCGGAGGAACGATCGGGTTTCCCGTGCTCGTTCTGCTGTTCAACGAGCCGGCGACGCTGGGACGAACTTTCAGTTTCGCGGTTCAGTCGATCGGGATGGTGAGCGCGAGCATCTTCATTCTTTGCCGGAGACAGCCGCTGGAGTGGCGGATGCTGCGCTGGGCGATGGGCGGTGCGCTGATCGGCACGCCGCTCGGCATTGCATTTGTGGCGCCGCTGGCCCCCGATCTGCTCATCAAGCTGCTTTTCTCGGTGATGTGGTGCAGCTTCGGATTGATGCACTTCGTGAAGCTGAACGCGATTACGGGCGCAGAGGGCATGACGCGGCTGGATGCGAAGCTGGAGCGGATTCTGGGCGCGGTGATCGGCGTGGTCGGGGGCGCCATGGTCGCGAGCGTCACCGGAGTCGGGATCGACATGCTGATCTACACGGTGCTCGTGCTGGTGGCGCGGGCTGATCTGAAGATCGCGATTCCGACCTCGATTGTGCTGATGGCGTGGACGAGTCTTGTGGGGATCGCCTCGTGCTGGTTGCTTGGTGAGATGCAACCGGAACTGCACGCGATCCCGCCGGAGGTGTTCTACAACTGGCTGGCCGCGGCACCGATTGTGGCGCTGGGGGCGCCGTTCGGCGTTTTGATCGTCGCAAAGATCGGGCGCAAGCCGACGCTGTTCATTGTGTCGGTGCTGTGCCTGCTGCAATTTGTGTGGACACTGGTGAGCGAGCGTGCGGCGATGACGCTCATGTGGTACGGGATCGCCGTGCTGGGGATCCTGGGATTCAATGTGGTGTTCCACATCCTGTATGTCTGGGGCGGACGGCTGGTGCGAGAGCGGGAGCACATCTCACTGCCCACGCCGGAGTCCGACGGGGCTTGACTGGGGTGGCGACGCCGATACGCTAAGACCCCGTCGGAGAGGTGGCGGAGTGGTTGAACGCGCCGGTCTCGAAAACCGGTATGCCCTTCGGGGCATCGGGGGTTCGAATCCCCCCCTCTCCGCTT
>REDD01000228.1 GCA_007693725.1 Phycisphaeraceae bacterium
GGTTCCGGGGGTTCATCCTCACCCGAACCACCAGAATCCGAACGATCCCGATCCCCCTGCTGCTGCCCGCCATCTCCGTTCTCTGAGTGATCCGGCTCGCCCTGATCCTGATGTCCTTGCGACTCCTGCTCCTGTTGAGCGGACTGCATGTCCTTGAGCTGGTCGATGATCCGTTGCAGTGCAAACAACTCGCCTCTGGATATTTCCAGGCCTCGCGCAGCACTCGCATCATCGGGGTCGAAATCGAGCGCTCCGCGAAACCACGCCGCGGCATCCTCGTAATCACCGGCGACCTCCTCAAGACCCTCGATCGGTGGCGGAGCGGGGGATCCGGTCGACTCCTGTTCCATGAGGGCCTGCAAGCGCTCCCGCGCCCGTCCCAGAGTGGACAGCCCAAGCCCGCGTCGCGCTGCCGATGCGAGATGCCCTCCCCGGGGCGAAGCATCGATCGTGCGGAAGAGCCGTTCGGCTTCCGCGTGTCGGTCGAGTCGCATGAGAGTGACGGCCGTGTTGTAGACGGCCTCGAAGGAATTCGCATCCGCTGCCGTTGCCGCCTCGTACTGCCGCAGCGCACGCTCGTATTCGCCGCGCGCGAAGTACTCGTTGCCCCGAAGCACAAGATCACGAACAGTGTCCGCGTACGCGAGGTTCGCACTCAGGACACATCCCATGAACACCACGATGGGCCTCTTCCAACGCACTACCGGATCCCCCTTCGCATCAGCACCAGCGGCTCGAACAGCAACACGACAAGCGCGGCCAGCAGGAAGATCTGAAACCGCTCGGCGTACGCCAACCGCTCAACAAGCTCGGGGGCGTTCTGCTCGCTCTCGCGGATCAGTTCGCGGTAGATCGCATCGAACCGGATGGTTCCATCCGCAACCGGGAAATACTTCCCGCCCGGGGTCACCAAGGCCATCTCCGCGAGCGTTTGTGAGTCGAGGCGCGTGATGACACGCTCACCGGCACGATCCTTGACATATTCCCATCCGCCTCCGTCCACAGGGATTCGGATCGGGCTCCCGGACTCGGTGCCGATTCCCAGAATGATCAACCGTATCCCGGCCTGTCCGAGCACGGCGGCCGCTTCCACCGGGAACGAACCGTGATCCTCGCCGTCGGTGATGAGGATCACATCACGAAAGCGCGGCTCCACTCCATCATCCGCATCGGAGCCGACGGAACCGATATGAAAGACTTCATGCGCGACATGCCGCAGGGCGTCACCGATCATCGTCCCGCCGCGAACGACGGAATGCGGCACCGCCTCTCGGAGCATCAATCGGAAGTAGTCCTGATCTCGGGTCGGGGGGCACAGAACCGTGGAGGAACCCGCGAACGCCACGAGAGCGAGTTGGTCCGCGCCGGCAACACCCAGCGCATCGCCGATCCACATCTTCGCCCGCTCAAGCCGATTCGGCGCCACATCGTCGGCGAGCATCGAGCGCGACACATCCAGCACCACGCAGACATCACGCCCGGAATGCTCGATCGGCTGGACCTGCGGATCACTCTGCGGGCGTGCAACGCCGAGAATCAACAGCACGGCGGCCCCAAGAAGGAGCGTTGCCCGGATCACCCCGGCCAGGCCGCCCCCCCTCGCACCCATCCTTTGTCCGAGATCCGGCTCGACAAAGCGATGCAGATCCCGCCTGGACAGCGCCGCCGCAATCACGAACACGATCAGCAGCATCGGAACGAACCACAGCGCATGCAGCCACTCGGACGCTGCGAACCGCCACAGGGATCCGAGATTGAGCAATGTTGCTGTCATGGCGACCTCCGACAGAGCGTGGATGCAAGCAGGATTTCCCCAATGAGGAGTATGAGTGCGAGCACGGCGTAGGGCAGGAACCGCTCATCCCACCGCGTGTACTCCCGCGACTCAATCGTCGTCTTCTCGAGGCGGTCGATCTCGCGGTACACATCATTCAGAGCATCGCCATCCGCTGCGAGGAAGAAGCGACCACCGGTCTTCTTCGCGATCGTATCGAGCATCACAAAGGGATTCCGCTGCGCCGGCAGCATCCGCGTCCGCGCGATCTCATCGGGCGATGCAATGGCGATCGTGTAGAGCCGGATGCCGAGTTCGCGACAGAGTTCCGAGGCCGCAGGAGCACGGATCTCCCCGCGATTCTCCTCGCCGTCCGTCAGGAGGATGATGACATTGCTCCGTGATGATCGTTCATCATCAGCACCGGCGGTCTCCGCATCCAGCCCGCCCTCCGCCTCGATGAGTCGGCTCGCCGCCAGGGCAATGCCCTCTCCGATCGCCGTGCCGTCCAACTCCCGGTTCAGACGCGTCGGTATGAAATCGATCTTTGCCGCGAGATCGACGATGGTCTGCGGCGATCGAATCAGCGGTGCGTGCGTCTGCGCGTATCCCGCGAAGGAGATCAGACCGATCAGATCGGTCGTTCGCCCGTCGAACTCCTCCCCATCGCCCAGCACGAATGCCCGGATGATGTCCTTGACGACATCCAGACGCGTCATGATGCGTCCCTTGTATGGCATCGGCGCTTCCATGGACCGCGACCGATCCACGACGAGCATCATCGCAACACCCTCGCCCTCGACCACGGTCTCCGCATGGCCGGATTGCGGGCGCGCGAGCGCCACCACCGCCGCCGTCAAGGCAAGCACCCGCAGGACCCGCGGAATCCACAACATTCTCTGACGCGCTGTGCGGGGGACCTCTTCGAGCGGCAGGAACGAGGAGTAGAGGACAGCGGGCGACTTCCGTCGCCATGACCAGAACAAGACAACCAGCAGGATCGGCAGCACCAACAGAAACAGCGGATCGGCCAGACGGTCGAACGCGAACACCTCCACCCAGTCATGAACCGAAACGCGGTACCCGTCGATCATCGGGACACCTCCGCTTCGGGAATGCCGGTCGTCTTTGCGGTCTGCCCACTCCGGGCGATGAACTCTCTCGCCATCATCAGTGAGCGCACGGCTTCATCACGCCCGACGCCCGCTCGCGCGAACTTGACCGCATCCGCGTGTTCCAGCAGCGCACCGAGCTCTTCGTGTTCCTCGTCGGTCAACACCGCAGCCAGAGCGGCATCCCGCAGAAACTCCTGCGTGGTGCGATCCGGGGCGTTCACCCCGAATCGCTGCTCGATGTACTCGCGAAGGATCGCCGTGAGTTCGAGATAGAACCGATCCATCGTGTCCTCGTGGATCAACCCCGACCTGCCGAGTTCATCGAGCCGGCGCAACGCCGCCGCATCGCAAGACTCGGGCGCCGGTCCGCCGGATCGACGCCGCAGCGCCAGCGCGATCACGGCCCCGCCGAGCAGCACGCCTCCCAACGCAATGGTCGTGATCAGGAAGTTTCGCTCCGAAGCCACCCCGGACTCGGGCGGGTCGACCACCCCGAGCACCTCGGCGAGGAAACCCCCGTCCTCATCAAGCACCGAAAGCACACGGACCTCGATCGGATCGATGACCAGCGCCCCCCCATGCCTGCCGTCGTGCATTTCCGGTGTCACGACGAACCTCGGCGTCAGCCAATCCCCGGCGAGGTACGGCTCGATCACGAACTCGGCGCGAGTCAGACCCACCGGAGCAGCTTGATGCGGAGCCGATCTCCGGCGCACCATCCACAGGGGCGTTTCTTCCGCCTCGATGTCGTATCCCCGAATCATGGGCGATTCGGACTCAATCTCCAGACGGATCCGCAGCCGATCCGAAGTGCGGATGACCTCCTGATCGACCCGGACTCGAACCGAGAACCCGTCGCCACGAACAACTCGTTCGTGATGCTCAGGCGCTTCGCCGATGTCTCCATCCGCCCGCACAACCAATGCCGATTGCACAACAAACGCAATCAGGAGCATCGCCGCAAGCCATCGCCATGGAGAATTCGTCCCGGAAATCATCGGCGCCGCTCCCGATCGTGGAAAAGGCGAACGAGAGCGGGAACATACGAGGCGTCCGAATCAATGTCGATGTAATCGATCCGCAGGCGGCGCATCTGCTCTCTGATCGCTCGTGCGCGTGCTGCCGCGTTGAAGCGGAAGGCCTCCCGCACGCGTCGGCTCGATGTATCCAGAACCCGATGCGCTCCCGTCTCGGCATCGTAGATCTCAATGAGCCCGGAGCGCGGCAGTTCCGCCTCTCTCGGATCAACGATCCGTGCTGCGATCACATCGTGGCGGGTCGCGAGCGAGCGGAGCGCCGTTTCGAAGTCCGATTGCACCCCCCGCTCCACGCCGACCCCCTCGAACAGGAAGTCCGAGACCAGAAAGACCACCGCTCGACGCCGCAGCGCCGACCGGAGATGCAGCAGCGCGCGAGGAGCATCCGTTCCCCCGGCCCGCGGGCGAAACGCGAGCACTTCCCGCACGATCCGCAGCACATGCCGCGCGCCCTTCCGCGCGGGCACAAACAGCTCCACATCGTCCGTGAAGATGAGCAGCCCCGTCTTGTCGTTCGACCTGGCCGCCGCGAACGCCAGCAATGCACACAATTCCGCCGCCGCTTCGTTCTTGATTCTCCCTTGCGATCCGAACTCGCCGGACCGTGACAGATCAACAACGAGCATCACCGTGAGTTCGCGTTCCTCGGTGAATCGCTTGATGAACGGGTGTCCGGTGCGGGCCGTGACATTCCAGTCGATCGTACGAATCTCATCGCCCGGCTGATACTCCCGGACCTCTGAGAACTCCATGCCGCGTCCGCGGAACGCCGAGGAGAACTGGCCCGCGAAAACCTCCGTGACGGTCTTGCCGGTCTTGATCTGGATCTGTCGAACCTGCTTGAGTAGATCATGGGTGAGCATATGGACGACTGCGCAATCGATTCATGATCTCCGAGAGCGATTCACGGCACGGGCACGCCGTCGAAGACACGACGCACCAGAGCATCCGAGTCCAGGCCCTCCGCTTCCGCTTCGTACGATGGAATCACGCGGTGCCGAAGCACATCCATCCCGACCGACTTGATGTCCTGCGGAGTCACGAAAGCGCGTCCGCGCAGAAACGCATGCGCCTTCGATGCGAGGATCAGCGCGATGGTTGCTCTCGGCGAGGCGCCGAACTCAAGAAGACCATCGAGATTCAAGCCGTATTCACCGGGATGCCGCGTGGCGTCGATGACATTCACGACATAGTCCTTGATCTTGTGATCCACATACACGCGCTCGACGATCTCCCGCGCGGCACGAACCTCCTCCAGATCGATCACGCGGCCCACGCCTCGCGAGCCGTCCACCGTCGCCACGACATCCAGCATGCGCCGTTCATCGGCCTTGCTCGGATACCGCACACGCAGCTTGAGCATGAACCGATCGACCTGCGCCTCGGGCAAGGGGTAGGTGCCCTCCTGCTCGATGGGGTTCTGGGTCGCGAGCACCAGGAACGGCGAGGGCAGCGGGTAGGTCGCATCGCCGATGGTCACCTGCCGCTCCTGCATCGCCTCGAGCAGCGCGGACTGAACCTTGGCCGGGGCCCGGTTGATCTCGTCCGCGAGCACCATGTTCGCGAAGATCGGCCCCTTCCTGGGCGAGAAGGTGCCCTCCCGCGGGTTGTAGATCAGTGTCCCGACGAGGTCGGCGGGGAGCAGGTCCGGGGTGAACTGGATGCGGCTGAACTGGGCATCCACGGCCCCCGCCAGCGTGGAAATCGTGAGCGTCTTGGCCAGTCCGGGAACACCCTCCAGCAGGACATGGCCGTTGGTCAGCAGGCCGATCAGCAACCCCTCGATCATGGGGCGCTGGCCGATCACGACCCGCTCCATCTCCGCGATGAGCCGCTCGATCGCCCCGGCGTGCTCCTCGACGAGCCGGGTCAGCCCCGCGATGTCTTCCTGTGTGTGAACCTGGGTTCCCTGCATGACCCTGCTTTCGACTGAATCAGTAAGGAGAATGGAAGGGAGAATGCTCCTAGCACGCTACCCGAGACGCGCATGTTCAGGGGTACCGTCGCCATTCTCCGCTGTTTCGGCCCGCCCGCCAACCGTGATGGGCCCCGCTTGGGGCTTCTGCGACCCACCTATTCTGGGGAAATCCCCGGATCTCCCCCCCAAAACAGGTTGTCGGCTGGACCCGAGTGCGAATCGGTTTAGGTTTACCTTGACGCCTCTCGGCTGCTTGATGCACAGGGAGTGAGAGAGGCCGAAGAGGAGTCAGATATGTTGAGAAATCAAAGCGCTATGGTTGCGCGCACCGCTTGGACGGCGGGTGCGGGTCTGCTGTTGGCAAGCATCGCATCGGCGGGAGTGAGTCTCCCGGTTACGAAGAGCCCCGTGGCCTCGGGCGGTTCGCCGCAGACAGGCCCATCGGCGGATCTCTTCGCACTGCAAGGCCAGTGGTTCAAATCCACCGGAACGGGCGGAAGGTCCGGGGAAGCACCCCGATCCCATGAGTTCTACGACAACCCGCTTGGTTATGGCGGCGGGGCAGCCGGATCGAACGCCCTTCGCGGGACATGGGACGGCTGGACGCTCAACAACCAGAATCGAGTCAACGGCTTCTGGCTCAAGGTCTCGATCACGAACGACACGGACAGCGTGACCGGCATGTGGACCGAGGGCTCGAACTTTGCCGACGAGTTCCGCGTGAACGCACAGCCCTACTCAGGAAAGATGTTCGACACCGCTCTCACGCTGGAGTGGGTCGACGACGGCGTCCAGGGCAACTGGCAGGGCGGGGGATCCGAGCCGATCTTCTACGCGAGTCAGCCGGACTATCTCGCGAGCATCACGAAGAACGGCACACAGTCGTGGTCGGTCCCCGCGTGGGACTTCGGCGACATCGCGCCGGGTGAGACCGTGACGCGCCGCATCCACATCGGGATGTACGCCACATTCGTGCCTTCCGTGCTGATCCCGCCGAGCCCGGATGTCGATCTGCTCATGGCCCGCTCAACGGGCCTCAAGATCAGCGACTACTTCGCGAAGGCGCCGAATATCCTGAACGCCTTCGGCGGAATCCCCGGTGGGCACGACACCGGAACCCCGTATCCCTTCGCCGAGTATTCCGCCGGAGGAACGAATCCATTCCCGCAGTATTCGAGCAATGCATCGGTCTTCCACAACATCCCGGCGCCGGGCTCAATCGCGCTCGCCGGGATCGCGGGACTCGCTCTGTCCCGTCGGAGACGCCTCATCGGCTGATCCGTCGCACTGAGCGAGAACATCCAGCACCGTACGCGCTGCATCACGCACCTGGCCGGACTCCTCCCGATCAAAAGCCAGGTGCGTGATCTTTGCGCGCAAAGCGGGATCATCTCGCGATCTCAGAACATTCCCCGCAGCGATCACCGCGTTCCGCTTCATCATGTCGAGCTTCGCCCGCTTCAGCGCAGACTTCGCAAACGCCACGCGACGATCCTCCTCGGTCCAGCCGAGTACTTCGAGCAGATCGAAGGAACCCGTCCGCTCCGCGTACGCCGGGTGCGCACGACCCGTGGGCACCTTCCCGGAGCGAACCGAGTTGTGCGGGCACACCTCCTGACAGATGTCACACCCGAAGATCCAGTCACCCATCGCCTCGAAGAACTCGCGCTGAATCGGCGGGCGGTGCTCGATGGTCAGATACGAGATGCACCTTGAAGCATCCACCCGATACGGCGTGATCGCATCCGTCGGGCACGCATCGATGCAGCGCGTGCAGCTCCCGCAACGATCCGGTTCGACACGCTGGGTGCGGGGCGGTACCAGTTCGAGCGTCGTCACGATGCCGCCGAGGAGCAGCCACGATCCGCGCCGCGGGTGAATCAGCAG
>REDD01000230.1 GCA_007693725.1 Phycisphaeraceae bacterium
CCGAGGCACTCGGCCACGAGCCGCCGAACCTCGCGGCGATGCGGGCGTGGGCGGCGGAGGTGACGGGGCGGAGGTGATGCTGGGGTGTTCGATGGGTGGTGAGAGGGTGGCGGCGTCGATGTCGTCATCCGCGAATCGCGGGGCGATGGAGATCACAACCCCCGACCCCCGCGCTCTCCCGTAATGCTCCGAGCGCGTAGACAGGCATCAGTCTTCTTCATCGACGGTGTCGATGAAGAAGACTGATGGCACGGAATTCAGATCGCCCGAGATTCGCAGGACACGGTTTGCCGGACTCGCCCAGGATGGGCTCGTCCTGGTCAAACCGTGGCACCCTCATTTGTGGAGTCATCCGCCACCCGGAAATCAGTTCTGATCATGGCGCTCACAAAGTTGTTTGGTGAGGTCGGCGAGGTGGTCGGTGATGCGGGAGGGGGATGAGGATTTGTGGGTGGCGATGGCGATGTCGCGGGTGGGCGGTGTGCGTGCGAAGTGGAGGTCGGAGCGCTTTGTGCTGGGGGTGGCGCGGGCGGCCATGAGCGGGATGAGGGCGATGCCGAGCCCCTGCTCGACGAGGGCGAGGGTGGTGGCGAGGTGGGTGGTGCGGCAGACGATGTTGGGGGCGACTCGCTTGGAGGCGCAGAAGCCGGTGATCTGGTGTGCGAGGCAGTGGGCTTCGGAGAGGGCGATGGTGGGTTCGGAGCGGAGGTCGGGGACGGCCGCGCGGGGGCGGTGTGCGAGTGGGTGATCGGCGGAGACGCTCAGCAGGAGCGGCTCGGAGGCGACGGTGCGGAGCTTTATGGCGGGGTCGTCGATGGGCGGGCTGAGGATGGCGGCGTCGATGGTGTGGTCGTGGAGCTGTGCGATGAGATTTTCGGTGGTGTCTTCGATGGCGGTGAGTTGGGCGCGGGGGAAGTCGCGCGCGAGCATGGGGAGGAGTTTGGGAAAGAGGTAGGGCGCGATGGTGGGGATGGCGGCGATGGTGAAGCGGCCGACGCCCTGGTCGAGGTCATCCTCGAAATGGAGGAGGGCGTCGTCGTATTCGCTGAGGATGCGTTTGGCGCGTGGGAGGAGGGCTTTGCCGGCGTCGGTGAGGGCGATGCCGCGGGGGAGCCGGTCGAAGAGGGGATGGTTCAGGGTGGCTTCGAGGCGGGCGATCTGCTGGGAGACGGAGGGCTGTGCGACGCGGCAGCGTGCGGCAGCGCGGGTGATGGAGCCGGTTTCGGCGGCGGCGACGAAGTATCGGAGCTGCTGGATGTCCATAGGCATTCGCTATGGTATGCATCATCGCGGCATGTTGGTGTGCTTTGGGTTGAAGGGGTAGTGTCTGTTGTGTGGGGGCGGTTTCGGGGGAAGTTCCGGGGGATGTTCCGGGGGCCGGGGTGTGTTCCGCTCGGTGTGATCCGAGCGTCATCAACGAGACTCACGAGGAGGCCATCGATGAGCACGAACGGAAAACATGAGAAGAAGTGTCCGGTGCTGACGACGGCGGACGGCAATCCGATCGGTATGCAGCAGGCGTTGACGGCGGGCGAGCGCGGGCCGCTGCTGATGCAGGATGTGCAGTTGCTGGAGCAGATGCAGCACTTCAACCGGGAGCGGATTCCGGAGCGGGTGGTGCATGCGAAAGGCTCGGCAGCGCACGGCACCTTCACGGTGACGAACGACATCACGAAGTACACGAAGGCGAAGCTGTTCGAGAAGGTCGGGAAGAAGACGGAGTGCTTCCTGCGGTTCTCGACGGTCGCGGGCGAGCGGGGCGCGGCGGATGCCGAGCGGGATGTGCGCGGGTTTGCGGTGAAGTTCTACACGGACGAGGGCAACTGGGACATGGTGGGGAACAACACGCCGGTGTTCTTCGTGCGTGATCCGTACAAGTTCCAGATGTTCATCCACACGCAGAAGCGCGATCCGAAGACGAATCTGCGGGACATGGACATGCAGTGGGACTTCTGGTCGCTGTGCCCGGAGTCGCTGCATCAGGTGACGATTCTGTTCAGTGATCGGGGGATTCCGAAGTCGTACCGGCACATGCACGGGTTTGGGAGCCATACCTATTCGTTCATCAACGACAAGGGCGAGCGGGTGTGGTGCAAGTTCCACTTCAAGACGAAGCAGGGCATCGCGTGCATGACGGATGAGGAGTCGGCGGCGGCGATCGGAAGCGACCGTGAGACGCACCAGCGGGATCTGTTCGAGTCGATCGAGAGGAGCGAGTTTCCGCAGTGGCGTGTGTGCGTGCAGATCATGACGCAGGCGCAGGCGGAGAAGTTCCGCTGGAATCCGTTTGACCTGACGAAGGTCTGGCCGCACAAGGAGTTTCCGCTGATCGAGGTGGGGATTCTGGAGCTGAACCGGAATCCGGAGAACTATCACGCGGAGGTGGAGCAGAGCTCGTTCAGCCCGAGTGCGCTGGTGCCGGGGATCGGTCCGAGTCCGGATAAGATGCTGCAGGCACGGTTGATGAGCTACGCGGATGCGCACCGGTATCGCGTGGGGAACAACTATCACCAGTTGCCGGTGAATCGCCCGAAGTGCCCGGTGATGAACTATCAGCGCGATGGTGTGATGGCGACGGCGGCGGACTACGGCTCGCGTCCGAACTACTGGCCGAACTCGCGCGAGGGCGCGCCGATGCCGGATGCGAAGTACAAGGATCCGGCGTGGGATCTCGGTCAGGCGGTGGTTGATCGGTTCGATTCGGAGGAGAACCACGACAACTACACGCAGGCGGGGGATCTGTTCCGTCTGTTCGATGATGCTCATCGGGATCGTCTGGCGACACGGATCGCGGGCGTGCTGGGGCAGGCGCGCCCGGAGGTTCAGATGCGTCAGTTGTGCCACTTCTTCCGCGCGGATGAGGAATACGGGCGGCGGGTGGCGGAGAAGCTGGGCATCGATCTTGATGAGGTGATGAATCAGGCGTCCGTTGGAGCGGACGCCGCGGGGCGATAAGCCCCCCAGACCCCCGGATCCCGGACTCTGGAGAGAGCCGCGAAGCACCATGAGGTGTTTTGCCCGCCGAGCGTGCCGTGATGTGCGCTCGGCGGTTTTTTGTCGTGCGATGGTGGGTCCGGGATGCCGTTGGTCGATAGATGTGAGCATGCAGGCGATGCTGTTTGCGATCTTGGCCGGGGTGTGCTGGGGCGTGGGCGAGGTGTTCACGCGGAGTGTGTTGCACACGAAGGAGGTGGGGCCGCTGACGGCGATCGCGGTGCGGTCGACGGTGGCGCTGCCGGTGTTGTGGCTGGCGTATGTGGTGGCGGTGCCGATGCTGAAGAGCGAGCCGGCGCGGTGGTGGGCGACGGCGGAGGGGGGGACGCTTGCGAAGCTGGTGTTCGGGAGCGGGCTGATCGCGGGAGCGGCGGCGATGGTGTTCTTTTACCTCGCGTTGTCGCTGGGCGAGGTGAGCCGCGTGAAGCCGGTGGCGTTCGCGCTGGCACCGGCGGTGGCGGTGCTGCTGGGGTGGCTGGTGCTGGGGGAGGCGATGAGCGCGCGGAAGGTGATCGGGGTGGTGTTGATTCTGGCGGGGGTGGTGGCGTTGACGGGGAAGTAGGCGCGGTCAGGGGCGGATGCGTCGTTTGGCGGCAATGCGCTCGGGGGCGGGGACTCGAATGTTGCGGGCGAGTCCGAGGGCTCCCATGGCGCGGATGACGAGGTAGGAGGTGTCGATCTCCCACCAGCGGAGGCCGTGGCGGGCGGAGGTTGGGAAGGCGTGGTGGTTGTTGTGCCATCCCTCGCCGAATCCGAGGACGCCGCAGATGACATTGTTCCTGCTCTCGTCGTGGCTGTCGAAGGGTCGTGTTCCCCAGATGTGGCAGACGGAGTTGATGGACCATGTGACATGGTGGACGAGGAAGATGCGGGCGAGACCGCCCCAGATGAGTCCGAGGAGGAGCCCCCACCACGACCATGTGATCAGTGCTGCGACGACGGCGGGGATGAGGAGGCCCAGGAAGACCCAGAGCAGGAATGACTTGCTGACGGCGCGAACGACGGGGTCTTTGGCGAGGTCGGGTGCGTAGCGGTTGATGTCGGGCTTCTGGGCGTGCCACATCCATCCGATGTGTGCGTGGAAGAAGCCGCGGATGATTCCGATGATGCCGCTGCCGTGGGAGTGCGGGGAGTGTGGATCGTGCTCGGTGTCGGAGTGCTGGTGGTGGGCGCGGTGCATGGCGACCCACTCGAGGATGGGGCCTTCGGCGGCCATGGATCCGAGGACACCGATGATGAAGGTCATTGGTCGGCTGGTTTCAAAGGACTTGTGGGTGAAGAGGCGGTGGTAGCCGACGGTGATGCCGAGGCCCGTGAGGATGTACATGACGAAGAGGAGCGCGAGGTAGACCCAGGAGAATCCCAGGGGCCAGACGAGAACGATGGCGGCGGCCAGCCCGATGAGGGGGAAGGTGATGAAGATCAGGTAGATGATGCGGGCCAAAGCGGAGGTGTTCTCGACGGGTGCTTCCTGCGGGTCGAGTGTGATTGTGGGACCGGATGTGTCGTGGGGATGAGTGTTGCTGTCTGTCATGGACGCCCTGCTCGTGGTTGACATCTGAGGGCGGGATGAGCCGGCGTAGCCATCCATAGCACCCTCGTCGGTGTCGCTGAATGGTAGGTGAAGTCGAGGCGGCAAGGGTCGAGCGACCGGATGTGGAAAGTATTTCGTTGAGAGGATCGGTGCGGAATTGCCGAACCTAGGGGGATGGCGGCTGTGTCGTAGGGGATCATCACTACTACAATGGCGTTCTGATCCGGATTCCGGGTTCGCCTCGAAACGGAAGATGCGGTGAGCGATGTCGACTATGCAGGAATCAACGCAGGGATCAACGAAATCGTCGGTTGGTGCGGTCGGTGGGGGTCAGGCGGGGAAGATGGTGTACGCGTTCGGGAAGACGCGAACAGACGGTTCAGGCGAGATGAAGAAACTTCTGGGCGGGAAGGGTGCCAATCTGGCAGAGATGACGGCGATCGGGCTGCCCGTGCCGGCGGGGTTCACGATCACAACGGATACCTGCGCCCGGTACTACGCGGAGGGCGAGCGGCTGCCCTCCGGGCTGATGGAGGAGGTGCATCGGCACATCGATCTGTTGGCTGAGGAGACCGGGAAGAAGTTCGGGGATGAGAGCCAGCCGCTCTTGGTGAGCGTGCGTTCGGGCGCGGCGGCATCGATGCCGGGGATGATGGACACGATCCTGAATCTCGGGTTGACGGACCGCGCGGTCGAGGGGCTTGCTCGCGCGACCGGGAATGCGCGATTCGCGTACGACGCGTACCGTCGACTGATCAACATGTTCGGGGATGTGGTGAAGGGCGTGTCGCACGAACACTTCGAGGAAGCGTTCAGCTCGCTGAAGCGGACATTGCGCGTTCGAGAGGACACGGATGTGACGGAGGAGGGGCTCCGCGAACTCTGCACCGTCTACAAGAAGGTGTACCGGGACCATGTCGGCGAGGATTTTCCTCAGGATCCGATTGAGCAGCTCCGGCAGGCAATCGAGGCGGTGTTCAAGAGCTGGAACAGCGAGCGCGCGATCTCGTACCGGTATCTCAGCGGGATCAGTGGTCTGAATGGGACCGCGGTGAATGTGCAGTCGATGGTCTTTGGAAACATGGGCGAGGATTCGGGGACCGGGGTGGCATTTACGCGGAACCCGTCGACGGGGGAGAATCGGTTTTACGGCGAGTTTCTGGTGAATGCGCAGGGCGAGGATGTCGTGGCGGGCATACGCACACCGCGGCCGATCGAACAGATGTCGGATTGGAACGCGGATGTGTATGCGCAGCTCATCAAGATCAAGGAGAAGCTACAGCAGCACTACCGGGATATGCAGGACATCGAGTTCACCGTCGAACGGGGCGTGCTGTACATGCTCCAGACGCGGACGGGAAAGCGGACGGGGCAGGCAGCGGTGCGCATCGCGTGCGACATGGTCGATGAGGGGTTGATTGACGAGAAGGAGGCGCTGCTGCGGATTCCGGCGGACGATCTGACGCAGTTGCTGCTTCCGAGCTTCGACCCGACGGCGAAGAATCTTGCGGATGTGCTGACGCGCGGGCTTCCGGCCTCGCCCGGTGCTGCCGTGGGCAAGCCGGTGTTCACCGCGCACGAGGCGGTGGAGCGGTATCTGGGCACGGGCGAGCCGGTGATCCTCGTGCGGAAGGAGACGAGCCCGGAGGATGTGGACGGGATGCACTCGGCGACGGGCATCCTGACCTCGACGGGCGGTATGACGAGCCACGCCGCGGTGGTGGCTCGCGGCTGGGGGAAGTGCTGCGTGGCGGGCGCGGGGGAGATTCAGATCGATGCGGAGGCGGGCGTTTTCACGGTGAAGGGTCGCCGGTTCACGCGGAACGATGTGATCTCGATCGACGGCTCGACGGGCGAGGTGATGGCGGGATCGGTGCCGAAGATCGAGCCAAAGCTGTCGGACGATTTCCTGAAGGTGATGGAGTGGGCGGATCGGCATCGAACGCTTGATGTGCGTGCGAATGCGGATACGCCGGAGGATGCGGCGAAGTCGCGCGAGTTCGGCGCTGAGGGCATCGGGCTGTGCCGTACCGAGCACATGTTCTTCGACGGTTCGCGCATCCGCACGATGCGTCGGATGATTCTCGCCTCGGAGAAGGAGGACCGGGTGGAGGCGCTGGCTGCGCTGCTGCCGTATCAGCGCGAGGACTTCTTCGGGATCTTCCGGGCGATGGACGGGCTCCCGGTGACGATTCGGCTGCTGGACCCCCCACTGCACGAGTTCCTTCCGAACGACGACGAGAGTCAGGCGGAGATGGCGAAGGAGCTTGGCATTTCGGTGCAGCGTGTGAAGTCACGGGTTTCGCAGTTGCACGAGCAGAATCCGATGCTCGGTCATCGCGGCTGCCGGCTGGCGGTGACCTATCCGGAGATTCTGGAGATGCAGGTGCGGGCGATCGTCGAGGCAACGATTGATTGTCTGCACGAGGGCATCCGCGCGATGCCGGAGATCATGATCCCGCTGGTGGGTGTGAGGCGCGAGCTGGAGTTGCTGCGCAAGCATGCGGAGAAGGTGATCGAGCAGGTGAAGCGCGATCGCGAGTGGACGGCAGCGCTGCCGATTGCGATCGGGACGATGATCGAGATTCCCCGTGCCGCGTTGATCGCGGATTCGATCGCGGAGGTGGCGGACTTCTTCTCGTTCGGCACGAACGATCTGACGCAACTGACATTCGGGTATTCGCGCGACGATGTGAACTCGTTCCTCCCCGACTATCTGCATCGGGAGATTCTGGACAAGGATCCTTTCCAGAGCTTGGATCAGACGGGGGTCGGGCAGTTGGTCGAGATGGGCATTCGCAAGGGCCGGTCGGGAGATCCGAAGCTGAAGGTCGGCATCTGCGGCGAGCACGGCGGCGACCCGGCGAGCATCGAGTTCTGCCAGCGGGTCGGTATGGACTATGTGAGTTGCTCGTCATTCCGCGTGCCGATCGCACGCCTGGCGGCGGCTCAGGCGGCTCTGAAGCAGGCGAAGACGGATTGACTGCGTGAAAGGCGAACTCCGAGGATCGCGGGCGGGTGCTGCGGGGGGTATTCTGCGCTCTCGGTGCCGCGGGCCTGTGGCGGAATCGGCAGACGCAGCGGACTTAAAATCCGCTTCCCGGCAACGGGAGTGAGGGTTCGAGTCCCTCCGGGCCCACTGAGTTGCTGTGTGCGCGTGCGCGGTGCAAC
>REDD01000233.1 GCA_007693725.1 Phycisphaeraceae bacterium
GCTCAATCGCCGGTGGGCGAGGTCCACTCGTGGAAGCGCTCGCCGATGAGCCGGAAGAGTTGCTCGTTATGGGGTGCGTAGTAGTCCGTGAGGTGTTTGCGGATGGCGGGATCGATGCCTGAGTACGCGCGAGCGTTGAGCTTTTTGGCCGGGGGCGGCGTCCAGTCCGGAAGATCGAGGAAGCGGAAGACGGTGGCGAGCGTTCCGGGCGAGTCCGCGTAGAAGCGTTCGGAGCAGAGGACGAGGAGTTGTTCTCGGGGGAAGAATTCGAGCCAGTGCTCGAGTTGGGCGGCGTAGCGGCCGCGGGCGAGGTAGCCGAAGTGGTTGTGGGCGAATGAGAAGTATGTGGGGTCGTGGAGGATGCGGTCTTCTTCGTTCTGGAGTCGTTGTGCCTCGAAGGATTGATCGAAGGCCTGCTGGGGCGTCACGGTGTCGTAGCCCTTTGTGGTCTCGTGGTGGTAGTGGGACCAGGCGCGTGTGACGGGGTCTCGGAGGAGGGCGATGAGCCGGGCTTCCGGAACGAGTTTTCGGACACGCCTCGGGCAATCCGGGTGAAACATGTAGTACGGCGTGGATTCGCCCGAGCGGAGCGGGTGTCCGGTCCGGCTGAGTGTGCTCTGGTTCTCGGACTCGGTGTGGAAGTGGCGGCGGTACCAGTTGGGGCCCTTTGGGTAGTGCTTGTCGAAGAAATGGACCTCCTGAACGAGGGATGTTCGGGCGTTGGGGTGCTGGGCGATGGCGAGGTCCAGTGCGGTGGTGCCTGCCTTCTGGGCCCCGATGATGATGTAGTGCGGCAGGGCGTAGTGGGAGGCAGGGCGTAAGGAGCGGGGCAGCAGGCGCAGGGCGTGTCGCAGCCCCTGGAGGGCTGGCTGGCGGGCGGCGGCCTGTTGCTTGCTGCGGGTCATTGGCATTGAGGGTATCGGCGTTTGGGCGCGTGCATCGCATTTGTACGGACCTATGTCAAGCGGCCTTGTTCGAAAATTTGTCGGAGGGACCGCCCGTTCGGCAGTGTTTGCGCAGTTGTTCGATGTGTCGGGAGAATCGGGAGAAACGGTTGAGTTGCTTCGAGTGTGCGGAGCTTGACGACGAAGAACGATTCGAGCAAGCACCTCGAAGGACCGGTCGCGCGGGGTGGTCCATGGCGGCCCATCATGCGTGCTGGAGAATGGGGACGAGTGATGAACGGTTTGAACAATACGGTTGGGCGTCTACTCGGCGTGGGGCTGATCGCCGGGGCTTGCGGGGGTGCGGCGTTCGCACAGGGCGCGAATAATGATGAACTGCTGTCGCAAGAAGAAGTGGCATCAATGTTGAGAGCATCCGGCGATGCGTTCTTTACATTGAACGATCGGGGGACTTATGTCTCGGAGTACGACGATGACCGCGGCAAGCGACTTGGTCCTCAGGGCAAGTGGCAGTTTGGACCGAACGAGTTTCTGATCGAACCGGTTGCGACGCCGACGATTGGCGAACTTTTCGCTCGTGCGTATCAGATGACCGGCGAGCAGGTGTATCTCGATCGCGCTATTGAGACGGCGCGCGTGCTGGCGTGGATCCAGAATAATCGGGGAGGGTGGCATCGGCAAGACACTCTCAAGAACTACGATCCGAACTGGGAGTATCCGCGTCGTCCGCTTGGGCGCATGGTGCTCGATGACGATGTGACGCAGGGCAGCTTGTCATTTCTCATGAAGCTCGATCAGGCTTACTCTGCATCGTGGCTCACCGAATCGATCACGCTGGGTCTGAACGGGATGCTGACGGCACAGCATTCGAGTGGCGGGTGGCCGCAGGAATGGCCGACTCATCCTCAGCGGCCTTACTCGGCGTTCATGACCTTCAATGACGGAACGATCAATGATTGCATTCGCGTGATGCTGGAGGCGTACGACCAGTACAGAGACACACGATATATGGATGCCGCGGTGCGTGCGGCCGACTACATCCTTTCGGTGCAACTTTCCGAACCGCATCCGGGATGGGCTCAGCAGTACGATCTGCAGGGTCGTCCGGCACAGGCACGAACGCACGAGCCGCCGGCGATCTGCTCATCCGTGACGGGACGGAACATCGAGACTCTCATTGAGATCGCGGTGAGGACGGGCGACGAGAGGTATCTTCTTCCGATACCGGCTGCGGAGCGTTGGCTGCGGAGAGTGAACATCGGGAACAACATCTGGGCGCGTTTCTACGAGCTCGGAACGAATCGTGCGATTTATGTCGGCTCGAACGGCCGGATCTATTACCGCCTAGAGGATATCCCAAAGAAGTACCAGATGAATTACAACTGGCAGGGCCGTCTCGGCATACCTCGTGCATTGGAAACAGCACGCGAGGTTCAGCGCCTGGGTTTGCGTCGGTATTCTCGCGAGGTGAACGCGGGTCTCTCCGATCACCGGAGAAACTCCACGATGCGTCGTCTGGATCGAGTGATCCGCGAGTCGTGGGATGTGCGTTGTGATCTCGGGTTCTGGAGAATGAACAATGGTCGTATCGCGTCTCGATACTTCAACAATCGCTTCGATCAAATGCTACGCTATCTTGAGTTAACGGGTCCGATCACGCCCGATCCGGAGGTTGCGGACAGTCCCGATTCCAAGCCGCAGCAATCCGAAGAGCGGATTCTGCAGCGTGCAAGTACGATACAGGTTATCCGTCGTTGATGACATGAGGCCAGTGCCGCAGATAGGACAGGGTATTCGCCGTGCCGGGAGCAGTTCCGGCACGGCGTTTATTTTTGATTGTGTCTTTGTCTCTCTGTCGGTATTCGGGGTTGCTTGGCTGGTCTTGGCTTATGGCTATTCCGAATCATGGTGGATCGCCGACAAGTTTGCGACCTTTGCTTCGGGTGCAGGAAACTTACTCGTGATTTGCGCGGCCGCTGGGCTGGTCACCTTGCGTCGCTGGTCTGTCACCCCGGTGCTTTTGTGCGGCCTGATGCTGTTGTGGATGGCTCCGAGCGTCCCACGCGCTCGCTGGGCGGGGCCGTCGGGTGGCACTGCCGACGCGGCAGTGGTGCGGGTCATGACCTTCAATGCGCTGGCCAGAAATCCTAATATCGACGAGATCTACGAACGGATCGCCGAGTCCGAAGCCGATGTGATCACCGTGATTGAAGCTCCGCACGAGTTGATCGCGAGGATCCGCGAGCGGGGTGGAGTGCCGGGGCGTTTCGAGTATTGGGACGCCGCGGAGCCGGGGCACTGGTGGAATGTTGTGCGGCTAAGTCGTTGGCCGTTATCGTGGGCAGAGGTGGAGCGTGACGAGAAGTTTCGGGAGAGGCGGGGGAGCCTTGCATATCAGCGATCCTTGATTGTGATGCATCCGGAGCAGCCATTTCTGGTAACAGCTGTTTTTCCACAGTCTCCTCGTTCGCGAGCACGATGGGAGAACGGCAACGCTGAGATCCGGCTCTTTGGAGAAATCCTTCAAGAGTGCTTTGCACACACAGGTCTTCCGATCGTCGTGTGTGCAGATGTAAACGGATCACCGACCGGATATCGCACCCGGCTGATTGCGGAGGAGAGCGGGCTGCTTCGATCCAAGCCTTGGTGGAGCATCTCGGGCACATGGCCCAGTGTGCTTCCCGGGTTCTTGAGAACGCCGATCGATGATGTGCTCGTCTCATCCGGGATCGCCGTGCGTGACTGGAAGGTGTTGGGCTGGACGGCCGGATCCGATCACGCGCCTGTCCTGGTGGAGTTGGCTCTGCCGAGAACGGAAATCGAGGTTCCGAACGAGTGGCTGGCGGGCGGGCGTGCTCCCGACCGGCATCTGGGTGCAGATCGGAGGTAAGCCGCTAAGATTCCGACCCAACCCGGGGTGGATGTGTGTCGTATTCCCGAGTGTATCGTGAATTTCAGAGGGTAAGCGCAGCGTGAGGAAGCCACGGGAACGAATTCTGCATGTGATCGGCGGATTGGTCGCTGGTGGGGCCGAGCGATCGAGCAAGGATCTCGCTCTGGCGATGAAGCGTGCCGGTCATCCGGTGGAGTATGTGAGCATCACGAACCGGCGTGATGATGTCGGGGAGTCATGGGCTGCGCAACTTCGCGACGAGGGGATCCCGATCCATGTCGGGCCGAGTCCGAGTCTGCGCGCAAGCACCGTCTGGTGGTTGCGGTGTGTGCTGAGCCGTCCGGATGTGCGCATCGTGCATCTGCACCTGGACTACACGGAGAAGGCGTACTTCCTGTCGAGGTTTCTGCACCGCCGACGGTACGGGATTCTGCGCAAGATTCACAATACGAAGCTGCCGACGGGATTCCGGCGGTGGGTGATGGATCACTCGGATGTGAAGGTGTACTACTCGTGCGGCGAGGTGGCTCACGAGGCGTATCGCGGGCATGTTCGCGGTGAGCAGCTCCTGATCCCGAACGGGTTGCTGTTCGACTGGGAGCGGAATGAGGTCGCCAAGCGAGGGGAGCGGAAGCGGTTGCTGGGGGTTGATCCGGAGAAGACGCACTTTTTCCATGCCGGGCGGTTCACCGCTGACGAGGGCCCGATGTCTCAGAAAGCCCAGGCGCACCTGATCGACGCGTGGAAGCGGGCCGATATGGGGAAGCGGGGTGCGATGCTGCAGTTTCTCGGAACCGGTCCGGGGCTGGAGTCGCACCGAGCGCGGGCGTCGGACGATGGGTCGATCGTCTTTCACGGGGTGGTTGCGAATGTGAAGGGGTGGCTGGCGTGTGCGGACGCCTTCGTTCTGCCGTCGAGGTGGGAGGGGCTGCCGCTGGGAGGGGTGGAGGCGGTGGCGAGCGGGATTCCGTGCATTTTCAGCGACATCAAACCGAATCGCGAACTGGGCTCCACGGTGGCATCGTATTTCGAGGTCGGCGATGTTCCGCGGCTGAGCGAACTGCTTGTGGAGCGGCTGGAGCACCCGATCGAGGCGTCGGAGGAGGATGTGGCGGCGATGCGTGATCGTTGGGGGATTGATCGTCCGATGAAGATGTTTCTGGCGCTCTACGACCGCCTGATGCCTGCACCCGCGGGGCGGGCATCTATCACAGCAGGGGAGGCACCGTGCAGGTCTTGATTACCGGAGCAGAGCAGGGAGCGGACGGCAAGGGGGTTCTTGCTCTGGCGATCATCATGGACCTGGAGACCGGGAAGACGGTCTACCGGATGGAGTTCATGCTGCCCGAGGCGCTTCGGACCCCCGAGCACAAGGTGCAGTTCACGGGGAATGCGTTCATCGACGGCAAGTGGTTTGTCTGTACGCACAACGAGGTTCTGATCTTTGACACCTGGCCACCGCGGACGCCGGTTGATCGGATCACGATTCCGGGATTCAACGATCTGCACCACTGCATGGAATGGCGGGGGAATCTCGCGATCTCGAACACTGGGCTGGAAACGGTCGATGTCGTCTCCTTCTCGGGCGAGTTGCTTGAGCGGTATGACCTGCTGAGGGATGAGCCGGATGCGCGGAAGATCGATTCTGATGTCGATTACCGTCTGATTGCGGACACGAAGCCGCATCTTCGACATGGGAATCACCTCTTCGAACACGATGGCGAGCTGTGGACGGGCCAGTTGAAGACTTTCGACGCGGTGTGCACGAGCGATCTCTCCAAGAGATTGTCGATCGAGGTCGGGATGCCGCACGATGGGGTCTGGCTGAACGGCCGGCTGTTTTTCACGACGACGAACGGCCACCTCGTGGCGTTCGATCCTGCGCGTGGGATGTCGCGCGAAGTCTACAACCTCCTTGAGATGACGGAGGGGTTGAACCAGTTGGGATGGTGCCGTGGCGTCTGTTCGATTCCGGGGGATACTGATCGGGTGATCGTGATGTTCAGCCGCCTTCGTCGGAGCAAGTGGAAGGATTTCGGCTACTGGATCAAGTACGGCCACAACATCCCGACGAGCAATATCTCGATGTACAACCTTGCTGAACGGAAGTGTGAGCACCGGTGGGCGGTCGGCGAGGGTGAGGGGTACCAAGTGTTTCAGGTCGATGTACTGCCCGATGAGAAGTGTGTATGAAGCGGGATACTTCTGACGAGATCGGGGAGTCGGCCGACACCGGAGGGAAGTCGAGGCGGGTCGACAAGAAAGCGCACCACCACTCGATACTGCATGATGCGCTTCATCTGATGTCGGGGCGCGTCTCGCACATCACGATCCGGATCGCGATCGGGATCGCCGCGGCGCGTATCTGGGGCGCGGAAGCGCGGGGGATGATCGCGGCGGCGATGATCATCGCGATGCTGGTGTATACGATCTTTGATCTCGGGATGGCGAAGTCGATCCCGTACATGGTCGGTCGCAAGACTGCGCCCTTGAAGCGGATCATCGGTTCTGCGATGTCGATGTGGATCGTCGCATCGTTTCTGTCGGCGATGGCGACGATCGCGTATTTTTATCCGGAGCAGACGCGGGGCGATCTGCCCTGGCTCTGGATCCTGCTCGCGGTGGCGCAGATACCTTCACGGCTGCTTTCCGCCTATGCGCGAGGTTTTGCGGTCGGGTATCGCAAACTGAAGTTCATCAGCCATCTCTATTGGCTGACAGACCCGGCGATTCTCTGCATTATCCTGATCGGCGGCGTGCTGCTCGGCTTCGACAGTACCGAGGACGGCTGGATATTCATCGCGGCGAATGCAGTGGTGTTCGGGATCGTCTCGATCGCTTCGTTCCGGCTGATCGGATCGGAAGTCGGCCTCAACTTTCGTGTCGACCTCACCACCTGGCGAGATATGACCTCGCGATCTGTGGTGTACGGCCTGAGCACTGTCATGATGGTTCTGAACTACAAGGTGAATATTGTTCTTCTGTCCATACCCGCACTGGGAGTTTCCAAGGCGGATCTCGGAAACTTCACCGTCGGTGTCGCGATCGCGGAGCTTCTTTGGCAATTGCCGAGGACGATGGGGCAGATCCTCTACAGTAGATCTGTCAATACGGAGAATGCGAAACAGGCTGCGATGCAGACTGCGCATACATCTCGATTGAGCATGGCTGTGGCGGTGCCGTTTGGAATTGCTCTGGCGATCGTAACTCCCTGGTTGGTGCCGTTGGTGTACGGTCCCGATTATCCGAATACCGCCATGGTCGCACAGCTTCTGCTTCCTGGCGTGATAGTTTTCTTTGCTGCACAGACTTTTGAGGCGGATTTGCTGGCCAAGGGAAAGCCAAGAGTGGTCATCATTGTGATGGCGCCCGCAGTGGTTTTGAATGTTGTTCTGAATGTGATCTTCGTGCCGCGGTATGGGATCAATGCCGCCGCCTTGGTGAGCACCCTGACTTATGTGGCCGCCGCCTTGGCGATGTCTGTGGTCTACTCCCGTTTCACGGGACTCCCGTTGCGCGATCTGCTAATCACCAGGCGGGGCGATATCGATTTCCTGATGAAGCGACTGCGGCGTCGAGCGGCCAAGCGGAAGGAAAAGGCGGGCCGAGATTGATCGCCTTGGAGACTCGCGAGAATCCCGGTGCGAGCGACCGTGGCCAGGCCCTTTCATATACCTAACAAGTCGCGGGCGGGGTGTGTTCGGTGCTGCTGGGGTCTTTCGCGGCGTCTGATCTTTGTGCAGATGCAGCGTGTATGCTTGTTTCGGATTGATTCCGAGCCAAAGATCACCGATCATTTGGCTGGCGAGAGAGTGGCGATCATGAATCACGGGAGAGGCGGCGCTGTATGACGGCGATCCTTGGTATCTCTGCCTTCTATCACGACTCGGCGGCAGCGCT
>REDD01000234.1 GCA_007693725.1 Phycisphaeraceae bacterium
GGGCCGAAGCGCGGGGCGTTCATCGGGTCGCGGAGGGCTTCGAGCTGACGCCCGTGGACGCCCAGCGATGCCCGCTCGACGAAGTCGCAGAGGCGGGTGATCGACTTGTGCTGGCGCGGCACCGCGCGGAGGCGGTTGATGACATGCTGCACGGGCTCCTCGTGGGAGCGGAAGATCTGGCGGAAGGCCTCGCGGAGCTTCTCGATCTCGTCGGGGTCCCACTTGCGGCGCATGAGGGCGGTGGTGTTGATCTTGCGCGCCTCGGCGGGCGAGCCCTCGACGACGGTGTAGGGGGGGACATCCTTGGAGATGCGGGACATGCCGCCGATGAAGGCGAGCTCGCCGACGGAGGTGAAGTGGTGGAGCCCCGCTCCGCCGCCGATGCCCGCGCCCTGCTCGATGTGGCAGTGCCCGCCGAGCATCGAGCCGTTGGCGATGACGACCTCGTTGTCGATGATGCAGTCGTGCGCGATGTGGACGCCCACCATGATGAGGCAGTCGGAACCGATGACGGTCTTGTAGCCGCCGAACTCCGTGCCCCGGTGAATCGTGGCGTGCTCGCGGATCTTGTTGCGGTCGCCGATGATCAGCTCGGTGTCGCGACCGGCGTACTTGAGGTCCTGCGGCTCGGCCCCGAGCACCGCGAAGGGGAAGACGATGTTGTCGCGTCCGATGGTCGTCGGCCCCTGCACGGTGACATGGTTGTGCAGGACGGTGTTCTCGCCGATGACGACCTTGGGCCCGACGACGCAGTAGGGACCGATGCGCACGCCGTCAGCGAGGCGCGCCTCGGGGTGGATGATCGCGGTGGGGTGGATCGAGTGGCTCACAGCGGGCGCTCCGCATCGACCATGAGGAACTTGACGCGTGCTTCGGCGACGAGGGTGCCCGCGACGAATGCGCGGCACTGGGCGTCGCCGTAACGGGCGCCCGCTTTCACGGCTTCGGTTTCAATGACAAGCTGATCGCCGGGCGTGACGGCCTTGCGGAGTCGGACATCATCCATGGAAAGCAGCACTGCGATCTTGCCCGTCCGTTCGAGCTTGTGGCTGAGCATCAAGCCCGCCAACTGGCACATCGCCTCGACAATGAGGACACCGGGCATGATCGGCGTGCCGGGGTAGTGCCCCTGAAAAAAGGGCTCGTTGATCGTGACATTCTTCACGCCCACGGCCCGACGGTCGGCCTCGATCTCGATGACCCGGTCGATGAGGATCATCGGGTACCGGTGCGGCAGCAGCCGCATGATGGAGCGGATCTCCATCGCGGGCGCGCCCTCCGCGAGCGGGCCGGTGGTCCGCGAGTCCATGTCGAGGATCGCGCGGGCGAGCTGGTGGTTCAGCGCGTGCCCGGAGCGGAAGGCGACGATCCGCCCGTGGATAGGACGACCGACGAGGGAGATGTCCCCCAGGAGGTCCAGCAGCTTGTGGCGGACGGGCTCATCCTCGAAGCGGTAGGCGTTGTCGATCGGGCCGTGCTCGCCGATGACCAGCATGTCCTTGGGCGAGAGGTGCTTGAAGAGGCCCATGGCCTGGGCGGCCTGCGCCTCGGCGGCGGTCGAGAAGGTCCGCGCGGGGGCGATGCGCGTCACGAAGGAACCGTCATTCAGCGCGAACGAGTGGGCCTGGCGGGAGAGCGGCGACGCCTCGCCGTAGTCCAGCATGTACAGGAGTTCGAGCGTGGAGGACTCGGAGGGGAGCGCGGCGAGGGTGGTGTCGCCCTCGCGGACGGTGATCGGCTCGGTGATGACGATCGGCTCGCGGGGCGCATCCTGCTCGATGAGCCCGCCGGCGTTCTCGATGGCGTCGACGAACGCGGAGGCGGAGCCGTCGCCCGCGGGAAGTTCCGGACCGCTGACCTCGATGAGCGCGTTGTCGACGCCCAGCCCGGCCAGGGCGCCGAGGCAGTGCTCGACGGTCTCGACGGTCGCGCCGTCGTGCTTCAGGACGGTCCGTCGGGGGGCCTCGGTGACATGCTTCACCTCGGCGGGGATCTCGGGCTGGCCGGGGAGGTCCGTCCGCCGGAAGCGGATACCCGAATTCGGGGGCGCGGGACGGATCGTCGCGGTGGTGCTTGCGGCGGTGAAAAGACCGGTGCCTGCGAACGACGACGGGGCTTTGACGGTGCGTTGCAGATCAACGGTCATCGAGCGATGGATCCTTTCCAGACCTTTACCATAGGCGAACAGGGCCTACACGGTCGGAGGGGAGGTTGTTCGGGATGCTGCGGGGCGTTCGGGGGCATCAGATCCCGATGTTTCGGCGTCCCGGGCCTCTGGAGTTGAACCGGATGGCGGGGCATGGTCCCTGAGCATCTTGCGCATCGGCCCGAGGATGTCCGCGAGGCGGTCGAGCGCTGCGAGGGTCCGCATGGCGCGCTTGGAGGGCTTGGCGGGGAAGCCGAACCAAATCTCTCCGGCGGGTATGTCCCCCATCACGCCGGACATGGCGGCGACCTGAGCGCCCGCGCCGATCTTGATGTTGTCGCGGAGGCCGACGCCGCCGCCGATCATCGCGCCATCACCGATGCTGGTGGATCCGCCGATGCCTGCGCAGCCGCAGATGAGGCAGGCGCGCCCGATGGTGCAGTTGTGCCCGATCTGGACGAGGTTGTCGATCTTGGTGCCCGAGCCGATGCGCGTGGGTCCGAACTTGCCCCGGTCGATGGTGCTGTTGGCGCCGATCTCGACATCGTCGCCGATCTCGACATGACCGACATGGGGGATCTTGACGACGCCCGCGCCGGAGGGGTCGGGTCGGAAGCCGAAGCCGTCGGAACCGATGACGACGCCGGGGTGGATCAGGCACTTGGCGCCGATGACGGTGCGCGCCTGGATCACGGCGTTGGCGCGGATCTCGGTCTGGGGACCGACCCTCACATCGCTGCCGAGGACCACGCCGGACTGGAGGACCACGCCCGCGCTGACGATGGTGCGCGGGCCGATGGTCACGCCGAGGCCGATGCAGGCGGTCGGGTCGATCTCGGCGGTCGCGTGGATGATCGCGGAGGAACATCGGCCCTGGGCCGGGTTGTCATCGACGGGGAGCAGATCGTCGAGCGCATCGAGGATGCGGATGAGTGCGAGGTCCGCGTTGTCGACCAGGAGCAGGGCGCGATCATCGGCGAGTTGCGAGGCCTTGAGGATGTCGGGGACGAGTTCGCGGGTAACGATGGCCGCTCCGGCCTTGGAGGTGCGCCAGCGCTTGGCGTACTTGTCGGAGCGGATGAAGGTGAGCGACGAGGGGCCCGCGAGTTCGAGCGGGTCGAGCCGGTCCAGACGGAGATCGGTCGCGCCTCGGAGTTCGGCTCCGATGAGCGCGGCGACCTCGGAAGTGGTGAAGGAGGGTCCGGCGGTGGACATCGCGCGAACTTCTCCGATCAGGGGCGGCCCGCTGCGAATTCGTTGTTCATCAGGCGGGCTACGGCATCGGTGATGTCGACGGCGCTGGTGGCGTGCATGACGCGCCGCGAACTGATGGCGGCGCTGAACTGCCGGAGGTCGATGTTGACGGGGATCTCGACCTTGCTGTCGTCGGCGATCACGAGATCGATGCCCTCGCGCTGCGCGAAGCGGCCGGCCGCACCGGCGATCTTGTTGAACATCTCGAGCTGGACCTGCACCTGACGCTCCTCGATCTGACGCTGCGCAAACTCCTGCTCGAAGCGGAGCTGGCGCGAGACGCGGACCGCGCGGTTGCGGAGGGCGAGCAGCCCGGGATCGTTGCTGGCGACCGTACCGCGGATGGCATCCAGTTCGTCGGAGATTTCCTGAAGCTGATCGGTGATGGCCTTGATCTCGCGTTCGCGTTCGCCGACGAACTGGTTGAGCTCGGCCTGACGCCGAGCGGTTTCGTCGAGCTTGTCGAAGACGGCCGCGGGGTCGATGACGGCGACGCGTGTCGCGACCATGCCTCCGCCGCCGCCCTGCTGTGCGGTGGCGGGGGTGTTCGTGAACTGCCAGATGCTCAATGCGAGCATTGCCGCGACGATAAGCCAACCCCAACGCCAGACCTGCTGACCGATCATGGTCTCGCTCCTTCGATCGTTCGTGTGTGCCGCGCGACGCGCGCGGGGTGCCCCGTGTGTGTGGACAAGGACATCATACCCATGTGAGTGAATACTTACCGGCGAGCCGCCGCGCGGATGATGCGACGCCCCAACCCCCGGCGCTGTATGGGGATGCGCGGGCGCAGAACGCCGACCGACAAGATCGGGAGCCCATCCGGAGCAGGCGACTTCCGGGGGGCATTCCGGGGGCGGGGTGTCAAAAGGGGATGTCGACGGAGAAGGAGAAGAACTGCGTCTTATCGCGGTCCTGTTCGACGATCGGGAAGGCGAAGTCGAAGGCGAGGGGGGCTTGGCCGAATTGGGGCAGGTACATGCGGATGCCGGTGCCGACCGAGACGCGGTAGTCGTCGAAGCCGACATCGTTGGTGAGGGTGCCCGAGTCGACGAAGGCGACCACGGCGAGGATGTCCTGCCAGAGGGGTCGCTGGACCTCGGCCCCGAGGAAGAAGGACCACTCGCCGCCGACATGGTCGCGCCCGAGTTCTCCGGTGTCGTTGCGGACGCCCCGGGGACCGATGCCGCGGAAGGCGAAGCCGCGGAAGGAGCGCCCGCCCAGATAGAGACGCTCGTAGATCGGGGCCTCACCGGATTGCGGGATGTACCCGACGCGGGTCTGGAGGTTGAGGACGGTGCGACGCCCGAAGTCGTCCTCGTCGATGGGGATGAAGATCTGGTAGCCGCCGGTCAGCTTGGTGAATGTGAAGTCGCCGCCGAGCGCCCCGACCTGCTCGATGCCGAGTTCGGTGCGGGTGCCGCGCGTCGGACGGAAGCGGTTGTCGACGGTGGTGCGGGCGAGATCGAAGCCGATGCTCGTGAGCGTGTTCTGGTCCTCGACCTCAAAGACATCGACGGGGGCGCGGTCGTTGATGTCCGAGAGGTCGATGGATTCGGCGCGGAGACTCAGGCCGCCGACCCACCGCGTGCCGAAGCGGCGCGCAAGGCGCAGGCGTCCGCCGATGCGATCCTCGTCGTAGAAGCGGAAGATGCGCTGCGTGTACTGGAACGCGCCGGTCATGCCGTAGGGCGACTCGAAGAGGTACGGCTCCGAGAGCGTGACGGCGTAGGTGGAGACCTGCGTACCTGGCGCAATGGTCAGCCCGAAGTTCTGTCCCGCGCCGCGGAAGGCACGCCCGGTGATGAGTTCCTCGATCGAATCGGGCGTGTCGAAGAGGTCGAAGTTGCGCTGGCGGAGATTGATCGAGCCAACGACGCCCGCATCGCTGCTGACCGCCGCGCCGAACGACAGCGAACCGGTGTTGGTTTCGTTGATCTCGACGAGCACATCGCGGTAGCCGGGGTTGGCCGGGTTCTCCGGCTGGATGGTGATACGCGGCGGATTCCCCCGGCGCGGGTTGAGCTCGAAGAGGCCCAGCCCGCGGAGTCGGCGCTCGGACTCGGAGATCCCCGCGCCGTCGAGCCACTCGTCGGGCTTCACCTCGACATGGCGACGGATGACCTTGTCCTTGGTGAGTTCGTTCCCGACGATGGTGACGAGACCGGTGCGGAAGCGTTCGCCCTCGCGGATCGAGAGCCGCAGGTCGACCTCCGGCGTGTCGATGGCGCGGAGTTCGTCACGCGTGATGACGACATCGACATACCCCATCTTCAGGTACGCATCGCGGACGGCCTCGGCCGCGCGACGCGCCTCCACCTGCTTGAAGATGTCGCCCGGCTTGAGCGGAAGCAGTCCGCGTATCTGCTCGGGCGTGTACACCCGCAGCGGCTCGTCCGCGCGTCCGGCATCGACGATGACATTCCGCAGCGTGTAGAGCGGACCCTCCTCGATGAAGAAGGTGACGATCGCCTCGCGCCCGTCGGGGCTGATGCGTATTTCGCGCGCGGCGCGGACATCGAGGTACCCGTTGTCCCGGTAGAAGTTGATGATCTGCCCGACATCCTGATCGATGATCTGCTCGTCGAGCGGCGCATCGAAGAGCAGGACACGGCGCTTCGTGTTGATCTCCGGGCGGAGTCGGCTGTCTGGGATGTTGTCGTTGCCTCGGAAACGCAGGGCGGTGACCTGCGTGCGCGGCCCCTCGCGGATGCGAAAGATGACGATGCCGTTGTCGGCGAGTTCGGCCTCATCGATGGCGACCTCGACGCGGTAGAAGCCCCGACGCCGGTACAGATCCTCGATGACGCGCTGGGCGGCGCGGATGCGGAACTCGTCAATGGCGACGCCGGGCAGGATCGCCGTACGGTCGCGGACGGTTGCGCCGATCAACTGGTCGGAAAGCTCGCGATTGCCGACGACCACAACATCCTGCACGATCGGCGCTTCGGCGAGGAAGTAGCGGACCTCGACGCTGCCGTCTTCGAGAACGAAGATGTCTGCACGGACCTCGCGGAACTCACCGAGCCGTTCGAGGCGGCGCAGATCTTCGCGCACCACCGCCCACTCGAGCGGACGACCCTCGCTGGCCCGGATGTTGTTGCGGACCAGCCGCTCGCTCACCCGTTCCAGACCGACTAGGCGGATGCGCTGCACGAAGCGACCCTCGTACGGATTGTCCATCGGGTCGGGCGGCGCGGGCGTCGGGGTGACCGCCGGCGCCGGCTGCGCCACGGCCATCGGTGCAACGCCCGCCAAAAGCAGGATGACTCCTGATGCGCAGGCGCGCAGAAGCGAGGCGGTCCGTCGCCGATGGTGGTGATGCAGCACGGTCGGCGGACGATACCGGCACGCATGGCGAAGCCACAAGCGCACAACCCGTACGAGCACATCGACCCGTGCATCATGGTCCACCAATCATCCACACCCCCCCGACGAGTTGCCCACCATGCCCGTGTGCTGTTAGGGTGTGCGCTTCGGTGCTTCGGACGCCAACGCGGCGGTCCGAGACGCACCCACCGACCCGGTCGTCGGTGCCTTACATCGAGTCACTCTTGGGCAGCATCGCTCCGTGGGCGTGGTTCTTGTGCGCCGGGCGACCGCCTCCCAATTTCTTTCGAGGTGCATGATGCACTCGTGGCATTGGTATGTGCGAAGGATCGCACTTTTCACCGCCGGGATCGGTTCGATGCTCGGCGCGGTCGTCATCCAGTTTCAATGGTTCGATGCGGCAACGCTGGCGGCGGCCCCGGTCGCACTGCTCGCGGGATTGCTCGGACTGCTGCTGCTGCCGGTCGTCGTGCTGGGCGGGCTGCGGGCGGAACGGCGCATGCGCCGAGCGACGCAGCAGCACTGAACCACCGCCATCATCGGTGTCGCGAGACGCGGATCATCGTAAACGATGGCCCTGCTCACCCCGCCTTGGGAGCCTTCGGCTCTTCGGGGGTGTGATAGCGCACCGGCAGCTCGATGAGCACCGTCCGCTTCCACGACTCCGGATCTGTGAACCACCAGAAGACATCCTCGAAATCGAGCTTGGGACGCACACCCGCACGCTCGGGGGCCTCTTCGGGAAGGACTTGGATCAGCACCGTCCTGCCGACACGGGCTTCGAGCTCCCGCACCGCCTCGGTGAGATCCGAGACGAAGGACTCGGGATGGGCCTGATCCACTTCGAGCGTGATGCGCTTCGGGGCCGGGGGTGGCG
>REDD01000238.1 GCA_007693725.1 Phycisphaeraceae bacterium
CGCATCCCGGAGACATCCACACCGGGGAAGGGGATCGGTGCGCCCACATCCCCATCCGCCCGGTGCCCGCCGGGCCGCACGGAATCGGGATGGTTTGGCTCGAATGGGTACCGCACGGTCATCGCCTCTGGGTTTGTTGGGATTCCTTGGAATTCCTCTCCTGCCAACGCCCGAAGCCCGATGGAACTTCCGACCGTTCCGCTCGGCTCCGCGCCTGTTGGCCTTTCGCAACCCATCCGTGGGCGTCCGTCGCTCCGTCACCGTATTCTGATCCCACACGACGCATGAACAAGCCAGCCGACAGCACATCCACCGCCCACGCCCCGCCGAGTTCCGATTCTGCGGGCGGGCGTGCGTTCTCGGACGCTGCCGACACCGCTCCCGACCCCCGTCGCCCCATCCCGCCCATCCGGTCGCCGCTTTCCCCATCCGAGGCCGTGGACCGCCTCGCCCTTCTCTCCAAGCGCGGCAAGCTCCCCGGCTTCCTCCGCCACCCCGTTCAGGGGGACACCGAGAAGTTCCAACTCCTCGTCTTCGGCAACCCCTACGACCGCATCCTCCTCGGCACCGCCGCTCCGTCCGACGCCGGCTCCGAGATCGCCCTCGAGTGCCGCCTGCTCCGGAAGATGCCCGCCATCGTCATCGCGGTCATGGTCTTCGCGGTCTTCCCCGGCGTGCTGGTCACCCACTCCATGCTCAGCGTCTGGTTCTCCTGGTACATCTGGAGCGAGTGGATCACCGTCGCGTGGTACATCCCGCTCTGCCTGATCGCGGTGCCCGCGCTGATCAAGCAGTACCGCAACTCCGAGCGTGCCGCGGCGATCGACCTCGCCAAGCGCGTCGAGCAAGTGCTCGTCGCGACCGAGGGATCATCCTAGGCCCATCGGCACCGGAACTGACCCCGCGCACGAGCAGGGAATTCGAGGGGTTTTTGAGGGATTCGCAAACGCCACGAACAGGGGGGATGACACCCCGATGCGGGGAGGCGCAGCGCGATCAGGCGGTGGTGTCGATGGTGCGACCGGCGTGCAGGACCGTCGCCGCGGCGTTGCGATCCGCCGGATGGCGGTACATCGCCAGTGACGCGGTTTGTGCGCGCTCAGCGGCCTCCACGACGGTGAAATCGACCTTTTTCTCCACCGCGCCCGCGATCAACTGTTCCGTCGGACGCGCCTGGGACTGGCGTACATCGTTCCTGACCGGCTCGATCCGCGCGACGCTCTCGGCCTTGTGCAGCGGCGCGGCCTGCGTGCCGTACACCCGGGCGATGTGCCACGGCATGGTTGGGGGTGGGATACGCACGGAGGGAGTGTACCGGAGAGATTGGGAATGCGGGCGACAGGGGTCGAACCTGCATGTCCTTTCGGACACGGGAACCTAAATCCCGCGCGTCTGCCAATTCCGCCACGCCCGCGGCGGAGGAGAGTGTAGGGTCGGATGGGGGGAATAGGATGGAGTGTGCGGTTGCTGGGCGGGTTTGGTCGATTTGTGTTGGCTGACGAGTCTGGTGTCCGGCGGTAGGAAGGGGTTTGATCGATGCGGGGTCTTGCGCTGCATGTTTCGCCGTTGTTCTTGCGTCTGGCCCTCGGGCTGGTCTTCCTTTATGCGGGCTGGGGGAAGCTGCTGGAGACGATGCCCGTGGAGGGCGAGACGGCTGCGCGGCTTGCCAACGCCGGGTTCGTGAAGATGCCGCCCCGGGTGACGCCCGCGCAGCCGGGTGGGGCACCCGCGGAGAACGGTCAGAACGGGTCTGCGGATGCGGGGAGGATGGGCGTGGTCGTGATTCCGGCGCGTCAGGGCGGCGGGGGTCAGTCGTTCACCGCGGCGGACTTCCCGGAGCCGGTCGAGGTGTCGCGCCGGATGAATCTGGTGCTGTCGATGCTGGCGGCGGAGGAACGGGGGCAGTGGCCGGGCTTCCTCGCCTCGCCGACGATGCTGAATGTGCAGTCGTGGGCGATCACGATCATCGAGTTCGTGGGCGGATGTCTGGTGCTGCTGGGCCTGCTGACTCGGCTGTGGGCGCTGGGCTTCGCGGGCGCGATGGTGGGGGCGCTGTGGCTGACGCAGATCGGCCCTGCGATCGCGGCGGCGGAACCGGCGTTTCTGGGCTTTCTGCCGCCCTTGCCGATGGCCGATCCCGCGATGTGGATGCGTGCGTGGGAGTTGATGTTCTTCCAGTTCACGCTGTTGTGCGGCTCGATGGCGCTGGCGTGTCTGGGGGCGGGCGGGTTGAGCTTGGACGGATTGGTGTTTCGGGAGAAGAAGCGCGGCGTGCGTGTGATGCAGGATGAGTGATTGATGCGCTCGGGACTGCGGGGCATTTCGTGGGGCGGCGCTCGCGGCGGGGGGACGCGCTGGGCGTGGGTGCTGTCGTTCGCGGGTCACGCGGTCTTCGTGAGCATCGGTTTTCTCGTGGTGTGGTCGGTGGAGCCGGGGATGCGCGATCCGGGCCCGCCCGCGATCGCCTCGTTCTATGACCCGTCGTTCGGCGGGGGGATCGCGGAAGAGGTGCAGACCGAGGCGGAGGATGCGGCGGCGCTGCGCGAGGCGATGGAGCGCATGAAGGAGATGGAGCGGGAGGAGCCGGACCTGGAGTTGTTGCTCGCCGAGCTGCTGCCGGGGATGGAGCCGACGGGCGAGGTGCATCGCGCACCGGCGCGGACGCCGGATCTGGATGAGATTCTGGCGGATGCGACCCTGCCGCAGACGCAGGTGTACGGCGTGGGGTCGGGCAATGCGCGGTCGATCGTGTATGTGGTGGACGCCTCGGGGTCGATGATCTCGGCGTTTCCGGTGGTGTTGCGGGAATTGATGCGATCGGTCGAGGCGTTGTCGGCGATGCAGGAGTTTCAGGTGGTGTTCTATCGGAGTGTTCCGGGCGAGGCGGGGGGAGGGGCGTTGAGCGCGCCGCATCCGACATCGCCGGGGCGTGATCGGGAGACGCGGCTGATCCGTGCGACGCGGGGGAATGTGGAGTTCGTTCGGAAGTGGGTGGAGGGCGTGCGTCCGTCGGGGCGGAGCAATCCGCTGGCGGCGTTGGAGATGGCGCTGGCGCTCAAGCCGGATGCGATCTTCGTGCTGGGGGGTCCGGTGATCGGCGCGGGGGACTACGAGGTGGATGCGGAGCAGGTGCTGCGTGCGCTGGAGCGGATGAACCCGGCGCACCCGAGGACGGGGAATCGTGCGGTGGCGATCCGGACGATCGAGTTGTTGGAGCAGGACACTTCGGGGATCCTGCGTGCGATAGCGAGGGAGCACGGCGGCGGCGAAGAGTCGTACTTGTTTCTCTCGCGTGAGGAGCTTTTTCGCTGATGCGACGAACCGGTGTGATGATGATGTGCGTGCTGCTCGTGCTCGGGCTGCTTGTGTGCGGGACGGGCGATGTGATGGCGCAGGGTGTTGTGCCGCCGGTGTCTGAGGATGCGGGCGGGGCGCGGCTGCCAAGTGGGGTGTCCTCTTCCGGGGTGCCACCGGCGATCGGTGGGCGTGTGTCGATGGGCGAGGCGTTCTTCATCCAGCGTCATCCCGAGACGAAGCGCGTTGAGGTGCTGGGGACGATGATCGTGTGGGGGCTGCTGGCGTTGTCGGCGGCGTGCATCGGGTTGCTCGGCGCGATGTCGCTGGCGAATCGGCGCTCGGTGGTGGTGGCGGAGGATCGCGTGCGCGAGGTGGAGCGAGCGGTGAGCGAGGGGCGGTTCCGCGAGGCGCTGGACCTGACGGCGGACCCGGAGACGGACGCGATGGCGGTGCTCCACGCGGGGCTGAACGAGTCGGTGCATGGGTACAACGCGATGCTGCGCGCGAGCGAGCAGGTGGGCGAGGATCTGCTGCTGCGTCGGCTGCGCCGGATCGAGCCGCTGAACATCATCGGGAATGTCGCGCCGATGATCGGCCTGTTCGGGACGGTGTACGGCATGATTCTGGCGTTCCGCGAGATCGTGGCGGCGGGCGGCTCGCCCGACCCCGTGTCGCTCGCGGCGGGGATCGGCACCGCGCTGACGACGACCTTCTGGGGATTGGTGGTGGCGATTCCCGCGCTCGCGGGGTACGCGCTGCTGCGGAATGTCATCGATGCGCACGCGGTGGAGTCGTCGCGGCTCGCGGAGAGCGTGCTGGTGCACTTCCGCCCGTCGTCGAAGAAGCCGAGCCAGGGTGGGGCCGATGGCGACGGCGCGAAGCGGGAGCGGGCGGAGCGCGAGCCCGATCACGCGCGATGAGGCGCGGGCGCGGGCAGGGTCATCGGGAGGCGACTGCGCCGATCCGGTCGAACATGACACCGATGATCGATGTGGTGTTCCTGCTGATCATCTTCTTCATGCTGGTGGCGGAGATGAGCCGTGCGCGGCTGGTGGATCTGGAGCCGCCGCGGCTGAGCGATCCCGCCTCGGTGGAGATCGATGCGGAGCGGGCGGTGATCGTGCAGGTGTTGCCGGAGTCGATGGGCGGGGGATATCGGCTGGGTGATCGCGCGTTCGGCGGCGATGCCGCATCGCTGGAGGCGCTGGGCGCGGCGTTGCGCGAGCGGATGCTGGCGGTGGGGGATGTGCCGGTCTTGGTGCGGGCGTCGCACGCGGAGCCCTACGAGCGGGTGGCTCCGGCGATTCGTGCCGCGGGACGGGCGGGGGTGACGCGGGTGCAACTGGTGGCGCTGCCGGAGCGGGGAACATGACGGGGCGCAGGGAATCAGAGTCCGAGGCGATGGATGCGCACGGCTGGGAAGGTGAGCGGGCTGTCGAACCCGCCCATGACGCGGTGGTGGAGGCGGAGCGGCGGACGCGCCCGCGCGGGTCGGCGTTGCCGGTGATGTCGCTGAATCTTGTGACGATGATCGATGTGGTGTTTCTGCTGCTGGTGTACTTCATGCTGGCGACGGACTTCCGGACGCCGGAGGAGGCGGTGCCGCTGGATCTCCCGACGCGGCTGACCGCGCCGGCGGATCCGCTGGCGTTGCCGGCGCGTCCGATCGAGGTGTTCGTCGAGACGATGGGCGAGTGGCGCGATGAGTACGCGTTGCGCGTGGAGGGCGGGGGACTGGGGCATGTGCGGACGGTGCAGATGCTGCGGATCGACACCGAGATCCGTCGGGGGATGGACCTCGGGGATGATCAGCCGTTCGTGGTGCGTCCGGGCGCGGGGACGAATTGGGAGCATGTGCTGGCGGTGTACAACGCGCTGCGTGGAGCGGGGTATGCGCGTGTGCGGCTGGCGGAGCCGGGAGGTGAAGGATGAGAAGGTTGTTTGATATGCACCGGTCGGAGACCGGTGCCACCAAGAGGCAGATCATGACCGGCGTTGTGATGCTGTGCGCGGTGTTGGGCACTTGTGCGCCGGTCGGCGCCGATGCGGTGGGTGATCTGCTGGCGGAGGTTGCTCCGGGTGTGGAGGTTGGCGAGCGTCCCGCGGCGGGCGATGCGTTGTCGGCGGTGCGGCAGCTTCAGTCGTGGGCGGGCGGCCTGGACGGCGTGGATGGTCCGGGGTGGATGCTGGGGCTGACGCGTGGGGTGCAGCGAGCGGAGGTGGTGCAGCAGTGTGAGCGGCTGTTCGAGCAGGCGGCCCGCGCGGTGGCGCTGACGGATGGCGCGCTGGGCGGCGAGGCACCGGATGCCGATCCGGCAGTGCTGGATCAACTGGTGCTGGCGCGTGTGGCGGTGGTGCCGCTGCGCCTGGCGCGGGCGTGCTTGGCGCTGGCGGCGGTGGAGCGGGATCCGGCGGCAGCGCGACTCTGGGCGGAGCGGGGGCGCGCGATTGCCGAGGAGAGCGAGGGCGTCTCGGCGTGGACGCGTGCGGAGCGGGCGGTGTTGCTGGGGCAGGCGCATGTGCTGCTGGGCGATGGCGTCGGTGCGCTGCGGGTGATCCGCGGTGCTCAGGAGTCGTTGCGCGATGCGACGCGGGCGCAGCGGATGGAGGCGCTGTTTGCGCTGGTGCGCGGGACCGAGCAGGCGGCGGGCATCGCCGAGGCGGAGGGCGTGTGGCATCGGATCGTGGAGCGTCCGCCGTTCGTTGAGGGTGGTCGGGTTGATGCGGGCGCGAAGGCGATGGCGATCGGTGTGCTGACGCGGGCGCGGTTGGAGGCAAGCGAGAGTGTGGCGGAGCGGCGTCGTGTGCGGCGCGAGGCATCGGACATGCTGGCGCGGCTGTTGGCGGAGACGGACGAGCAGAGCGGCGCGGTGTTTCACCAGCTCGGGCGGCTGCGGGATCCGGGGATCGCGTTGGCGGATGAGCCGATGCCGGTGCTGGTGGGCCAGTTGTTCGGGGATTTCCGGAATCGGGAGGTGCTGGAGGCACTGTGCGATGTGGATGTGAGGACAGCGCCGGCGGGTGAGGCGCGGAAGAAGGTGATGCTCGCGGCGGTGACCTTCCTGTATGGATCGTGGAATGATGCGCTCCGAGCGTGCGCGGTGGAGCATGCACTGACGCTGCTCGAGCAACACGCGGCGGATGAGCGGGTTGGGCAGTTGACGGGCCTGCTGATGCCGATGGCTCGCGTGCTCGCGACGGAGGATCGGCTCGCGCGGGCGCGCGCGATCGAGGAGAAGCTGCCGGCGGGCGCAGTGAAGGGGCAACTGCGGATGGCGATCGCGTACGCAATGGTGGAGGCGTGGGACGGGACGGGTGAGCCGCCGGACATCGATGCGGTGTTGGCGGAGCTGTACGAGGATGCATTGCGCGAGCAGGGCGCGGAGTTTCGGCGTGCGTTCTGGAAGCGTGTGCTGGTGTGGGAGGAGGATCGGGTGGCGGCGGGGGGGGAGATCACCAGTCTGGGCGCTGAGGCGGCGGTGAAACTCCGGCGTGCTGTGCAGAATGTTGACGAGGCGCTTCTCGATCGAGCGCAGGCTGAACATGTGCTTGCTTGCCAAGTTGGATTGACTCCTGTGGATACCCCTTCAACGGAATTGGGTACGCACGAGCCCGGTGTTGATTCCACGGCCCTCGCAACACTTGACCACACCGAGGCATTGGCCCTGCGCGCGAGGCTGTCTCTCTTTGTGATCAGCGATGAAGCGAAGTTGATGAACTCGCTGGTGCTCCGAGACGAGAAAGCGGCCAAACGGACATGGCGCGTGATGATGTTATTCGATTCGGCGTGTGTGCGCGAGCCAGCGCTTCACCAGTTCGTCGCGCTCGATCGAGATGTGGTGTCGTTTCGGAAGATGCCGCTCTCTACGTTCTTACTGATTGCCAAGTGGGGCGTCGAGGAGCAGGAGTACGAACTGACGCCGGGGATGCGGCGCGTGCTGCTGCGGTGCAGCGCTTCAGCGCGGGATGCGGAACTCGCGCGGTGGCTCGCGGAGACGATCGGCGAGCGCGTCCGCAGCAGCGAAGAACGATTGCTGCTCGGCGAGGCGTGGCTCACGGCGGGCGAGGATGAACGGGCCTTCGGCGTCTATCGACAGCTCGCGCTCGACCTCGAAGCGGATGACCCGCGGGCGTACGAGTACTGGGCGGCGTACGCGCGGATGCTCGAGATCCTCGAACGGAAGAACGAGATGGGGACGCGGAGCGTCGAGATGCGCCGCGAGATCGATCGGCTGCGGGCGCTGCCGGGATACGACCTCTTCGAAGATGCACGATGGGCGATCGACCGCGTCGCTCGCAGCGTCGACCG
>REDD01000239.1 GCA_007693725.1 Phycisphaeraceae bacterium
GTGTCGATCCGGTACTGGCTCGTCAGTCGTTCCCAGCGATGCGCCCACGCCTGCTGAAGCGCGTTTCTGTCGACCGGGGAGCCGAGCAGATCAAACCTGCCCAACGGCAGATCAACAGCCACGATCTCGATCGGCGGCAGGGGGCCGACAAGGCCGCTCGTCGTCAGCGGCGTCCGCGCCAGCACCACCGGCAGCGTGTCACCAGGGTCCCGCGAAATCGTCCGTGTCAGCACAAGCATGTTCAGGCCCGTGGCGGGTGAAACCTCGACGCCCTCCACCGACAGAAAGAAATCGTTCGGGCGAATCAGCCCGGCATCGCCCGACGGAAAGCCCGATCGCACCTCACCGACACGCAACATCGTTCGGCTCGTTCTCGTGTCGAACGAGATCCCGATCCCCCCACGCGGCGACCGCTCGAACTTCGCCCGCAGCACACGCTGCACACGCAACGCCTGCTCCGGCGACAGCCCATTCCCCTCGAGCGCCTCCAGAATCGCTTCTTCACTCACCGTGTCGCTCGTCATCAGCAGCGCCGATGCCCGCTCGCGCACGCTGTAACGCTCGTCGTTCAACGCCTCGATCAGGTCACACAGCGGCGTCGTCGCAGAAAGCCCGTACAACGGCCCACGCGCATCACGCGATACCTGACCCATCGCAGTTCCCGGAATCGCCCCGAGCAGACCCACCGCGCAACACAGGCAGACCACGCGCCCGAACACACCGCCCCGTCGGTTGGCTCCGCTGAGTTTGCCTCCGCGCACTCTTCGGCACTCCCTTCGAACCGCTCACGAGGATGGCGGCTGATCCAGCATCCCCTCCAGGCGTGATGCGTGCTCGCGGATCCATTCCGCCTTGCGACGCACCATGTCCAGAAACTCGCCGCCCTCCACCGCCGCGAATCGACCCGTCGTCGCAACGGGAACGACCGATTCCGCGATCATCGCCTCGATCATCAGCCATGCCAGAACACCAAGCTCCGCATGACTGATCCGACGCTCCGACTCCCCATCGTACCCGTCGAGAAACGCTAGGTAGCGTTCTTCATCCACATGATCGGGCCATGTCAGGGGATTTCCCTCATTTCTCGTGATGGAAAACTGTAGAACACCCGTCGCCAGATCCAGCGCCCGCGTCCCCGGACGCACCGTGTCCAGATCGATCACGCCCACCACTTCGTCGCCCTGAAACAGGAGATTCCCCGGGTGCCAGTCGCCGTGCACCACCTGCACCGGCCACTCTCCCAGCCCCGCACTCTCGACCCCCGCCGCACACTCCCGGTACAGCTCCAGCAACGCTGCCGCCGCATCCGCCAGTTCGCGCTTCCGCCCCGAGACCAGCCCCTCCAGCTCCGTCTCCACCCGCGCCACACCGTGATACGACCCGCCCAGACTCGGCGGCGGCTCCATCGTCCGGAAGGCCACCAGCGCATCGTGAAACCGCCCCAGCATCCGACCCGCCGCCCGCGTCTGCTCCACCGTCCCTGCGTACCGCTGCCCCGGAATCCACCGGAGCACCTCGTACACCATCCCCGCGTGGATCACCACCGAGTTGTTGTGCCGACGCGTCCCGACGATCTCCGCCGTCGGAAACGATTGCTTCAGCAACTCCAGTTGCACCGCGTGGCTGTACGCCACACGCGCCAGATCGTCCTTCCCCTCGCGCCGACGCTTCAGCAGATAGTCGCCCTTCTCCGCGCGGATCACGAACTTCGGCGAGACATCCGTCCCCCGGCGCAGCGCCTGCATCTTCTGAATCACCCCGAGGTCGTAGTGCGACAGCACAATGGCAAGGTCATCCTGCGTCGGAACGCCCGCGTCCGTGCGTGCTCCCGATTCGTCCGATGGCCGGTTCCCTAAAGTCATCGCCACCCAGCGCGCAATTCCCCGCCCGGAATCGACCCCTCACTCCACATTCTGCACCTGCTCCTTGATGCGGTCGATCGCTCCCTTGATCTCGACGATGTGCTTCGAGATCTCCGCATCGCCCGACTTGCTCGCGATCGTGTTCGCCTCGCGCAGCATCTCCTGCGAAAGAAAGTCCAGCGTCCGGCCCAGCGGCCGCTCCGCAGAATCCTCGATCATCTGCTCGAACTGCTGAAGATGCCCCGACAAACGCGCGATCTCCTCCGCGATGTCGCTCCGCTCCGCGAACATCGCCACCTCGCGCACCAGGTCCACCGGTTCCGCGGCGAACCCCGCATCCTTCAGCAGCATCTCCACCTTCTGACGAAGACGCTGCTCGTACTCCACCAGCACCGCAGGCGAACGCCCGCCGATCGCAACCAGCCGCTCCTGAATGATCCGGTGATGACCCCGCAGATCCTCCAGCAACAGAAGACCCTCGCGCTCACGCATCGAGATCAGATGCGCGCACGCCTCATCCAGCAGCTTCATGAACGCGCTCCGCGCCTTGTCCAGACGCTCCTCCTCATTCACCGGAGGCATCAGCACGCCCGGCAACTCCAGCAGCGGACCGAGAGCCATCGCCACCGTTCCATCAGCAACCTGCGGCGTCTTGCGAACCTGCTCGATGTACCGCGACAACGCCTGGTGATTGATCTCGTAAGCAGCCGAGGCCGTCTCGTCCGAAACCTTCCCCACCAGCGTGATCGTCCCGCGCGTCAGCCGTCGGCGCAACTCCGACTCCAGCACCGGCTCCAGACCCTGAAGATCCTCCGGCAGACGGATCGACGCCTTGAAGTACTTGTTGTTCAGCGAGCGAATCTCAAGGAAGTAATGCACTCCCTCGAACTCACCGCTCGCATCGCCAAACCCCGTCATGCTGCGGATCACGCGCGACTCCCTAAGGTGGCCCTCAGGGGGCATTGTTCGGTGCGCCGCCCGCCGGCGCTTCTCTCCCGCCATCACCACGACGCTCGCCGCGCCCCGGAGGCATCGAGCCCGCCGGCTGCACCGGCGACGGCTCCGCATCGCTCGCCTGCATCGCCGCGGGCGCCGTCACCCCCGGCGGACGAATGATGTAGTTCAGTCCGATCGAGATCAGCAGGAACACGACGAAGATCGTGATCGTTGCGATCGTCAGTGCATCGCCCGTCCGCGCGCCGAACGCCGTCTGACCCGCACCGTCGCTCGCCGCGCCGAACGCGCCGCTCAGACCGCCGCCCTGCGGCTTCTGGATCAGCACCACCAGCATCATCATCAAGCTCACGATGATGAATCCCACCACCGCAAGGCCGATCACAAATCCCGGAATCTCCGCAACAACGATGGGCATGGCTCCGCTTTCCTTACTGCTCAAACTCCCGAACAGATGCCCGGGCATGGGGGGACGATTGTAGCGAACACCCGCACCCCGGCCCGAGTCCCCCTCCGCACCCCCTCATTCCGATCCCGCCACCCGGAATTCCGCCCAATCCTCACCCCGCCGCCTCCACGATCGCCATGAAGGACTCCGTCTTCAGCGAGGCCCCCCCGATCAGCCCGCCGTCGATGTCCGGCTGGCCCATCAGCTCCGCCGCGTTCTCCGGCTTCATCGACCCCCCGTACTGAATCCGCAGCCCATCCGCCACCGCAGCCGAGTACAGCCCCCGCACCACCCCCCGCACCTTCGCGTGCGCATCCTGGGCATCCTGCGGCGTCGCCGTCACCCCTGTCCCGATCGCCCACACCGGCTCGTACGCGATCACCACCCGCCCCATCTGCTCCGCGCTCACCCCCTTCAGGCCCCGCTCCACCTGCTCCCGGTTCACCCGGTCCGTCTCCCCCGCCTTCCGCTGATCCAGCGTCTCCCCGATGCACAGGATCACGCTCAGCCCCGCCCCCAGCGCCGCCAGCGTCTTCGCGTTCACCACATCATCCTTTTCGCCCAGCACATGCCGCCGCTCGGAGTGCCCCGTCAGCACCCAGCGCACCCCCACGCCCGCCAGCATCGGCATCGACACCTCGCCCGTGAACGCCCCGTGCTCGCCCACATACCCGTTCTGCGCCCCAAGATGCACCTTTGACCCCGCCTCACACAGCGCCTGCGAGATCGCATCCAGATAGATCAGCGGCGGACAGATCCCCACCTCCGCCTGCACGCGTCCCTCCGCGACCGCCCCCGCAACCCCGCGCGCCAAGGCCAGCGCCCCCGCGCGATCAAGGTTCATCTTCCAATTCCCGAAAACGATCGGCCGTCGTGTGCTCATCCACCCAGCATACCAGCCGCCCGCTCACCGCTCGGCGTCATCCTTGGCGTCACCCGGCGCGCGTTCCACGCCCTCGCCGCTCGTCGGCGCTTCAGCGGGGATCTCCGCCGCAGTGCTGCCCTGCGCGCGCTCCAGCATCCGGCGGGCCAGATCGTCCCGACCCTCCGCCTGCATCAGCACCGCCACCATGAACCACGCATCCGGGCGATCCACACGGTGCGCGTGCGCCACCGCGCGCGTCACGATCCGGCGCATCTCCGTGGCGCGAACGCCCAGCGCCTCGCCCGACATCGCCCGATCCTTCAGCCCCGGATCCTCCGAGTACGCCTCCGCGAAGAGCCGCTCGGCGCGTTCGAACTGACCGTCGCCCGCGAGCGCGAACGCCGCCAGACGCAGGTCGCTCCGATCCCGCTCCACATCGCTGTCCTCGGCTTCTCGCCGACGCTGCTCCTCCGCGCGCTGCAGATACACCGCCAGCGCCCGTGTCCAACTCCCCGAGCCCAGCGCTTCCAGACCCGGATCCACCGGAGCCGCGGGCGCGCGTTCCTCCGTGCTCAGGCCAAGCAGCGCAGGGTCCAGCCGTCGCGTGATCTCCACCAGAGGCGGCCCGCTCCACGAGGTGTCGCGCCACACGCGCCGACCCGACCAGCCCCAACCCCAGCCCCCGCCGCCCCAGCAACCCCACGACCAGTGCGACTTTCCACGCCCCGGCACCAAGACCAGCCCTGTCCCGAACTCCGACTCCACGAAGTGATACCCCGCCTTCAGACGCGTCCCCCCGCTCGTGATCGCGGTCGTGTGAATCACCGGCGTCGCCGTCCCACGCGCCCCGGTCGTGGTCCGCAGGTCGGCCCCGGTCCGTGCGCCGGTCGTCGTCCGCACATCGTCGCCCGTCGCAACGCCGCCGAGCAACAACACAAGCCCGCTCCCGAGCACGAAAAGCCGGTTTTTCCGCCGAATCGCCCGCATCGCAGACCCCTTCTCCCACCTCTGAATCATACGCCCTCTCATGCAGACGCCCGACCCCATCCGATTGTTCCAATCAATCCTTCTCCCATCGCGTACCATCCCTCCCGTCCGAAAACCCCCGCCCCCGGAAGTTCCCCCCGGAATCCCCGGAACCCCCGGAAGTCCCACAGCATCCTTCGGAGCCGTTTCAGCAGTGACCATCGACGCACACACCCGACTCTGGCCCGACGACCGCCCCTGGCCGCTGCGCCGGCCGCCGGCACACCGCTGGTCCCGATTCTCCGAGGCCATGCACTGCATCGACCGCGCCCTCGTCCTCGGCGTCCGCTCGGAGCGCCTGGGCATCGAGATCCCCGCGGCACAGGTCGCCGACTTCTGCTCTGAAGTGCCCGAATCCCGCATCCCCTTCGCCGCCATCGACCCACTCGCTGAGTCCCTCGCGGACGACCTCGCCGAGGTCGGCGAGCGCAACATCACGGGCATCACCATCGCTCCCGCCGACACCGGGACCCGCCCGACGCACGATCGCTTCGTCCAAGTCCTCGACTGGTGTGCGAGCAACAACCGGCCCATCCACATCTCGAACCCCTTCCTCGAACACCCGCGCAGCATCATGGACTTCGCGCGCCACGCCCTCCTCGACGAGCCGCTCGCCGACTTCCCCGATCTCCGCATCGTCATCTCCGACCTCGGCCTCGTCCCCATCGAGGAAACGCTCCTTCTGCTCACCAAGCACGACCACATCTACGCCGAGTGCAGCCGCATCGCGACGCGTCCGTGGCTCCTCCGCCACACGCTGACCTGCGCGTACGAGCGGGAGGTCACCTCGCGCCTCCTGATCGGCTCAGGATTCCCCTTCGCCATGCCCGAGCAGGTGATCACCGCGGCGTACTCCGTCAACACCCCCGGCTCCACCACCGGCGGCGCGCCCATCCCGCGCGAGATCATCCGCGCCATCGTCGACCGCGACCTCATCCGTCTCCTCGACATCGATGCACCGGCCCTCCCCGCACCGGCATCCGCAACACCATCGCTGACCCCACGCATCACGGAGCCCGCCGCGTGATCCGATCCGACTCGCCACGCATCGCCGCAGGCGCGCTGCTCATCGTCGCTCTTCTCGTACTCCCGGCCTGCCAGTCGTGGGGGGGCGGTCGCTCCTCGGGCGTGACGCTCACCGCGGGCGACAACTCCGCCCAGCTCCAGCCGGTCTTCACCACCCGCGTCTACACCAAGATCGACCCCAACACCGTCCACCTCTACCTCACCGATATCGACGATCTCGCCACCGCGACCTCCTCCGGCGTCGGTCTCACCGGGAATGTCCTCCACATCCACATGTTCATCCGCCCCCGCGCCGGCAGAACCCCCATCGCCTTCACCGCGAGCAACGCCACCATCACCCATGTCGTGATCGCCGAAGGCGCCTACGGCATCTACTCCGGCGGCGGCTTCTTCCTCCCCTCGGGCGCTCCCGGGCGGGCCACCTTCGCCGGTCGCATCCGCGATGCCACCCTCCGGCCCATCGGGGCCACCAGCGGCTTCGCCGACCTCCTCGGCTGGACCACCCTCTCCGGCAACATCGCCGCCCGACAGGACGACCACCGCGCCGACCAGATCAGCGCCTGGCTCGATGCCCTCTGGCAATCACAACGCCTCGTCCGCCTCGACACGCCCACCTCCCCGGGCGACCAGCCCGACTCCGCCACACCCTGAAATATACCGTACAAAATACGATCAGGCAAGCGGGATCGCGGAATTTTCGGCGATCTCGCCCTATGAACGGCGCGGCACCCACCTGTTCAGGGGCGTTGCCCCCGAATGGCTCGGGACGAGCGTGGAGCGTCAGCGACACGGCACGCGACGCTCAAAGATTCCGCTCGTCCCGCCCTCGGCGTTCAGTCACAGCTTTGATCACATCGCCAACGGTCTCGAACCTGTCATCATCTCGAAACCCACCAATCAACTCTTCGATCGAATCTGTGAACATGTCCGTCGCGGTATCGCCATCCAACCCCAAGCCCCTCTTGTGGACCAGTTCCATGTCGAAGCGATCGGACGGATAAACCTGCGATGCTTCGCACCCGAGTTGTCCTGCGAGCAGTTCCGCAACAATCCATGAATCATCCGAATCAAGCCCCTTGGCATGACAACGATCCCACTCCGCCCTGTCGAGCACCGGTCGACGACGAAGTCGATTCGCTCGCTGTCTGTGATGAGAGCGGTCACTCAGCAACGACCAAGTCACATAGATGATGGGGACTGCGATGATGAGTACGAGCCACACGACGGGATTTATTCGAGTGCTGGCTTCGGCAAGAAGTGACATCGACCACCTCGTCGTTTTCTTTCCTCACCCCCGCGCGTACCACGCGGTCAGTGTGTCCTCGCACGCCTCGCGGTAGAGCACGCGGAGTTCTTCCGGGGGCAGCGCAAACCCGCGCAGCATCGGCGCGGACATGGCGTCGA
>REDD01000114.1 GCA_007693725.1 Phycisphaeraceae bacterium
CCGGGGGTGGAATGACGGATCGATTCTCCCGAAGAATGTTCTGAGCCCGGGTGGGTGGTATCCCGAGGAGTCTTGATGGGTGATGCACTGCTGTTCATGTTCGCGGGTCTGGTCGTCGGCGGGGTGATCATCGGCGCGATCGCGGTCCTGCTGCGCCGCAAGGGCGATGGAGCCCCGCTCCGCGAGGTCCGCTCGGAGATGCTCGCCGAGAAGGTGCGGACGGTCGGCAAGCTCGTCGGGCTCGAGGTCCACGCCAAGGAGATCACAACGAGCACGAAGGGCTGGGCGTGGCTGCCGCCGATCCTGCTGAGCCAGGCGAAGATCGCGATGATCTTCTCGTACGAGAAGCAGTACTTCGTGGACCTGCGTCGTATCCGGGCGCGGGATGTCGAGGAGATCGGTCCCGGGCGCTTCCGCATGAGCGTGCCGCCCGTCGAGGGCACGCTGCGTCTGTCGGATGTCTCGCCCTACGACATCCAGGCGGGGCGCATCCTCGGCCTGCTGGATGTCATCCAGATGAACGCCAAGACGCAGCGCGAGTTGATGGATGAGGCCCGCTATCAGGCGACCGCGCTCTTCGAGAAGAACGATGAGCGGTATCTGAACGAGGCGAAGCGCAGCATCACGAACCAGATCGGCGCGCTGCTCTCGCTCTTCGAGGTGCAGGTCGAGGTGGTCTGGTCGGACGAGGCGCGGAGCGCGGTGACGGGCGAGATGTCCGTCGAGCCGGAGGTGACGCGGAAGCTCACGGGCGTGTGAATCGACGCGTGACGATCAGCGGCGCGGGGCGGTCTGCTGGGGGTAGATGATGTAGCGGTCGTGGACGGTGAGGATGAGGTCGTCCGCGCCGTCGCCGGTGACATCGGCGATGTCGACATGCGAGGGCTGGAACTCGCGTGATGTGCCGCCGGTGAACAGACGCGACTCAAAGACCTTGAACTCACTGGCGAGCAGCATGCGACGCGAGGCGCTGAGCGTGAAGATCATGCAGAATTGCTCGCCGGCGTCGAGGATGGCGATGTCGACATAGCCGTCGCCGTTGAGATCGCCGACCGCCGCACGATGCTCGACGCGGTTCTCCTCGTCAGAGCGGTAGGAAGCGACCTCGTCGAGTGCGACGCGTTCGCCCGCGAGACGGATGAGAGCGAAGCCGTCCTGACTGAGCGAGAGGATGCCGGGATCGTCGCCGCCGGAGAACATGCCGGACTTGATCGCACCGGGGGTCAGTCCGGAGAGACGGAGAGACTCGCTGATGGCCCACGAGCCGTTGTCGTCGGCAGCCATGAGGACGATGCGTCTGCCGGTGCGGTCGGTGGCGGCGAGACGCGGGCCCTGGTCCGTCTCGATCACGCTGAGACTGATGAGCGAGGCGGTGGCCTGCGGGAGCGTGTACTGATCGATGACGGTCCAGCCGCGCTCGCGGTCGTAGCGGCAGGCGCGGATGAAGTTGGCATCGGCGATGAGCAGTTCCTTCTGGCCGTTGTCGTCGATGTCGAAGAGGGCGGTGTTGGTGGCGCCCGCGGCGGAGACGAGGCCGTACTGAGGCATCTTGTCGCTCGACAGCACCTCGAATGCGAAGCCCTCCTCCTCGTCGGGGATGGTGCGGACCATGACCATGGGTTCGTTGGGGGTAAAGAGGATGAAGTCGGTGTGGCCGTCGTTGTCGAAGTCGCCGGGGAAGATGGTCTGGGGCGGGCGGTTCACACCTTCGAGCTTCACGGTGCGGCTTGTGCCATCGGGGAAGTGCAGTTCGAGGACATGGTCGCGCCGATCGCGCACGACGACCGCGAGCGTCGGACGATCCTGCACCTTCGCGTGGGCCATCGCGACCGGGGAGAAGCCGGAACTGGCGACGGTGATCGGCTGGGGGAAGCCGATGCGCCGGGTGCGCTGATCGACCGATGAGACGCCGACGGCCTTCTCCTCCTCGGAAAGGATGAAGACGCTCGGGACGCTTGTGCTGTTCCAGTGGCCGATGTCCACCTGTTTCGGGGCCTTGAAGGCGGAGATGCGTTCGGGCTCGCCGAAGCCAAGTCCGCGTGTCTGGGAGAAGAGGAGGATGCTGTTCGCGCCGGGATCGGTGACGAGCAGATCGGGGAGGCCGTCGCCCGTGAGATCGCCCGCGACGATGGAGCGGTCCGAGGCGGTGCCGGCGAAGGAGAAGACCTCCGCGGCGGCGTCGCGCTCGGCGAAATCTTCGGTGGCGAGCGAGTCGATCGTTTCGGAGGAGATGTCGTAGAGGACGATGCGACGGGTCGGGCGCTCGATGACGAGCAGGGATGCGGCGGCACGATCGGGGAAGCGCACGGGCTTGACCTCGATGGGCTGGGGCATCTCGAAGCGGTGCTCGGGGCCGAGGACGCCGTTCTTGGAATGGTCCTTGTCGAGCTGGCGCTGCATCCAGAGGCGGATGGGAGCTTCGGCGTTGGGGACGACGCCGACGATGTCGTTCATGCCGTTGCCGGTGTAGTCCTCGATGAAGAAGGCGGTGACATCGCCGCCGGAGCCGAGGCGGAGCGGCTCGCCGACGGGGCCTCGGGGGCCGAGCTCGTAGACCTCGATCTTGCCGCCGGCCGCGACGAGCAGCTCGGGGCGCTCATCGCCCATGACATCGGCGATGGCGATGGCAGCGCGACCGGAGCTGAGGCCGGAGATGCGCCGACGGCTGACTTCCTCGAAGCGGAGCGTCTCGGTCTGGCGGAGGACGACGATCTCGCCCGAGGGCTGACCTGCGTAGATCAGGTCGAGGCGACCGTCGGCGTTGATGTCGTAGGCCTGGATGCCGGTGACCTGGTGGGGGACGGTGATGTCCACCCGCTCGAAGTAGGGAGACGGGGGCAACTGGTTGACTCGGAACTCCCGCTGGATCTCGTCGGGGGTCTGCGCCCGGGCACGCTGGCGGTGGATCTCGATGCGGCTGGTGCGGTTGTTGACGATGACGAGGTCGTTCCGCCCGTCGCCATCCATGTCCGCGATGAGGGAGGGTCCGGGGTTGCGGTCGACGACGACGATCCGGGGCTCCTCGAAGCCGAAGTAGCGTGCGAGCGTGCCCTTCCCCCCTGTTTGGGCGGTTGCCGGGGTGATGGCGGCGAGCATGGCGAGAGCGCCGAGGAGGAGGCCGGAACGCAGGTGTGTGATGTTTCGGTGCATGAGGGCTTTCCCGGGAGCATTGTGCGACGCAGCCGGTGCGTCGCTGGTCCATAAGATCAGGGAGATCCATCCCAGCGATGGGAGATTGCTTGGATGCTACCGTCCCCGGCGGGGCGGGTGGCGTCCGGCATCGTCCGGGGATGATCCGGTACTCTGAGAGGGGGATCACACCAGCGATCCCCGGTCGATTCGGACCCCTGACAGGGAAGGGCAGTGATGCGGAAGAAGGCCATGTTGCTCGGGCTCGTCGCGGCGGGCGCCACGCTTTTCGGTGCGGATGTCCCGGCGTTCAGCGCAGAAGTGGACATCGTGACGCTGCGGGACGGGCGCTCGATCCAGGCGCCGATCCTGAAGGAAACACGCCAGACCGTCTGGCTGGACCTCGACTTCGATGTCGTGGCGATCCCGCGTGCGGAGATCGAGTCCATCCTGCGGGCGGATCGTGCGGAGGCGGGGACGGTGCAGAGCGACCGTCGTCGGCTGTATCGCATCGCGCAGAGCCCCTCGGAGCGGTCGCCCCGCGAGCACGCCAAGCGGATCGGCTCGGCGGTGATTCTGGTCTCGACGCCGCGTGGCCTGGGATCGGGCTTCATCATTCGGGAGGACGGGTTTGCGATCACGAACGCCCATGTCATTCAGGGCGAGACGCGGATCCGCGTGACGGTCTTCGAGGAGGGCGAGCAGGAGTTCCGGCGTCTGGTGATCGACGATGTCGAGATCATCGCGGTGAACAACCATCTGGATCTCGCGCTGATCCGCCTGAAGCACCCCGACGAGAGTCCCTTCGTGACCGTGCCCGTCATGGCCGATGACGACATCGAGGTCGGCGAGGAGGTCTTCGCGATCGGGAATCCGCTCGGGCTGGAGCGCTCGCTCTCGGCGGGCGTGGTCTCGACGACGAACCGCAACTTCGAGGGGCTGACCTTCATTCAGACGACGGCGGAAGTGAACCCCGGCAACTCGGGCGGTCCGCTCTTCAACGCACGCGGCGAGGTGATCGGCGTGATCAACATGGGGGCGCTCTTCGCCGACGGCATCGGCTTCGGCATCCCCGCCCGCTATCTCCGGGACTTCGTCAATAACCGCGACGCCTTCGCGTATGACCGGAACAACCCGAACAGCGGCCACAGCTACAAGTCCGCCCCGGATCGTCAGGAATTCGGCGTTCCTGATATCCTTGACGACGCCACAGGAGAGCAGCCGCGCTGAAGTCGTCAGCGCTTTTTCCGAAAGATTGGACGGTCTCGGAACCTCGAACCCTCCGGAGAACACATCACTCGGGTTCGCCAAAGACTCGCAGGCCAACGGCTCCGGACAAACCGGCACAACACCCCCTGACCAACGGAACTCACAAGAGGAGAATGACATGCGGACGAGTGGATGGATGAAGTCAACGCTGGCGACGGTCGGCGGCACGCTGGTGCTCGCGAGTTCGAGCGGCGTTGCCCTCGGCGCGAATCATACGATCGGCGATCTCGCCCCCCCGAACAGCGCGGTGATCATCGGCATCGACAACTTCACGCAGGCGAAGGCCGCGTTCGACCGGACCGGGCTGAAGGCCATCTGGGACGAGCCGTCGATCCAGACATGGTTCAAGAAGACTTCCGAGGACTTCCTTAAGGAGTTTGACGAGGCGCTCTCGGCCATCAACGCCGATCGCGATGATCTGACAATGCCCACCGGCAGCGCCGGGGTCGCCATCTGGTTGATCAAGCCAGAGGACGACGAGACGCCGTTCGTGCAGTTCCTCGTCGCGGCGGACTTCGGCGCCAACGCGGATGCCATGCACCAGACGATCCTCTCTGCGCTCGACAAGGGCGAGGAGACCGACAAGCTCGCCTACGAGCGCGAGGAAATCGGCAACGCGGTGCTCTTCACCATCCGCGACCTCGAAGCCGACGACGCCAACGACGAAGACGAGGACGACGAGTGGGCCGCGTGGGAGCAGCAATGGGGCGATGACGACGGCTTCGACTACAAGAACATGTTCTACGCTCGCTCCGGCGGCTATCTCCTGCTGGGCACCGCCCGGACGGAGGTCGAGAACGCCATCGACCGCCTCGCGGGGAAGAATGTCGCTTCCGCCTCCGACCAGGCACGCTTCCGTGCGGCGTTCGCGGGTATGGATGCGCAGCGTCACGCCTACGCCGTGGTCCTCAACTCACCGCTCTACGACCTCGCGGAGAAGGTTCAGCAGACTCTCGGCCAGCCGCTCGTTCCGCTGTTCGATGCGCTGGGCCTGACGGAAGTCGAGTCGACCGCCGTGACCGTCCGTTTCGACGCGGATCGCGGCATGGTCGCCGGCGATATGTTCGTTCGCGTTCCCGAAAAGCGTGGGATCTTCTCATTGATCAATGTTCCCGCAATCGACTTTGCTCCGCCCGCTTTCGTGAGCGCGAATGCATCGAGCGTGAACATCTTCCAGTTCGACATCGCGCGTCTGCTCCCCACCGTGACGCAGGCGCTCAACACACTCCCGCCGGAGATCGGCGGCGAGATCATCGGCGGCATCCAGATGGCGCAGGGGTTCGTCGGCCCGATCCTCAGCCAACTCGGTCCCGAGATCGTCATCTCTCAGTCCATTACGCGTCCCTTCGCGGCGGACAGCCAGAAGATCCTCACCGCCATCCGCGTGAAGGATGCACAAGCGCTCACCAACGCCATCACCAATCTGCAGGGCATGCTCGGTCTGGAGAGTCGCGACTTCCAGGGCAATACGATCTGGTCGCCGCCGCAGGGCATGCTCCCCGGCGGGGAATTCGCGCTCGGCATCGGCTTCGGCTTCCTCTTCATCGGCGCGGGTCCTGAGATCGAGAACGCCATGCGGACCGCCGGCGCGGGCGGCGCCGCATCTCTCAAGGACGATGCCCGCTTCAAGAACGCCATGAACGCCATCGGCGCTCGCGGCCTTTCCTTCTCCTACACGAACATGTCCGAGTCGCTCGACTACTTCCAGTGGATGGCCGCGAACTACAAGCAGGTCATGCGCGAACAGCTCCGCGAGCAGTTCGGCGACTTCATGACGGATGATGAGATCGAGAACATGATGCAGTTCAACCCGGCCGGACAGATCTACGAGAATCTTCCCGACCTCCGGATCCTCCGGCGGCACCTCGGCGACATGGTCGGCGATTTCCGCATCACGGACGACGGCATTCGCGCGCGGTCGATGCTGCTCCGCCCCGCGGACTGATTCTCTTTCGCACTCGAGTTCATTCGCAGCGGGCGTCCCGACGGACGCCCGTTTTTTTGCGCGCTTCACGCCGCGGCGCTGAGCGTCCGTTCCTGCTCTTCGAGCACCTCGCGGACGGTGCGGACGAGTCGGCTCATTGCGAAGGGGATACGCATGTTCCGATTGACGCGCTTGGATACAAGGCCGTGCTCGAGCGCCAGTTCGCCGCCCGCGGAGATGGCGATGACGGGAAGGTTCTCGACTCCCGCGGCTCGCTCGGCATCTACGAGCGCCTGGCCGACCGGGACTCGATCGCGCGCGTTGCGGATGCGCACCAGCGCGATGTTCGGCTTGCCGACCTGCATCGGATCCTTCAGTCGCTCGCACAGTATGCGGATCGAGTCGAACTCCGGCTTGAGCGATACGACGAGCGGACGGAACTCGCATCCGAAGGCGTCGGCCCACTCTGCATCACGCTCCGTCCAACTGCCGAGGTCCGAGCGGCTGAGCATCGAGAACTTGAGGTCGGAGGTTTCGTCGGGCACTTCGCGCTCGATCGCCAGCAGCTGCTTCGGGTCGAGCCGCAACATGTCGCAGAGATCCTCGATGGGATAGATCGTCTCGTTGCCGCTCGATCCGAGCAGCATGGCGTGCGCGAGGCAGTTCGCGAGGGCGAGCGTCGCCGCCTCCTGCGATTCCTGCGGCACGGTACGCCGGATGTTCCCCGCCGAAAGATGGTGGAAGACGATCGGATTGAACAGCGCCTTGGGGAACTGCCAGGTCCGCAGGATGCGGTCCATCACCTCGGCGTGGTCCATCATGAGCATCCGCTTCTCGACCTGTTCGAGCGGCAGCTCCATCGACCGGGCGGTCTCCAGAACCTGCCGGTATTCGTCCGGCGCGGCATGAGCAAGAATCATTCGCCCGATGTCGTGCAGCAATCCCATCGTCATCGCCGAGTCCGCGAACTCATCGCCGCGCGGCTTCGCCAGTCGACCGGCGATGAGACCGCACGCGATGGCGTGTTCCCAGAAATGCTTGGTGTCCAGACCGCCCATGGCGTCCGAGCACGAGAACTGGTCGATCACGCTCAGATTCATCACGGCCTGCTTGATCTGGCTCCCGCCGATCCGCAGCACCGCCTTCTTGATGGAGTCGCACTGCTCGCCGCGGTTGTACACCGTCGAGTTCGAGAGCCGCAGCAGCTTGAGCGCGA
>REDD01000246.1 GCA_007693725.1 Phycisphaeraceae bacterium
AGAAGCTCGCGGGATAGCGATACAGCTTGCCCGCCTTCGCGGCCTGAATCGACTGGATCAAGCCCACAATCCACGCCACCAGCAGCCCGAGGACGACCACCGGAGCAATCACGATACCGATGCAGATAAATAGTGTCAGCCCAGCCGCCGTACCAAGAATCAGAGCGCTGATCGAGAAATCAAGGGCAGCGCGCCCGTGCGCATCCACGAAGTTCGACTCGTCCTTCTTGATGATCCACATGATCAGCGGGCCGAGAAGAAAACCGATACCAGTAATCAATGCGCTCAGCGATGAGAGATGCAAAAACATGCACCAGTCGCGCATGGCCTGATCGGGCTCTTCGCCGGTCCACTCGATCGTCCGGGGCTTGAAGAAGTCGATGATCTTGTTCATGGACAGGGTTTGTACCCACGAACACCGTTTCACGCAAGAAACGGGGCAACTCCACAGCCACACCCCCCCACTCAGGGTGGTCGCTGCTCAGGCCTCGTTCGGCGCCTTGAGGAAGCGGAGGCACATGGGATACCGGAAGTACTCGCGCCGACCCGCCGCGAGTGCGCCCATCACACAACCGACGATGCGGAGAATGCTCAAGCCGAAGATCATGAGGCCGACGATGCCGGTGAAAAACACCGCGCCGATGCCGCAGGTCATCACCGTGAGCGCGAGGGCCAGGATGCTGCCCGCGATGACATACAGCAGCAGCGAGAGCTGGAAGTTCACCGCCTCGCGCCCGTGATCATCGATGAAGTCCGATTCCCTGAAGCGCACGCGCCAAAGCACGAAAACCACGATCGGTCCGATGATCGTCATGTCCAGCAGAGACAGCAGCCCCATCAAGTGCGTGAGCACGGAATAGTGCCGCTCCGAGTCGGTCACGCTCGGATCGACGAACCGGCCCGAGTCCGCGATGTAGGGTTCGCCTGCGTGATCCACTGCTCATCTCCGTGCGACGAAAGAGTCCGTCTCGATCGCGCATCACCGCATCGCCAGAATCCCCAATGTCCGGAGCCCGGCTCCGGGAGGCAAGTGCCCTCCGCCCGACCACCCTCTGCTCACCCCCCAGTGACACCGAATCGGCGTGGAATGCGGATTGGGAGTTTCCGGGGGGGCCGGGGGAACTTCCGGGGGCGGGGGTTCTTTCCGGGGGAACTTCCGGGGGGGATTGTCAAGGGGGCGTGAAGCCCGTGTTGTTGATTGGGAAAACTCATCTCGGATTTCATGCCATCGTTCGGGATGGCTCGGCATTCGGGCCGATGAGGCGTAGAGTCACCGAATGGCCCTTCACGCCGCCCAATCCGCCTCACGAGCCACCGGGGAGCCCCCCCGTCTGGCTGTGACCATGGGCGACCCGCTCGGCATCGGCCCCGAGGTCGTCGTCAAGGCCCTGGCCGACCGCGATCTCCGCAAGCGGGCCCGCTTCCACATCTACGGCTTCGCCAAGGCGATGCATCTCGCGGCGGACCGCGCGGGCATCGACCCCTTCTGGTGGCAGGCGCCCGCACGGAGCACCGCCGCCGCCAACGCCGATGCGCACGATGTCCTGCTCATCAACTACGAGCCGACCGACCGCGACAGCACCACCGCCGAGCCCGGCGCCGACCTCGACACCTGCACATCGGGACGCCCGACGCGCGCCGGGGGGCTCGCCTCCTTCCGCTTCGTCGAGGATGCCATCGAGGCCGCTCGCCTCGCGACCGAAGCGCCGATGCATGTCGACGGCATCGTTACCGCGCCCATCAGCAAGGAGGCGTGGGCGATGGCGGGCAAGAGCAAGTACCCCGGCCACACCGACCTGCTCACCGTCCGCCTCGGCGCGAAGCGAACGCGGATGATGTTCGTCTCCGACAAGCTCAACACGATCCTCGCCACCGCGCACATCCCGCTCATGGACATCCGCAATGTCCTGACCATCGGCCTCGTCTACGACACCATCGACCTCGGCCATCAGGCCTGCGAGATGATGGGCTACGACCGGCCCCGCATCGCCGTCTGCGGCCTCAATCCGCACGCGGGCGAGGGCGGACTGCTCGGCGATGAGGAAACCCGCCTCATCGAACCGGCCATCCGCCTCGCGCAGCAGCAGGGCATGCGCGTCTCCGGACCGTTCCCCGGCGACACCATCTTCCGCAAGGCGCTCGCCAGAGAGTTCGACCTCGTCGTCGCCATGTACCACGATCAGGGACTCATCCCCATCAAGACGCTCGCCTTCGACTCAGCGGTCAACGCCACCATCGGCCTCCCCACCGTCCGCACCAGCCCGGACCACGGCACGGCGTACGACATCGCCGGGCAGAACGCCGCCGACCCCGGCTCGATGAAGGCCGCCATCGATCTTGCGATTCGTCTGGTGTCGTCCCATGCATCGGCGGCCAGGGCCGTCAATGCTGCGCGAGCGTGACCCAGCCCTCGATCGGGAACGCGTGCTCGTTGAGCGCGATCAGGATCATCTCGTGTGACAGCGAGGGGATCACCGCGTTGAAGTGCGCCCAGTGCGCCATCAGCCCGAGCAGGATCGTCGCGCAGATCCACGCGCAGCGTTCGCTCGCCCGGTGACGCCGGATGGCGTACAGCGCTCCGCAGGTGAAGAGCATCGTCGCGCTCTTGTAGGCGATCAGGCCGCCGACGCCCGTCTGCACGATCACCCACCGCGCGATCGGGTTGGCCTCCAGAAGGCCGATGTTGGTGAGGTAGATGATCGTGCAGGCGAGGTCCGTCAGGCCCATCAGCACGATCGCGCACATCGCCAGAAACAACCGCCTCTGACCCGTCGGGCACGAGAAAACCCGGGTCTTCCCTTCTGCGGGCGTGAGGCAGGCAATCGGAGACACGGGCGTCAGTGTGCTCATAGTGTTGTCGTGGGCGGAGGTGCGGAATCTCCCGGCATACCCCCCACTTCGGGGAACGGATCCGGGGACTGATCGGTATCGGATGAAGGCGGACCCCGCAAAAGCCGAAGCTTCAGGAACGGAACGCATCGCATGATCGGACCCAGAACAAGAGCGGCATGGCCCGGTATTCCCGGCGCAGCGCTGGTGATCGCCCTCGGCGTCCTCACCCTCGCCCCACCACCAGAGGCCGCGGCACAGCGGGCGATGCCCGTCTACATGGACGACTCCCCCGGGGCCGAGGAAGCCCTCGGACGCGTCGGAGACCTCGCCCGCATCGGCAACCTCGACGAGGCCTGCCGCGTCCTCCAGCAACTGCTCAACCGCGATGCCGACCGCGTCCTCCCCGCTCCGGGCGAGGAGAACCTCTTCATCTCCATCCGCACCGCGGCCCACGACCTGCTGCTCGCGAATCCCGAACTGCTCGACCGCTACCGCGCACTGGAGAGCGCCCGCGCATCCTCCATGCTCGAAGCGGAACAGGCCGCGGAAGTCGAGCGCTCGCGCCTCTACACGCGCGCCGGACTCGAAGCCGTGCTCACGCTCGCGCAGCGCCAGATGGAGTCGGCCCGTTTCGGCGGCGCGTGGCAGACACTCATGCAGGCCGAGAATCACCCGGATCGCTCCGGCACGCTCGGACGCGCCTGCGCCAACATGGCATCTCAAATCCTCGTCTACATGCGCGATGCACACCCGCACGACGCCGCGTCACGCGCCGAGATCGTCGAGCGATGGAACCGCGACGCCAACACCGATCCCGCCGAACGCCACAAAGTCGACGGCCCCGACTTCACGCCGGTCCGCACCATCTACTCCCCGATGCCCGAGGTGAATCTCTCGGGCATCCTCCCGCGCCCGATGGCATCCGTGCGTCTCGGCGAACCGCTCGAAGAAGTCCGCACGCTCTCACAGGAGCAGGTCCACACCGGGCAGGTCGATGGCTCGCGCCTGCTGCACGCCGCGCCGACACTCGTCGGCGACATTGTCTACTTCAACGACAGCCAGACCATCTCCGCGCTCGACCGCTTCACGCTCACACCGATCTGGCGCGCCGTCGTCTCCTCCGGCATGCGACCGAATGTCTCCTTCACCGGACGAGCCGGACTCGAAGACATCTGCCAGGCCCTCCACGCCGAGGGACGCATCGTCGCGCTCACCGGACTCTCGCTCAAGGGCCGACCCAGCCGTGATCGCGTGCTCACATGCCTCGACGCCGCGACCGGGCGCATCCTCTGGACACGCACCACCGAGCGCGGCGAGGGCCCACGCGATCCCGGCGAAGGCGAGTTCCGCGGCCCGCTCATCGTCGATGAAGGCGTCATCGTCCTCAGCATCCTCCGCGAAGTCACGCACCAGCGCCTCCGCAGCAACACGCTCGTCGGCTACGACCTCCACACCGGAGAACGCCTCTGGTCGCGCCCGCTCGCCAGCGTCGGACAGCAATCATGGGCCGCCACCCCCGAGACCGCCGACGGCTCGCTGGTGATCGACGGCATCCTCTACCGCAGCGATCGCATCGGCGTCGCGCTCGCCATCGAGGTGCAGACCGGACGCATCCGCTGGATCCGTCGCGTCCCGCGACAAGACAACGGCATCAGCAACGACCCCGGGCCGTGGGTCTCCAACATCCCCGTCGCCCACAACGGCTCCATCATCGCCATGAGCCCCGACCGCCAGCGCATCATCGAGATCGACCGCGCGAGCGGAGAAATCCTCCACTCCTTCCAGAGCGGGCGCATGGAAAACCCCGACTACCTCCTCATCATGAACAACCTGCTCCTGGGCGTCTCGCGCGACTCCATCGTCGGCAGACCCCTCAGCGCATGGACCGTACCGGAGCAATCCACCTACGCGCTCCGGCGCGTCCAGGGCGGCATCCGCGGACGCGTCCTCGTCACCGGAGACTCGCTCATCATTCCCACCGCCTCCGGCATCGGACGCGTCGATGCGCGCTACGACGCGGACTCGGGATTCACCATCGCCGCACAGCGCGCCCTCGACATCGATGCGCCGGGCATCCCCATCGTCGCCGACGGCCAGTTGATCGTCGTGGATGACGCCCGCGCGCATTCCTACCTCTCATGGACCTCGGCCGACGATCTGCTCCAGAAGCGCATGGATACCGCGCCCACCGACCCGCTCCCCGCCATCACCTACGCCGAACTCTCCTTCCGCGCCGATCGCCCCGACCGCATCCTCTGGGCGACGGACCGCGCACTGCGCGCCATCGAGCGCGACCCGCTCGCCGATGACTCCGTCGCGGCACGAGCCCGACTCTTCACCTCGCTGCTCGACATGGTCGAGCCCCCGCCCGATGCACCGCTCGGCGCCATGCTCACCACCGAGCAGCGCGACGGCATCATCAGCCGCCTCGGACGCCTCGCCACCAAGCCGGATCAGCAGGTCGCGGCCCTCCTCGCCGCCGCCCGCTTCGACGAGGCCTCCGACCGTCCCGAGCGTGCCGTCGAGCGCTACCAGCAGATCCTCGCATCGCCCGCGCTCTCGCGCAGCATGGCCCGCAGCGAGGGCACGACGCTCCCCGCCGAGGTCGCCGCCACCCGCCGACTCGAACGACTCATCCGCATCGAGGGCCGACGCGTCTACAGCGCCTACGACGCCGAAGCGCTCCGCACACTCGAAGATGCCGCGCGCAATCCCGAAGCGAACGCCTTCGAGCAGATCGCACGACGCTACCCCGTCTCGCGCCACACCCCACGCGCCTGGCTCCAGAGCGCCATGCACCACGAAGACGCCGGCGACGACCGCGCCATGCTCTTCGCGCTCGAAGCAGGCACGCGCTCCGCCGAAGCCACGCTCGACCCCGACGATCCCACCCGCGCCGAACTCGCCGGGCGGCTCATCACCGCGCTCATCCGCCTCGACCGGCTCGACTCCGCCATGGACCGCATCGAGCAGATCGCCGGAGCCCCCATCCTCACCGTCAACAACCAGCCCATCAATCTCCGCTTGATCTCCGAAGAACTCCGCACCCGTCTCGCACAGCAGCGCAGACGAGCCGACATCGGACCCGAACTCGGACGCACATGGGTCTTCGAGCGACTCTCCATCATCGAGCCCATCGACCGCAACGCCACCACCACTCCCACCGACCGCATCCTTCTCCGCAACTTCGACGGCACGATCGGCATGTGGGCCATCGACGATCAGGAAGGCCTCAAGCGGCTCTGGAACTCCAGCATCGAAGGCGATCTCCTCCGCTTCGACCGCACGGGCGTCTATCTCAGCGCCGGACGCGAACGCACCAACGCCCGCTCCGTCGCGCGCCTCGACATCGACACCGGCAATCTCATCTGGCGCACCGATCCCATCGCCGAGCTCTTCGCCCGCGGCGGCGAAGAACGCCTCGCCGTCGCCGGAGCCCGCCCGCGCATCGATACGCCCATCCGCTCCGGCGTCGCCCACGACGAAGTCCTCGCCGTCTTCGATCGACGCACACTCGTCCTCGTCGAACGCTCCGGACGACTCGCAGGATTCGACCTCGACACCGGAAGACTCCTCTGGGCCCACGAGCGCGCCCCCGACCTCGTCCACGAAGCCGCGACGGGCGCAGGACTCCTCGCCGTCATCGGCATCCGCCCCGGCAACGAGGACAGCCCACGCCTCGCCGACGGCGAAGCCGCACCCTTCGAGAACGCAATGCTCCTCTTCGATATCCGCTCCGGAGAACCCGTTGCGACGCACCGCGAAGCGCCCAGCCAGTCCATGCGCTGGGTCCGCATCGACGACAGCGGCCTCGTCGTCGCCGGGGTCCGCGATAGCGTCTTCGCGTACGACCCCTCGCGGCGCAGCGTCGTCTGGCGCTCCGACCGCCCAACGCTCCGCGACACCGTCGGCGCGTGGTTCGTCCCCGGCGGCATCGTCGTCCTCGACATCGAAACCAACCTCCACCTCCTCGCCCGTCACGATGGCTCCGGCACCCGCGAGGCGCTCGATGTCCCCGGACGACACCCCTCCACCTCCTCGCGCGTCGAGGTCGTCACCCTCGACGATGAGCACTTCGTCGTCGCCACCGGACGCAATGTCGGCGTCTTCGATCTCGCCGGCGCACCCATCGGCATCGACGCCACCGAGCGCGTCGTCGATACCGGGCTCACACCCGTCATCGCCGAAAAATTCGTCGTCACGCTCGACCGCGCCAGCGTCGCCGTCGGGCAGGATCTCCGGGCCTACCCCCTGCAGGTCTTCGAGCTGCCCTCCTGCCGCGCGGCATCGCCAATCGTCGGCTACGAACTCGGCGCGCCACCACGCGCCCTCAGCGCCCTCGACGGACGCCTGCTCATCAGCGCCGGCAGCATCACCATCGTCATCGAGTCGATGCGCGCCCCCGACGCCCCCGATGCGCCCCGGCCCTGACCGCGTACACTCCATCCATGCGTCCGCGCCCGCTGCTCACAACCCTCCTCATCGCCGCCCTCGCACTCGGTGCGTGCTCGCGCTCCACCGACGATCCGGAGCCGGCCACCTCCGACGATGCCGCCGCAACGGCCGTCCCCGACACCACTCCCGAGATCTACACCTCCCCCCACGATCTCACCGTCACACTGGCCGATGAGCCGCTCCGCAC
>REDD01000240.1 GCA_007693725.1 Phycisphaeraceae bacterium
CGGCACGCGCGCGTTCTTGATGAAGAGGTCCGTCGGTTGGTAGTTCGGGGGGAGCGCGAATTCCAGCGTGAAGATCGCCGAATCGCCGCCACCGACGGATCCGATGAAGATCTCATCCGCATCGAACACCCAGCGATGGACACCCAGTCCGTCCTGACGCATCGCGATCGCCGCGAAGGGATGTGAGGCCACGACACGGTCGCCGCGACCGCCATCACTGCGGGCGATGAGTCTTGCCTGGCCGTTGCCGATGACGACCTGGCCCGTTCCCTCCTCGCCCGCACCGGCGCGGAACTCGACGATAAACCCGTGTGTCTGCGGATTGTTGGGTGAGCCGCCGTCGGGGAAGACGACGCGTTCGCGCGTCTCGCCGACCGTGTAGTGCCCGCGAATGACGAACTGCTCCGGCAGAATCGTTGTGCGTGCGACGCGCTTGCCGTCCGGGTCATCGCGGGTGAAGACCTGGCGGCTCAGCGCGGCCTGCTCGTACAGACGGGGGGCGCGTTGCGCGAGCGGCGTTGGAGTCGAGAACGCATTCATCGAAAGCGCCTCGTAGAGGCCGACAGTGAGTCGATCCACCGGAAGCCAGAGCGAACGCTTGTAGACAAGGTTGCCGCGATCACTCTCGATCGGCGAGTGCCCCGCAAGACTCGGGGGGCCGGTGAAGAATGTCAGGGCAAGCACGGCGATGCCCACCGTGATCACCCCGTTCCCGACGCCGCAGAGAAAGCCGCCGATGAAGTTTTCGGTATCGCCCATCCGCACATTCTTGGGAATGACCAGTTCGATGAGCAGCCGCGTCACGATCAGTGTCGCAACGAACGGCAACACGAGCGCGAGCCCCCACGCGAAATCCTCCCGGAAGCCCAGCAGGAATCCATACGCGAGTGGTTCCCACGCCGCGAACGCGACAGCTCCGGCGATCACCGTGCAGACCAGTGCGAGGAATGAGGAGAAGAAACCGCGTCCCTTGCCGCGCAAGCCCCACATCAGGGCAATGGCGCCAGTGAACAGAATCACAAGTACATTCAGAATCATCGTTGTCTCACCGGTGCTTGTTGCTCATCGTCTCATCAGCCGCTCGCCGGCTGCTTTTCGGGGCTTTCCGTCGCGGTCGTCCCCGACTTCTTCGCGCCCGCGCTCTTCGGAGTCGCGATGCGCACCACCTCTTCGATGCTCGTGTTCCCGTGAATCACATGCTGGAGGGCCGCCTGCTGGATGCTCAGTTCCTTCTTCTGGCGGAACATGGCTCGCAGTGCATTCAGTTCGCCGGATGCGATCAGGGCCCGCTCTTCCTCGTTCAACGGATGCACCGCGAAGGCGCCAACCTGCCCGACGAAGCCCAGCCCGGCGCAGACGGGGCACTCCTCTTCCTTGTCCTTCACAAGCACGCGCCCGCCCTTGCGGTGCAGTTCGCGTACTTCCGCCGGCAGCCCGAGTTTCTTCAGGATGTCCGGCGTCGGCTGGAACGCCACTTTGCAGTTGTTGCACAACCGGCGCACGAGCCGCTGCGCCACGACGCCTCGCAGGCACTTCGCGGCCAGCTTCGCATCGCCCACCAGATGGCAGAAGATCTGGATCGCCTTCAAGGGGTCATCCGTGCGCACGCTGAGGTACACGCGGGTCCGCTCGTAGTCAGCCCGCGCGATTTCCTTCGCGGTGTTCTGGTCCTCTTCGAGATCCGTGACGCCGACCACATCCGGGTCGCGACGGAGAATCGACCGCACCAGCGTGCTGTACTCGCCGCCATCTTTCTGGAGATCGTGCACATTGTGGCGAACGCCCTCGATCATCGACTGCGGATCCTTCTCCACCGTCTGCACATTCGAGGTGTACGCATCGTGCTCGCGCAAAATGGCGTACATCGTCGCCGTCCGGCCCTCATCCGCCGGAGCCGCCAGCAGCACAACGCCGCGGTCCTCGGTGATCATCGACCGCAGCGCCTTCAGTTGCTCCTTGTGCAGTCCGAGGTCATCGATCCGCATCGAGACCTGACGGACCGGATCGAACAGCAGCGACATCCGCATGCCGGAGGAGCCGCCAAGCGTGGTCACGCTGACGGGCAGCGTGGTGGTGGCCGCGGGGCCGACCTCCATATCGCCCTTCTGCTTGCGGCGTCGATCCGACACATCCAGGCCCGCCGCCTGCTTCAGGTAGTCCATCGCAGCGAGCGCCTGCGGCGCGGCCATCTGCGGCAGGGCGGTCTTCGCACCGTGTACCGAGATCGAGGCCCCGTACACGCCCTCCTTCACCGGGCCGATATCGAGTTGGCTCGCCCGCTGCTCCATCGCCGCCATCAGCAGCGTCTCCGCGTTCACGCGGATCTCGAACTCGGGTGTCTCCGGCTCGGGAACCTCCATCTCCCCTCGCTTGCCGCGAATCACCAGACGGATGGTCCCCTTCGGCGCCTTCTTCCGCTTCTTCTTTTCCGTTTCCTTCTTGAACAGCTCGCTGGGATCAAGACTCCATCGCGACGCCACGGGCACCATCTCGTGCTTGTTCCGGTACGCGTAGTACACCGCGAGGTCGGCCACCAGAATCACGATCATGAGCGGGAGCGTGATCCAGATCGTCAGAGGCACGAAGACCACCACCGCCACGCTCGCCAGCCCCGCCGCCATGTGCCCCAGGTTCCAGGTCTCACGCGCAAAGTGCCAGCGCTCGGCATCCTTGTCGTAGATCGTGGAGATCACCCATCCCCACGCGAGCAGCGGAGGAAGTATCAGCAACGGCTTCCACACCGAAACCAGCCACAGCGGCTCCGTGCCCATCACGAGCGGGAGCAACAGGGACGATGAAGAATCAATCGTTGGGTTCATTCGCCGAGTCCGTCGGCCTCCGACGCCCGCACACGGAACGATCCGCGGGCGGTGTGCGCCGGACAACCATCAAAGGTCACGAGATGCCCTTGAGACGCATCCGAAGCTCATCGGCATTCGGCGTCGCCTCCATGGCGGTACGCATGTGAATGTATTCCTGCTCAACCAGTTTCACAAGAGACAGGTTGAAGTCCATCATCCCGATCTGCTCCGCTTCCTGCGTGTTGATGATCTCACGCAGCTCGCCCTCGCGCCCGTCCGAGATGTACTTCCGCACCGGCGCGGTATTGATCAGGATCTCCACCGCCGGGATGCGGGGGATGTTCTCGTGCAGCGTCGGGAGCAGCTTCTGATACACGATCGCCCGCATCTGAAACGCCAGGATCTTCCGCACCTGCTCGCGCTCGTCCGGGTGGAAGAGGTCGTAGATGCGGCTGAAGGTCTCCGTCGCCGACGATGCGTGGATCGTCCCGAAGACCAGGTGGCCCGTCTCCGCCGCGTGCAGCGCCGCCTCGAAGGTCTCCGAGTCGCGCATCTCGCCGATCAGCACGACATCCGGGTTCTCGCGCACCAGCGCCCGCAGACCGGTCTTGAAGTCGAGGACATCGATGCCGATCTCGCGCTGGTGAATCGTCGCCTTCTTGTCCTCGAATATGTACTCGATCGGGTCTTCGAGCGTCACGATGTGGATCGGCTTCCGCTCGTTCACATAGTCCAGCATCGAGGCGATCGTCGTCGACTTGCCCGATCCCGTGACGCCCGCCAGCAGCACGATCCCCTGCGGCTGCATCGCGACCTCCGCCATCACCGGCGGCAGGTGCAGGTCCTTGAAGTTCTTGATGTTACTCGTGATGAGACGGGCCGCGATCGAGAAGCTGCCCCGTGATTGGAACAGGTTGATGCGGAAGCGATTTTGCGAGTCGTAGTCGTACGCGAAGTCCACGGACCCGAATTTCTGCAGGTCCTTCATCTGCTGTTCGCTCAGGATGCTCTTGATGATCTTCAGGAAGTCGTCCTGGGTCACCGGGTCCGTATCCAGCGGCTTGAGAGATCCCCGCAGACGAACCTTCGGGATCGTTCCCGTCTTCACGATCAGGTCCGACCCCCCGAACTTGATGCACGCCTGCAGAAACTTCCCCAGCCGCGTTGCGTGCGGATCCGTCTTCCGATCCGCCGTCAGGGCGATGTGCCCGGTGATCGATTCGCCGCTGACAGACACGCTCTCGCCGAGAATATTCATGGGTCGCTCAGACTCCGCCTCGGCCCGTTCGCACCGGGCCACTCAAGAGTGGGGGGCCGTCCGAGGCCCCGAGACATTCCATACGCCGATACGAGGTTGCCGGCTCCACTCCGACGCCGCACGCACCGAACACCGCCACACACCCGAGACCCGCCACGCATACCACTGTAGCAGCACGCCCACACTCCCGAAATCGCTCCACCCCGCCCCGAACCCCTTCCTCGACACCCGAAATCAGCGTTCCCCGCCCCTCGCCGACGCGACCGCCGCCTCGAACGCCGATCCCTCCAGAAAACGCACCGAGCCGTCCCCGTACACCACCGTCCCCCCAGCCCCGGCGTGGTTGTCCGGATGCTCGTACATCGCCACCCTCGATCCGTCCATGCTCCCTTGGTACGCCCCCGCGACGACGAAAAACACCGGATCGCTCGGCGTCCGCGATGGCCACGACGCCAGATCCGACCGCCTCACATACCCCCGCTCCACGAGCCAATCCATCATCGCCTCGGGCTCCTCCGGCAGCCGCATCCTGGGATCCCCCAGAGTCGCGCCCTGCAGAGCCATGTGCACCTGCCGCATCGTCAGCGCGATGGCGGTCTCCGCCCCCCGGTCCCGGCTCTGGCTCAGCCCCTGCCCGTATTGCCCGACCGCGCTCCCGGACTGCTGGAGGGCCATCGCCACCACCCCGCCCACGATCCCCAGCACGATGAGCACCACCAGCAACTCCCCGATGGAGGCCCCTCGGCTCTGTCGGAGTTCCATGCTGCACCTCCGGCCCGACGCTCGATTCTCCAAAGCAAAGCGGGCCGGTCACGCACGACCGACCCGCTCATGATCATATCCGCGAATCGCTCACCGCCGACGGCGCGCCCCGAAGCCCATCCCCAGCGCTGCCAGCCACATCACGCCCGGTGATGGGATCTGGCTGAAGGTCTGCCGGATGAAAGACGCATTGGCGTTGCCTGTCGATCCCGCGAACACCGAGAAATCCTTCACGATGTTCAGCTTGGTGAAGCCCGGCGGCCCGAAATCCACGCCGTCCGCCATCCGCCACTCACTCATCGGAACATCGCCGAACGCGAAGACATCCAACTGCCCGAGAAAGTTCGCCGTCATCGGATCGACGATCGTCTCTTTCAGCGTGATGGCGCTGTTCTGGCCGACCGCCGTGCCGTTGAAGAGCAGATTGACATCCACGATTTTCTTGTTCGGATCGAGGACCGTCACATTGTATTGGAGCGTGAATCCGCTGGTGAGACCGTCGCCCGGAACATCGCTGAACTGCCCTTGCAGATCGAACCCCGTCGCGGGCAATCCGAAACTCACCGGAACGATATCGATCATCGAAGGCATGATCGTCACGCCGACCGGTGTAAACGCGACGATCTCGAACAGTTTGTCCGCGACGATGAACGACCCCTTGTAGGGACCGGCCGGGTCGAGAATGTCGGAGAACTTGACGCCGCCGCTCGGCAGCACCGGAGGCAGCATGCCTGCCTGCGTTGCACCGGACAGCGCACACACGACCACACCTGCAGCGAAACCGCTGCGCAGCAAAGGCCGAGACATGTCTTTTTGCTCCTTTCGCGCGGCAAGCCCTCTTCGCTTGCAGCGCTGGTGTTTCTTCGGACTCCTTTGCACCCCTGCGAGGGTGCCCCTGTGCTTCAAACGGAGTTGTGCAGACTCCGTACAAATAGATTATCGAACCTCCGCCCGAAAGCAACAGCCATCCGCCCTCTCCCCATGCGATCCCGGAGAAACACCGGGTATGGCTTCCCCGCGCTCAGAACGCCGCGTTCCCCGGCGTCCGTGGGAACGGGATCACATCGCGGATGTTCGCCATCCCCGTCACGAACTGGATCAGCCGCTCGAAGCCCAGCCCGAACCCCGCGTGCGGCACGGTCCCGTACCGACGCAGATCCCGGTACCACCAGTAATCCTCCTTCGGCAGCCCCATCTCATCCAGGCGCCGATCCAGGACATCCAGCCGCTCCTCGCGCTGCGAGCCGCCGATGATCTCGCCGATCCCCGGCGCCAGCACATCCATCGCCGCCACCGTCTTCCCGTCATCGTTCTGGCGCATGTAGAACGCCTTGATCGTCTTCGGATAGTCCGTCACCACCACCGGCTGACCGAACTTCTCCTCCGTCAGGTACCGCTCGTGCTCGCTCTGAAGATCGCTTCCCCACTCCACCGGGAACTCGAACGACTTGCCCGACTTCTTCAGTATGTCCACCGCATCCGTGTACGACACCCGGCGGAACTCCGATTCGATCATCCCCCGCAGCCGATCCTTCACACCCTTCTGAATCCGCAGATCGAAGAAGTCCATGTCGTCCGGGCGCTCCGTCAGCACCGCATCGAACAGATATTTCAGGAAGTCCTCCGCCAGCGCGATGTTCGCCGAAAGATCAGCGAACGCGATCTCCGGCTCGATCATCCAGAACTCAGAGAGATGCCGGCTCGTGTTGCTGTTCTCCGCGCGGAAAGTTGGCCCAAAGGTGTACACCTTGCTCATCGCGCAGCAGTAGGTCTCCACCGAGAGTTGACCGCTCACCGTCAGCATCGCCTCCCGCCCGAAGAAGTCCTCCGAGAAATCCGGCTTCCCCTCCGGCGTGCGGGGCGGATTCATCAGGTCCAGCGTGCTCACCCGGAACATGGCCCCCGCGCCCTCGCAGTCGCTCGCGGTGATGATCGGCGTGTGGATCCAGTGGAACCCGCGCTCGTGGAAATACCGGTGGATCGCCTGAGCCAGGCAGTTCCGCACCCGTGTCACCGCCCCGAAGGTGTTCGTCCGCACCCGCAGGTGCGCCACATCGCGCAGGTACTCGAAGGTGTGCCGCTTCGCCGACACCGGATAGGTGTCCGGGTCGTCCACCCAGCCCACCACGCGCACCGCCCGCGCCTGCACCTCCACCGCCTGCCCCTTGCCCTGCGACGCCACCACCTCCCCCTCCACCTCGATCGAGCACCCCGTCGTCAGGTGCTGCACCTCGTCCGCGTAGTTCGCAAGCTCCGCGGGCGCCACCACCTGCACATCCCCGAAGCACGAGCCGTCATTCACATTGATGAACGACAGCCCCGCCTTCGAGTCGCGCCGGGTCCGGACCCACCCCTTCACCACGCACGCCGTACCCGGAGCCGAACGAAGCACATCAGCAACCGACAACCACGCCATCGCACACGATCCTCTCAGCAAAGTCCCAACACTACGCCCGTGGCGTCCCCCTGAACGCCGGGTCGCGGATCCTACCGGCTCCCGCCGAGCCCCGGCCCCGGCGTCTCATCCGCCCCGCGCTCGATCCCCCCGAAGAAGGCGCTGTACGCCTCCGCCAGCCGGTCCCACCCGAACCGCTCCCCCGACCGCTGCGCCCGC
>REDD01000119.1 GCA_007693725.1 Phycisphaeraceae bacterium
CGCGCCCCGCACCGGAGGAGACGGAGACCGCGGACGAAGAGCAAACGCCCGCGCAGGAAGAGACCACGCGCCGCCCGCAGCCGACGCCCGAGCGCGAGACGCGCACGCCCGCCCAAGCGGAGCCCGCGGACGATGAGCAAGGCACTGACGGCGCGGAGGATGCCGAGGATTCGGAGGAAGAGACCCCCGAGAACCGTGCGATCAATCGTCTCGCGGAGTTGGATGAGGCGTACCGGCGCGTGCTGCAGCAGCCGCTTCTGGAAGCGGAATTCACCGATCTGATCGGCGAGTTCGAGGCCCTCAAGGCAAGCGTCTCGGGCGAAGGTCCGCTCGCGGAGACGGTCGCGGCGGCGGCGGACATCCGCATCGAGTTGCTTCAGATCCGGGCGGAGTTGCAGCAGGTGCAGCGTGATCTTCAGGGGATCGAGACCGATCAGGCGCAGGCGGCGCAGGATCTGGAGCGCTTCGTGCGTCAGGCCCAGCGCTCGCGCGAGTACACTGCGGTCGGGCGTCTGCTGCCGAGCACGATCTACAGCGGCGCTGAGCTGCCGCGGATGTACCGGCTTGTGTCGATGGAGGGCAACGCGATCCGAACGATCGCGTATGTGCTCCCGACGGAGGGGCTGGAACTCGAAGGCATGGTCGGCTCGATCGTCGGCGTGCGCGGCGACAGCGAGGTCGGTCGCAGCGAGCGCGTGAAGATCATCCGTCCGGTGACGGCGGATGTGCTGCGGGCGAACTGACTGATTCGGGAACGACGATTACTCGGTGCAGCCGAAGTCCGAGGCAAGGATGATGAAGTCGTCGAGGTTGACGGCGCCATCTCCATTGAGATCGCCCTGTGCACGGCTTGCACCGGATGTCACACCAAAGTTCGCGGCGAGGATGATGAAATCGTCGAGATTCGTCGCGCCGTCGGCGTTGATGTCGCCGGGGCACGCAGGTGGGGGCGTGATGAGATCGTTGAGCCACGCGACGGCGGGCTGGAGTTGGGCACCGTTGGTCTCGAAATCGAAGACGATGTAGATCGGCTCGGCGTGGGCGATGGCGGGGCTGTCGGTCCGGAGGGTGAGCGTCAGGAGATAGAGGCCGGGCTGGGGGTCGGTGTTGCCGGGCGCCGGGAGCAGGAAGAAGTCGGCGTGGTCGTGCAACGAGCCGGAACTGCTCGATATGCCGAGCCAGAAGCCCGCGGCGAAGGTTGCCGGGAATGTCGGCGTCTCGATGGTCGTGCCGAAACGCGTGATGCTGAGTGATTCGGGGGCGGGGTCGTCGAAGTGGCCATCGGCGGCGCTCCAGATGCGGAGCGTGTCGGTGATGTCGTAGCCGATCAGGGTGGATGGGGGCAGGTCGCCGACCTTCGCGAAGAAGCCCGGCGCATCGGTGAAGGTGGGGACGCCGAGCTTGCCCATCGGCTCGGTGAAGATGCGGATCGGGAACTCGACGGGCTGGCCGGGGAGGTGGAATGCGACGCGTCCGGTGGTGAGTGTGTTGGTCTGGGCATCGACGGTCAGGAAGACATCGAAGTGATCATCGGTGGCGAGCACTGCGGAAGATGCGATGAGGAGGGCGCCGAGGGCGAGTGATGATGAGCGAGCGGTCATGGACTTGCTCCGAGGGTCCGAGGGTGCGGGGTACCGGTGGGTACCGGGGGTGCGGAATCGGGCGTGTCGCGGCGAAGCGACACGCCCGGCAGGGGGAAGTGGTGATTCGATCAGCGACGCCGACGCATGGCGAAGGGGATCGCGGCGGCGAAGAGGACCGCAGCGCCCGGCGCCGGAACGAGAACATTCTGTGCGTAGGCAATGGCCGCATCGAACTGCGCTTCATTGGCCTCGTTGCCGAAGACGAGGAAGAGCGGCCTGGAGTCGTTGATGCCCGCGAGATCGGTCCAGACCGAGATGGTCAGCAGGTAGATGCCCTCAGCGCTCGCATCGGAGAGGACATAGTCGGGGTGTGCATCGAAGAAGAGTGAGCCGGAGACGACACCGAAGATGGGGCCGTCGACGATGCTGACGAGGTCGTTGGGCGTGGTGCGGATCTCGGTGCCGCCGGCGGTTTCGAGATCCATGGTGACGGCGGCGAGGGTGTCGAAGTTGCCCAGCGCCTCGTCCCAGAGGCGCAGGCCGCCGAGGATGCGGTAGCCGATGCCCGCGCCGGCGGGGAGGTTGCCGACGGTCGCATCGGTGTAGAAGCCGGGTTCTTCGGTTTCACCGGCGGGGAAGGGGAACTCGCCGAGTTCGGCGCCGAAGACGCGCGAGCGGCCGAGGACTTCGGCATCGTCCTTGTCGTAGGCGTAGGTGACGATGCGCCCGTTCTCGATGCGCGGGAGAACATCAATGCCCGCAAGCGCGATGCTCGGCAGAACCAAGAGCCCGGAGAGGGCGGCGAGGGTGGTGATTCGATTCATCTCTGTCTCCTTCTTTTCCATCTGGTGTTCGCACGCCCTGAGTCATCCCGGACACGGGCTCGTGCATTGGTGCATGCTTCATTCCTGCAGAAGCGGGTTGAACTGGTTTTCATTGATCGAGCGGTACACCTCGGCGAAGGTGCGCACACTGACGCTGCCGCCGAGAAAGGCGTACGGGGCGCGCGCTTCGGGCGAGGCGCGGAGCACACGGGCGTCGTCGGCGAAGGTGCGCGGTCCACCGTTGGCATCGATCTGCATCTGCTCGGCAGCGCGCCGCGCGGGCAGATCGGGGATCGGGACCGGATTGCCCCACGATGCCGCGTGGACATGGTCGGAACCGGCGAACTCGCCGCGCTCGGCCATGCGGACCCACTGGATGAGTGTGGCGGGCTGGCGGACTTTGTAGATGTTGTCGCGTCCAATGCGTCGGCCGGTGATGGGGTGTGCGGGTGCATCGGGCGTGAGGTGCTCGTTCAGGCCGTACGAGGTGCGCCGGAAGCGGAGTCCCTGCGAGCGCGGAACGGGCTCGCCTTGGCCGCCATCCTCAGCGCTCCAATGTGGGGAACGGTCTGCGGGCGAACGGGCGACGCCGTCGATGGGATGGAGATATTCGCGGAGGTCTTCGAGCCAGGCGAGTGATTCGTCGAGTTCGACGGGGCCGTGCGCGAGGCCGTAGGTGACGAGTCGGCCGTTGTGGTCCTCGCTGTAGGCGGCCTGCGCGAGGACGAGCTGGCGGAGATTGCTCATGCAGGCAGCGGTTTGCGCGGCGGATCGCGCCGTGCCCAGAGCCGGGAGCAGCACACCGACGAGCAGCGCAACGATGGCGATGACCACGAGCAGTTCGACGAGCGTGAAGCCGCGCCGGGCGGCGGCTGGGGGCGGCTCGGATCGGCATTCATCGCAGAGACCGAAGAGGGTGATGTGGTGCGCGTGGAGGGTGAAGCCCTCGGGGAGCATGGCGCGCATGCCGCCGGGGCAGCCGTGGATGTCGAAGACGCGCGAGCACTCCTCGCACTTGAAGTGGTGGTGATGCTTGTCGGCGCAGCACTTGTGCTCGTAGCGGTCGGGCTCGCCGGGGAGCGAGACGGGCACGGCGACCTCGGCCTCCGTCAGCTTGCGCACCGCGCGATAGACCGTGGCGATGCCGAGCGAGGGGATGGTCGCGCGGGCCTCGGCGTGGATCTCCTCGATGGAGAGGGGGCGACCGGCGCCTTCGAGCGCATCGGAGATGGCCTGCTGCTGTCGGGTGAGCCGGGACATGGGAGGAGAATGATAATTGATTCTCAAATCTCGACAAGAGCGGGAAAACCCGCCCCACGATCTGTACGGGCGGATCTGGAGAGGGTGTGAGCCGGGAGTGGGCTGGGTGTGGAGATCCGGGGGGGGTCAGCCGATGGGCGGTGTCGAGAGCGCAAGGTCGGTCATGGGGCGGCCATCGGGGGTCTCGATGTGCATGCCGAAGGACCAGCCCTGGAGGGCGTTGCCGACCTTGAGCAGGAGGGTGTTGACGCCCTTGCGGAGGCGGATCGGCTGCTGCTCCTCGCGGGGGCGGTAGCCGCGCTGGATGTGGTGCTTGAAGAGGCGCTGCGCGTTGAGGTCGATGGTGATGGAGTCGTCGCTGCCGAAGACGAGCACGGCGTCGCGGTCGTCGGGCGATTCGATGATGCACGCGGCGTAGCAGAAGGCGTTCTCGATCGGCTCATCGCTCGGTGCGCCGAAGACCTTCTGAAGATCGACCATGAACTCCTGCTGCGGATTGAGCGTGGCGGGGCGCTGCCAGAGCTTCCACTGGCGCGCGAGCTTGGGGAGCGTCGGCGAACTGGGGCCGAAGGCGGACTCCGGGCCGAGGTCGGTTTCGAGTTGGGCTGCATCGAAAGGGGCCTCGAACGGGCCGCAGATCGCCCAGGCGTTGATGGATGGGCAGAAGATTCGACTGGTCGAGAGCGGGAAGCGGATGCTGCCCGATTCGATCTCGATGCTGAGTTCGATCTCGCCGGTGGCGCGGGCGGGGCCGGTCGGGGTGATGGGCGCACTGATCTCCTGCTGAGCGCCGATTGAGCGCGGCGTGGCGATCTCGGTGGTGAGGTCTCCGAGCTTCCATGCGCCGGAGGCGTGGAGGGAGATGGATGCGGTCACGCTGTGCAGCGCGCTGAAGCGCGGCGCGAAATCGATCTCGGCGACGGTGCGGAGCGCACCGGCATCGTCGGAGACGACATCGAGGTGGACGATGAGTCCGAGGAGCTTGGCGAGGGCGCGATCGCGGCCCGCGCCGGGCGAATCGTTCACACCCTCGACGAGTGACCACCAGCCGTCCTGCAGGCGCTGCGCCCAGTCGGCGGCTTGTGCGGGATCGCGGGCGGCTTCGTGGCGTATGGCGAGGGCTTGTGTGATGCCATCGGGTGTGTCGATGTCCAGTTGGGCTGCGATGGAGTCGAGCAGGGCGAGCTGGCCGCGCAGACCGGCGCGGAGCGGCGCCTCGGCCTCCTGCGGCAGAGCGCGGCGGATCGTGCATTCGGTCTGCTCACGGACGGACTTGCGCTGCGAGCGGATGCAGATGCTCATCTCGCGCTCGTCGTACCACCAACCGGCCTGTCCCGAGACAGCGGGACCGGCGAGGCGATCGACGGCTTCGCCATCGATGCGGACTTCGCTGGGCGGCCATGCATCGCGGAGGCGCACCTCGATGGCGCGTTCGCTGACCATGCCATCGAAGGAGCCCTCGGCGGGATGCACGATGATCTGCGTCTCGGCGTTGGTGGTGGTGTGCTCGATGGCGGTCCAGGCGCAGACGCCGGAGCGGTAGCCGTCGGTGAGGCCATCGTCCTCGTAGAGGCGGGTGGTGCCGGAGGCGCCGGGGAAGACATGGAGCGTCAGCGGATCGAGCGGCTTCTCTCCGGTGCGCATCATGTCGGGGCCATGCGGGATGATGGATCCGGCGCGAGCGAAGACGGGCACCTCGTCGATGGCGTAGAGGAGGCGTGCGCGGGTGTCGCCGGTGTGGCGGCGGCCGGTGAACCAGTCGATCCAGTCGTCGCCGGGCGGGAACCAGACATCGGTGCAGGCGAGACCGGAAGACTCGTTGGACGGCTCGACGATGGGCGCGACGAGCAGGTCTTCGCCGAAGAGGTACTGATTCTGGAATGCGTAGGCGTTGTCTTCTTCGGGCCAGTCGTAGTAGAGCGGGCGGCAGAGCGGGATGGCCTCGTCGTAGGTGCGACGGCAGGCGGTGTAGAGGTAGGGCAGCATGCGGTAACGCCAGTGGAAGGCGTCCTTCATGGCGCGGTAGGCATCGTCGCGGAACTTCCAGATGCGTCGTTCCGCGGCGGGGTTCCTGCCGCAGTGCGTGCGGAGGACGGGGCTGAAGATGCCGAACTGGACCCAGCGTGCGTACAGCTCATCCTCGACGGGGCCGGGCTGGTGGCCACCGATGTCGTGCGACCAGTAGGCGTAGCCGACATTGGCGGCGGTGGCGGTGAAGTAGGGCTGGAAGGCGAGGGAGGGCCAGTCGTTGTAGGTGTCGCCGGAGAAGCCGATGGGGTAACGCTGGTTCCCGAGTCCGCCCCAGCGGCTGAAGATGATGGCGCGATCGCCGGTTCGCTCGGGGTTGCGCTCCATGTCCTCCCAGTGGAGGTGGTTGAGCCACCAGAGCGGATCGAGTCCCGTGACTTTGGTTTCGGTGCCCTGCTGCCAGTCCATCCACCAGAAGTCGACGCCCATGGCTTCGAGGGGGCGGTGGAGGATGTCGAAGTAGGCGCGCATGTAGGTCTTGCTGGTGCAGTCGAAGTGGATGCGGTAGTCGGAGCGCTTGGCCTTGACGGCGCTCGCCATGGCGCGGAACTGGGATTCGTGCTTGCCGACGCCGTCGGCGGGGTGGAGGTTGAGGGTGGTGCGCAGTCCCTTGTCGCGGCACCACGAAAGGAATTGCTCGGGATCGGGGAAGTACTGCGGATCCCATGTGTAGCCGGTCCAGCCGGTGAGGTGCCAGTCCATGTCGAGCACGAGGATGTCCAGCGGGACGCCATGCTCATCGAACTCGGCGACGAGGGCCTTGAACTCCTCATCCGTGTAGGGCCAGTAGCGGCTCCACCACGAACCGAAGATGTACGCGGGCGGGAGGGGGATGCTGCCGCTGATGCTGGTGTAGTCGCGGAGGAGTCGGGTGTAGTCGTGCCCGTAGGCGAAGAAGTACCAGTCGAGGTTGGCCTTTGGGTCGGGACGGGCGGTCATCCAGTCCCAGTCGGAGCCGTCGAAGAGGGGCGTGGCGGAGTCGTCGACGAGGGTCCAGCCGTCGCGGGAGAGGAGGCCGGGTTCGAGGGGGCAGGATCCGGAAACGCCGTCGAGGGTTCGGGTGGTGCCGCGGAGGTTGCCGAGGTTGTCCGTGCCCGGACGCCATGTGATCTCTCGATCTTGGAGGCGGAAGCGGATGGAGAGGTTGTCTGGCGAGAACGCGCCGGAGGGTCCGCTGCCGATGCGCCAGCGGAGGGTGAGTTCGGCGGTCTCGATGGTGAGCCAGCCCTTGTCCTGTGCGTGGGTGAATTCGGGGAGATCGAGGTCGCGCCGGATGAAGGCCTGGGAGGCGCGGTCCTCGAAGGCGGCGGCCTCTCCCCCACTCCCGGGGGTGTACTCCATGCGGATGAGGGCGGGGGTGAGGATGGTGAAGCGGGCATCCCCGGCGATGATGGTGGCCTTGGGGCGGGCCTTGGGGGCGTGGGCGGAGGGGCGGGTTCCGGGGGGTCCGGGGGTGTGTGAGGCGGGCGCGGATGGACGGCCCGTGCGGGCGGGGAGGGGCATGTGGGATGGCTCCGAATGGCTTCGGTGGGGGCTTGGGTGATGCGTGAGGTAAAGCGTTGCACCAGCGGGGCGATGGTAGCGGGGCAATGCGGGATTGCCGTGGCGTCGTGGCGATGTCGCCCTTGCCGGGGTGGGATGCAGGGCTTATGCTCTCGATCCACGCCCGGCAAGCCGGGCAGGGTGCGGGCGTAGCTCAATTGGATAGAGCACCTGACTACGGATCAGGAGGTTAGGG
>REDD01000174.1 GCA_007693725.1 Phycisphaeraceae bacterium
TTCACGGGAGTCCCCGGTGCCCCCCCGGAACGCCCCCGGTACGAGCGTGGAGCGTAAGCGACATGGTCCCTACTTGATTCGATACCCTGCAAGCCGTGCCGAATCCGCTCGCATATTTCGTCACATGGACCACATATCAATCGTGGCTCCACGGCGATGAGCGCCGGTCCGTGGATCGACACAACAACCAACGGAACTCTCCACGCCTGGCGCCCGACGCCCGCCTCCGCGAACGGGATGTCGCTGTTTCAACGAGTGACTCGGTCGTGCTCTCGACGGAGGAGCGCAAGATCGTTCATCAGGCCATTCAAGAGTGCGCCGAATACCGGGGCTGGACAGTCATGGCGCTGAATGTCCGGACGAATCATGTGCATTGTGTGGTGCAGGCGCCATCCCACACACCGGAACGCGTGATGACGGATTTCAAGGCGAGGTCAACACGCATGCTCCGCGAGGCGGGCTTGCGCGGTCCCGAAGAATCGATCTGGACAAAGCACGGCAGCACGAGGTGGATCAACGAAGAGAAGCCACTTCGTGCGGCAATCGAGTATGTCCTGGATCACCAGTAACGAAGCGACACAAGAAGAGGGACCATGTCGCTTACGCTCCACGCTCGTACCGGAACGACCCGGAGCGATCGACATTGCGGAATCGCACCGCGATCAACGCTCCGATGACGACCGGAAGGTTGATCGCGACAAACTGGCCAACGACATACCCCACGCCCATCTCTTCCAGAATGAGCCCACCGAAGTAGGGCTCGTTCAACTGGCCCCATTCCACATAATTCCAGGATGCAAAGAACGGCAACGCCGGGAGACTCAGCCACCACCGAACCCGAGCGAGACACACCGCGACCACGACAACGAACGCGCTCATGCACAGCGTCATCGCGAAAGAAGGCAGCTTGTCGCTGATCTCGGCGAGCACCGGCGCGAACCAACCATTGCTGTTCCACGCGTCCATTCGTCTCTCCGAGTGCCCAGTGCCTCACCAATCACGCCCCCCGTGTCAGGCCCCACGCCGCCCTCGGTGCCCAAATCCTCCAGCACGCCCTTGGGACCATGTCGCTCACGCTCCACGCTCGTATTTACGCCCCCCTCGTCAATCCCCACGCCGCGCCTTCGGTGTCTACGCCGCCGTCGGTGCCCAGATCCTCCAGCACGCCCTTGCGTTCCTCGTAGAGCTTCTCCAGCCGCTCGATCATCGGTGGGACCTCTGCCAGATGCAGACCGGCGCCGACCAGCAGGTCCACGAGCCCATGGAAATCGCTCAGCGCGATCTGCTCCGGGCCGCAGCGTGCGCTCGCGACTGCATCCGGCTCCTTCGCCTGCACCTCCGCCAGATTCGCCATGTTGTGGTAGTTGCCCAGCGGCAGGCAGAGGCAGGTCGCCTCGTACCCCCACGCCTGGAAGACCGTCGCCTCGCACGCGCCGCCGGGCATGAGCTTCCGCTGCCAACGGAACGCATCGCCGCTCCCCTCGCGCTGCTTGGCGATGTCCTCGGCCACCTTCGCGAAGGCGCTCGTCAGCTCCGGCGAGAAGGTGGACATCCGATCGCCGACGCGCACGATCGGCCCGCCGTCGATCGGCGATTCCGCGAAGGCCCGCGAGTTCTCCAGCAGCACGAGGCGGCTGGCTTTGTCGATCCAGCCCTCGCGCATCGCGGCGATCGCGCCGATGAACCCGACCTCCTCGGCGCGGGTGAAGAGCAGGCGCACATGGCGGGCCGACTCGTGCCCGCGCAGCACATCCATCGCCCCGAGCGCTGCCGCCACCGCCGCGAGATCGTCGCACGCGTGCGTCTCCAAGATCCCGTCGTCCGTCACCCGTGCCTCGGGGTTCTCCCAGCGCCCGATGTCCCCCACCGCGATCCCGTCGGTCGAGCCGTCGTCATCCAGTTCCGCGAGGCAGTCCCGGTGCGGCGAGGCGGGGCCGGCCTCCAGCAGCGTCGCACGCACCACGCGGTCGTCCTGCGTGATGATCTGGATCGGCGCGTTGACGAAGTACGGATCCAGCACGCCGCCGCGGAACGACAAGCGGACCGTCCCCGGGCCGACGATCTGCTCGACCACGAACGCGGGGTGGTCCAGGTGGGCGGTGATGTACAGCGGCGGTCGCTCCGTGGGGTCCGGAGCTTCCGTGTGGGCGATCTCCATGTTGCCCGCGCGGTCCGTCCGGAGTTGCAGGTCGTCCCGCTCGGCCAGCCATCGAGCGATCCACGCGACCACGCGATGCTCGCGCCCGGCGGCGGTCGGGATGCCCGTCAGCTCCAGCAGCCACCGCTCGTGCTCACGCCTCGCCTGTCCGTTAATCACCGCTCCTGCCGCATCGTTCATGACAATCCGTTCCTTCTTCGCCGACGAACACGCAATCCGGTCGGGCGCGGCGCGCCCCGCCGGCCCCCGTCCGGTCACAGTATGGACCCCGCGGCCGGGAAGCACACATTCCGCCCGAGCCCTCTACCATCGTCCCGTGCTCGCACCCATCCCCGACATCCTGAACGACATCCGCGCCGGCAAGATGGTCATCCTCGTCGACGATGAGGACCGGGAGAACGAGGGCGACCTTGTCCTCGGTGCCGAGCATGTCACGCCCGAGGCGATCAACTTCATGCTGACCGTCGCCCGCGGCTATCTCTGCCTCTCGCTCACCGAGAGCGACTGCGACCGGCTCGATCTGCACCCCCAATCGCCCGTCAACACCTCCGTCCGCGCGACGCCGCTGACCGTCTCGATCGACGGCCACCCGCGCCACGGCTTCACCACCGGCGTCTCCGCGCACGAACGCGCCCGCGCCATCAAGCTCGCCATCGACCAATCCTCCGGCCCCGCCGACTTCGTCCGCCCCGGCCACATCAACCCGCTCCGCTCGCGCGACGGCGGCGTCCTCGTCCGCATGGGGCAGACCGAGGGATCCATCGACCTCTGCCGCCTCGCCGGGCTCTACCCCGCCGCGGTCATCATCGAGATCATGCGCGAGGACGGGCACATGGCCCGGCTCCCCGACCTCGAAAAAATCGCCCAGAAGCATGACATCAAGATCTGCTCCGTCGCGCAGCTCATCGAGCACCGCCTCTCGCGCGAGTCCCTCGTGCGCCGCACCAACCCGATTCAGGGGATCCCGATCGAGACCCACGAAGGCCCCTTCACCCTCTACGCCTTCGAGTCCGGCGTCGATCCGCAGGTCCACCTCGCGCTCACCGTCGGCGACATCGGCACACTCGACCAGCACCAGCGCCCGATCGAGCATCCCGAGCCGGTCCTGGTCCGCATGCACCGGCGCGATCTCCTGGGCGACATCTTCGGATATCGCGGCAAGTCGGGCGACTCCGAGCCCTCCGCGCACGCCCTCCGCGCCTCGATGAAAGCCGTTCAGCAGGCCGGAAAAGGCGCGATCGTCTACCTCCGCACGCACGCTTCCGAGGCCGACGATCTCAGCCAGAACCTCGTCGCCATCCGGGAGGGATACCGCGGATTCCGGCCCGATGCGGACGAGGATGCGCCGCGCCTGATCAACACCAGACCCACCGATGTCGGTGGCGTGCGACAGCGCGAAGTCGGCATCGGTTGTCAGATTCTCCGGTCACTCGGCTTGAGTCGGCTCCGTTTGTTGACGAATCACAAAAAGGAATTGCCGGGCCTCGACGCCTTCGGACTTGAGATTGTTGAGCATGTGGCTCTAGGATGACGACAAGGCAGTCGGGTGCATGGTGTGGCGACTGCTGATTTCCGCGCTGCGATGAGGCACGCTCCGAGCCCCCTCGCACCGCACGACTCCCGAGGAGTCGCACAAGGCGCCCGACTCGCACTGAATCGCCCCGAGCATCTCGCCGGGGCTTTTTTCTGCGCTCGCGCGGGCGTCCACGCGGGTCTCCGTGCCCCGCGCTCCCCCCGGCGCGAAACCTGTGGTACACCTTTCCCAGCGACCGTCCGCATCCGGACCGGAAAGGGGCAGGCGATGACAGAGATCGACACCGCACCGGCGGGCATGACCGTCCGCGACCTCTACGAGTTGATCATCCGCGTGATCAGCTTCGGCTACATCGTCACCTTTGTGATCGTGATGCCGTCTGCGATTCTGGACATGGTCGTACTCGCCAGACAGGCGCAGGATGTCCCTCTCGATCAACTCATCTACGGCGGTCTGGTCGGATCGCTCCTCTCGCAGATCTTCTATATCGTCATGGCGGTTGTGCTCTTCCTCCTCGCGAAGAAGATCGCACCGCTTCTGGAGCGCGACCCGCAGCGCCTCGCTCCAGTGATCAATCAGTGGTCGCCGGTCTTCGTGGTCGAGATCGTGCTGCTCACCGTCGGGATCCTGTACCTCGTGTCGTCGCTCTCTCACTTCGTCCCGTGGCTGGTCCGCCCGAACCCGCCCGAGATCCTGGAATCCGAGCGGACGGAGGCGCTGATCTCCACAGGCATCATCGGATTGTTCGGTTTCGCCCTCATCTTTTTCCGACTTCCCCTCGCACGCTTCGTCACGGGTTCACTGCGTTTCACACCCGCAACGAAAGATCAATCCGATGCGCCGCCCTCCGCCGGCCAATGATCTGGGCGTGACCGAGACCAACCCGCCGAGCCAGCCCCGCCGCTACCAGCGCCAGATGCTCCTCCCCGAAATCGGTGTCGAGGGACAGTCGCGCTTGGCGCGCGCGCACGCCCTGATCGTCGGCGTCGGCGCACTGGGCTGCACCAGCGCGGACTGGCTCTGCCGCGCTGGCGTCGGGCGGATCACGCTGGTCGATCGCGATGTCGTGGAGTTCACGAATCTGCACCGGCAGACATTGTTTACGGAGTCCGATGCGCGGGCGGGGATTCCCAAGGCGGAGGCGGCGCGTCGGCGGCTCGCGGAGGTGAACTCGGAGGTGCGGGTCGGGGCGGTGGTGTGCGATGTCAACAGCGCGACGCTGCCCCGTCTGCGCGCGATGGGCTCGGGGGGGACGCCGGCGGAAGCGACGGGCTTCGATGTGATCGTGGACGGCACGGACAACTACGAGACGCGGTACCTGCTCAACGATTTCGCGGTGCGCGAGGGCATCCCGTACTGCTACGCGGGTGTGGTGGGCGTTTCGGGTGCCGCGGCGACGGTGCTGCCTGAGAAGTGGGCGACAGCGCGCGCACAAAGCCCGACACCGTGCATCCGCTGCCTGTTTCCGGAGATGCCGGCGCCGGGGAGTATGCCGACCTGCGATACCGCCGGGGTGCTGGGGCCGATGGTCGGGCTGGTGGCTTCGTGGCAGTCGATGGAGGCGATCAAGGTTCTGTCGGGGGCGCACGAGCGGGTGCATCGGGTGCTGGCGCGGTTCGAGGCGTGGACGGGTGGTGTGATGCTGGTGGATACGAGCAGCGCGCGCGATCCCGAGTGCGTGTGCTGCGGGCGGGGCAGGTACGAGTTTCTGGATCGACCGGCGGGCGACGGCGTGGCGACCCTGTGCGGCAGGAATGCGGTGCAGGTGCTGCCGAGCGCCTCGGGCGCGCCCCTTGATCTGGGGGCGCTGGGTGAGCGGCTGCGAGGAGTCGGCTCGGTGGAGACGACGGCGTTTCTGGTGCGGGTGCGGCTGGATGGCGAGCGGGCGGATGTGGGGGAGGGCGTGGTGCTGACGGTGTTCCCCGATGCGCGGGCGATCGTGTCGGGGGTCACGAACCCGGACCGGGCGCGGGCGCTGTACGCGCGGATGGTGGGGGCGTAACTACTCGATGCCGAAGAAGCGCCTGGTGTTGTCGTTGAGGATGTTGTGCATGTCCTCGTAGGGGCGGTCGTGGAGTTCGGCGAGCTTGCGGGCGGTGTGGACGACGAGGCGGGGTTCGTTGGGGCGGACGGTGCGGTGCGGCTCGGGCGGGAGGAAGGGCGCATCGGTTTCGACCATGACGCGGTCGATGGGGAGGAGCTTCGCGGCGGCGCGGACCTCGGGGGCGTTTTTGTAAGTGAGGACGCCGGTGAAGGAGACCCACGCGCCGAAGTCAATGATGCGGCGCATGTCGTCGGTGTCGCCGGTGAAGCAGTGGAAGACCATGCGGTCGGCGGGGAGGCCGGAGGACTCGAGGATGGGGATGAGATCGGCGAAGGCCTCGCGGCAGTGGAGGATGAGCGGCTTTTCGACCTGGGGTCGCTGGGAGAGGATGAAGGCGAGCTGCTCTTCGAGGACCCGATCCTGGATGGCGCGGGGGGGCTTGGCGTAGTGGTTGTCGAGGCCGAGTTCGCCCCACGCGACACACTTGGGATGGCGGATGACGCGGGCGAGGTTGGGCCAGTCGTGGTGGCCCTTGTCGGCGTAGAGGGGGTGGACGCCCGCGCTGCACCAGACGCGGTCGTGGCGGGAGGCGATGTCGAGTGCGTCGAGGCAGTCGTGGGTGGTGGTGGAGATGGTGATGCAGCCGGTGACGCCGTCGGCGGTTGCAGAGGCGAGGACCTCGGGGATGCGTCCCTCGTAGTCGGGGAAGGTGAGGTGGCAGTGGGTGTCGATCATGGCGTGAGAGGATAGGGTGTTGGGCGGATGGCTTGTGTGGTGGCCCGCAAGGAGGATTTCGATGCGGATGATGCGATGGGTGGCGTTGCTCTCGGTGCTGCTGGTGCTGGTGCCGTGCGGATTGTGTGTGGAGCCGGGGACGCGGGAGGAGCGGTGGTACACGGTGTCGATGCAGGGGCAGCGCGTGGGGTGGATGCGCGAGGCGGTGACGGCGCTGCGGACGGGGAACATCCGCACCGAGATGGAGATGAGCATGAAGGTCGGGCGGTTCGATGATGGGATCGAGATCGTCATCCGCACCGGCTTCGTGGAGACGCCGGAGGGGAAGCCGGTCGAGATGCGGATGATGCAGAAGATGGGGATGGTGGAGGTGCAGTCGCGTTCGGTGTTCGAGGAGGATCGGCTGGTGACGCAGACGCGCCAGTTCGGGCTGACGAGCGAGCGGGTCGAGCCGCTACCGGAGGAGACATGGCTGACGCCGATGCAGGCGGCGGAGTTCGTTCGCAGGCGTCTCGAGGCGGGCGCGACGGAGATTGTCTTCACGACGATCGACCCGACGCTGGGCGCGACGCCGGTGGGCGCGAAGATGCGGGTCGGTGAGCGGGTGGGCGTGCGGGCGCTCGGGCGCGAGATCGAGGGGTATCGGGTGGAGGTGGAGCAATCGGTGGTGCCGGATGTGGTGCAGCGCATGGTGATCGATCGCGATGGGAGCACGCTGAGCGCGAGCGTGTCGATGGGCCAATTCGAGATCGACATCCATCTGGCGACGCGCGCCGAGGCGATGGCGGAGGTGGAGCCGCTGGAGATGATGGTGGATACGCTGGTGCGCCCGAAGGGCGTGCCGATTGCGCGCGGGCATCGTCCGACACGCGGGAGCTACCTGATCCGCGCGAAGCAGGGGC
>REDD01000235.1 GCA_007693725.1 Phycisphaeraceae bacterium
CGATCCAGCAGCACCCCCCGCGCCCTTCTGGATGCCCTCATCGTGCGTCTCGCCATGACCGAGCGGCTCGCTCGTGTCGCCGCGCTCATCGAGGCCAAGCCCGATGCGCTGCCGACTCCCACGCGAGGCAGCCCGTCAAAAAAAGCGTGACGGCGGACTCCACCGCCCCCTCGCTCCCCAGCCCCGTGGCCCCCAAGCCACGGGTGAGCGAAGTGCAGGAGCCCGCCGCCGCAGCCACCACCGCCGCGCCCCCTCGCCCCGTCACGGTCGCCGAGACCAAGGCGGGGGTGCCGCTCGATCCGCCGGGAGTCTGGGCGTCGGTGTGCGCTTCCGTCGCTTCATCGCCCGCGGGCGCTGCGCTCGTGGAATCGCTCCGTCTCGTGTCGCTGGAGCACGGCGTCGCGACCGTCGAAAGCGATGATGCCGGGGCCGCCGGTCGCGCCCGCACCCGCCGGAAGTGGCTCGAAGAGCGGATCGGCGCTGCCTACGGCTCGCCCGTGCGCGTCGAGGTGCATGCTCCCGAGGACACAGCGGCATCGCAGGTGGTCCCCGATGAGGAACTCGACGCCGCGGCACGACGCGATGCGGCGAACAATCCTCTCGTCCAGAAGGCGATGGATCTCTTCCAGGCGCGCCTCGTGCGCGTGGATCCGCCCGAACGAGGAAAATAGCCCGCATGGCGTCCCCGGCGATGAAGACGACCTTCCGACAGGAGTGTGAATCACGATGTTCGATCAGATGAAGGCCATGGGCGCGATCGCCGGGCTGCTCAAGAACAAGGACCGCATCAAGGAAATCGGCGAGGAGGTCCAGCGCCGCGTCGAGCGCATCCGCTGCATCGGCACCGCGGGCGGCGGCGCGGCACGCGTCACCGTCTCGGGCAGATTTCAGGTTCTTGAAGTGCAACTCGACCCCTCGATGATCGCCGGCATGTACTCGGACGCCTCCGGGAAGGCGATGGGCGAATCGCTCATCATGGAAGCGACCAACGAGGCCATGCAGCAGGCGCAGGCGATGATCAAGGAGGAAGTCCGGCGCATCGCGCAGGAGTACGAGCTGCCCGATATTCCCGGCCTCGATCGCATGATCGGCGGTGGCTGACCCGATGCCGCCCGCATCTCCGAGATCCCGGAACGATCGCAATGATGCGGTGCCGCGCGCCTATCCCGAGACGGTTCGGCGTCTGCTGGACGAGTTCGCCCGTCTCCCCGGCATCGGACGCCGCTCCGCCGAGCGGCTCGCCTTCCACATCCTCAAGGCATCCAATGACGATGCCATGGCGCTCGCCAAGGCCATCGAGGATGTCAAGAACGCCGTCCGCTACTGCTCGATCTGCTTCAACTTCAGCGATGGCGAACGCTGCGCGATCTGCAACGATCAAGCCCGCGACCGCTCGACCATCCTCGTCGTCGAGCAGCCGCGCGACCTCATCGCCATCGAGCAGACCGGCATGTACCGCGGCGTCTACCATGTCCTGCTCGGTCGGCTCGCCCCGCTCGAAGGTGTCGGCCCCGAGACGCTCACCATCGATGGTCTCGTGATGCGCATCAAGAAACCCGAGATCAATTGCGCCGGAGTGCCCGTGCGCGAGGTGGTTCTCGGCTTGAATCCGTCGTTCGAGGGCGATGGCACGGCGCTCTATCTTGCCGATCGGCTCGCCGACACCGGAGTCCGGATCACGCGCCTCGCCCGCGGCCTTTCGTCGGGACGGGATCTCGAATACGCGACCAAGGCCGCGCTCTCCGACGCCATCGAGGGACGGCGGCCCGTGTAATATTCTCCGATTCCGCCCCGTACGAACCATTCGTGCCGTACAACCGTCAGGGTGGGCGCGATCGATCCACAATGAATTCTCGAAGGATCCCCGCCCCCGGCTGGTCGATACTACGCTGATGGGGGAACAATCACGGTGCACGCCCGCGTGTGAGCGGGAGGCACAAACACCGGAGCCACATGCGGTTCGACACCAGCCAACACATGCGCATGAGCCAGCAGATGCGGCTCGCGCCCAGGATGATCCAGTCCATGGAGATCCTGCAGATGTCGCTCCAGGAGTTGGAGGAGCGCATCGAGCAGGAGTTGGAGTCGAATGTCACCCTCGAAACCTACGAGCCGGAGGCCGACCCGCGTGCCGCCGCCGAGGTGCAGCGCGAAGCCGATCAGGACGACCGCGATTTCCAGAGCGAACTCCGCGTCGATGAGGACGGTGCGGTGGCGGACTTCGCCCGGCTCGATTCCTTCGCCAACGACAACCCGGATGCCATCGACACCGACGACTCCCCCACCCGGACGCGCACCGAGTACGAGCCCGGCAGCTACTCCCCCGCCCGCATGGATGGGGAGCGCGACGCCAAGCTCGACGCGATGGCCAGCACCGAGGCCCGCGCCGTCTCGCTGACTCAGCAGCTTCTCGAACAGTGGGCCTTCACCGAGGTGGACGAGGAGACCCGTGCGCTCGGGCGCATCATCATCGAGCACATCGACGACGACGGCTACATGCGCGTGCCTCTCGACGAGGTCCGACGCACGCTCCCGCCGAACATTCTTCCGGACTCATCCGCGCCCATCACGACAGAAGCACTCGAACGCGCGCTGACCGGGGTGCAGCTCTATATCGACCCCCCGGGCATCGGTGCTCGCGATGTCCGTGAGTGTCTCCTGCTCCAGGTCGATGCCCTCATCGAGAGCGAGCCGACCAACGACCTCACCAAGGTCCGGGAGCTGATTGCAGATCATCTCGACGACCTGATCCACAACCGTCTCCCGCGCGTCGCGCAGAAGACCGGCTTCACCCTCGACGAGATCAAGACCGCCATCGAACAGATGCGCCGACTCTCCATCCATCCGGGGCGAGCGCTCGTCTCCGCCACGCCGCAGACCATTTTTCCCGATGCCATCGTCGAGTATGACGAGGAGCAGGACGACTACATCGTCTATCTCACCGACAACCGCCTTCCGAATCTGCGTCTCAACCGCGAGTACGCGCGCATGGCGAAGGATCGCGCCATTCCGAAGAACGACCGCGAGTTTCTCAAGACCAACATCTCCAACGCGCAATGGCTCATCGACGCCGTCGAGCAGCGCCGCCAGACGCTGCTCCGCGTGCTCCGCGTCGTGGTCGCCGCGCAGCGTGATGTCTTCGACTACGGCATCGAGGCGGTGAAGCCGCTCCCCATGACACAGGTCGCCGATCAACTCGGCATCCATGTCGCCACGGTCTCACGCGCGGTCGCGGGCAAGCATCTCCAGACACCCCGCGGCATCATCCCGCTCCGCAAGCTCTTCACCGGCGGCACCCAGACCGATTCCGGCGAGGAGGTCTCGTGGGACGCCATCAAGGCCGCCCTCCGCGAGGTCGTGGACAACGAGGACAAGTCCTCACCCCTGAGCGATGATGCCATCGCCAAGGCGCTCAAGGACAAGGGACTCGACATCGCTCGGCGCACCGTCGCGAAATACCGCGGCCAACTGGACATTCCCCCGGCACGCCTCCGCAAGCAGTTCTGATCGTTGCAGCTCGACTTCGGTGCTCACAGGCGACACAGAACCGATCTTCTCAAATTCAGTGAGTCACCGAGTGGCGTGCAAAATGACCGCGGGAATCGGGCCAAGCTCAGGAACGACATTCCTCATCCGCAGGAAAAACGACTCTCTGTCCTGAACATCGATCTCGATCTGCCAGCCCCACGCACCGTACTCGCCCGCCGAGTATGTTCCGTACAGGGAAATCCGCCCATTGTCCGCAAAACCGTGAAGGATCATGGGCTCTTTTGAGTGCCATGTGTCTGTCCACCGGGCTTCGAGCGCAGCGGGCTGTCCGCTCAGCACAATTTCACCCGAGTGCGGTTTCCCTTCATGCTCCCATGTGTACTCGATCACATCCGTCGAGACGCGCGCACTTCCGGTTGAGCGATACGGAGTCTCCGGATCCATCACCCATAGTCGATTATCGCCACGCCATTCACCATGATGTGATGCCGGCAGGAACGCTACAGCCGAGGGGTTGAACGCCACTTGGATTGTCCCTTCTCGGGGCTTCGTATCGCGATCGACGGGACTCCATGTTGAACAAGACACCAACAGCATCGATGCCGTCGTGATGTACGCCATGTCCAAAGCTTGCATGCTGTGCCTCCACTGTGACGGAGCTAGCTGTTCCCCGCCAGCTTCCGCGTCGTCATATCGAAGGTGCGGTCCATGCTCGCGCGCAGGGCGAGGACGATGCTCACATAGATGCCGACCGCGACCAGAGCCCCGACGACGCCGGCGATCCGCGCATCGGGCAGATCCGATGGGTTGTTGACCCCGCTCGGCGAGAACATCTGCTCGGTATTCACCAGCGAGAACAGCAGCGTCACCGGGTTCATCGCGCTCAGCGCCGGTCCGAGGATCACGATGCTCGATGCCGCCTGCCATCCGCAGAGCCCCATCAGCCCGCCGAGGACGCCCACGACACCAACCGTCGCGACCACCGCCCCGACCGTGCCGCGGCTCTTGAGCGACCATTGCAGACCGATCATCACGCAGAACGCGACGAACGGGACCAGCACCAGCGGGAACAGCAGACCGACCTCCGGCAGCACCACCGGTATGTCCACCGGCGCGGCAGCGCCGAAGTTCGCCGGGACCATGATCCCGTCCTCCCGCCCCAGACCGCCCGCAAGGACATAGATCGACGCCATCGCCACCGTCGCGATCGGCACGCTCAGCAGCGGCAGCAGGAAGGCGATCAGCCCCAAGAGTTTGCCGCCCATGTACTCCTTGGGAGTCACTGGTGTGGTGAGCAGCAGGTCGAGGGTGCCGTCCTCGCGTTCACGGCTGATGGCGGTGGCGGACATGTTGATCGCCACCAGCGTCACCACCGCGATCTCGGTGATCACCGTCGCGAGCAGGATCTGCCGGAAGACCTCGTGCCCCATCCCGCCGCCGTGGTAGTACGCGATCACGCCCAGCCCCCACAGCACACCGGCCAGAACGAACGACCACCGCACCAGAATCATCGGCAGCGTCGCCGCCCGGGCCTTGGCCTCGCGCCACGCGATGGGGTTTGTCCCGACAGTCCGCGCCGGACGCGTCCCGGCCCCACGGGCCCCGAGATGCAGCATCCGCCGGTACCACGGCACGCTGTTCCGAGACCCCAGATTCCGCACGGTCAGGGCGCTCGTGAGCATCAGGGCGAGACTCACCCCCAGCGAGACCGTCGTCCACGCCGCGACCGGACTGCCGAACCAGAAGCGCCCCAGCCCGGACATCGCCTGCATCGCCAGCTCATCCGGGCCTTCGTAGCTCGTGGGATTCAGGAGTGCCTGCAACGCGAGGAACGGGTTGAGCGCGGTCATGACCGTCACCCCGCCCCACGGCATCCCCGGACGCAACTGCAAGTCGATGACCCAGGTCACCGCCAGATAGGTCACCACCGCCACATAGAACGCGAAGACCGTCCGTCGTCCCACCAGCCGATTGACCGCCAGCACCACCGCCGTGGCACCGACCAGGAGCGCGGCACACGCCGAGACGACATACGACAGCAGCACCGCCGATCCCGGCACCCCGCCGAAGAACTGCGTCACCGCGAACAGCGGCAGCGAGGCGCTCAGGAGGGCGAGCACGAAGAACAACCGGCCGAAGAGGATCCCCAGCACGATCTGCACCGCGTTCAGGGGGGTCGTCAGCAGGATGTCCCATGTACGGGGGTTGCTTTCCTGCGCGATGGCCCCCGCCATGAAGACCGGGGCGAGGATGCAGATCAGGGCGACCTGGAGGTACGCCACGATCTCGAACGCCCGGGCTCCGTTCGCCGCCAGATCCCGCAGCGAGGTCACATCCCCCTGCACCTGCTGGAGGAGCAGGCCCAGCAGCACGATGATGAGCACCGCGAGGTAGGCCGCCCGGACATACATGTGCTGCATCCGCCGGGAGCCGCCCTGCACGAGACGCACGACGATCGGATTCGTCGGGAGGAGGTCGGACAGCCACCGGAACACTGCGGACATGATGGCTCCATGCTACGGGGAATGCCCCTGAACGGCCACGAAAGCCGGTTCCGAGGGGGCGCCAGTTGACGCGGGCAAGTTCGGGGTGTGTACTACCGTATCCGCCCCGATGGCGGAAGACGCTTCGGACCGCCGACCCTCTTCTAAGGTAGCGGCCGTTCAGCCGAGACAGGGTTTCCGGCCATGAGCTAAAACCCTCGACCGGCGCGCGGGGTATCCCGCGTCATAGATTGACTCGACTCATCGTCGGCCCCTCATTTCGGGGCCGGGACTCACCAGCAAGCGGCGCCACGAGGATGAACACGCAAGCAAGGGTACATTCCAAGGCACAACCGCTGGAGGCAACGATCCATCGAATGCCACGCGCGCCCAAGGCGACCGCGGCAATCTGTGCACGATGACGAGTTGATCAGGAACGGCCGTCCCGATCGCCGATCGGGACACCATGCAGGATGGTCGGCGAGCAACATGACGCCGGTCGAGTCCGACATGCCGCGCGTCCAAGGATGGCGCTATGCATGGATCGCTCATCATCGCTGAAGTCCACCCAATGGTCGCGGCACTCGCCGGCGTCGTCGGTGTGCTCATCGGCGGCGTCATCGGAGTCATGGCCGTTCGCATTCTCGGCGGGCAGACCCTCTCCCACGCCAAGGAGGAGGCCACCCAGATCAAGCGTCTGGCCGAGGCCGAAGCCCAGACCACGATCGAGCGGGCCGAGGTCGAGGCACAGAAGCGTGCCCTCTCCGAGCGCGACCGCGTCGAATCCGAACTCCAGAAGCAACGCGACGACCTTCGCGAGCAGGAACGCCGTCTCGCCAAACGCGAGGACCAGCACGAACGCAAGCTCGAAGCCCTGACCCTGAAGGAAGAGCGGCTCGCCAAGGAGTCCGAAGACCTCCAGGCCCGGACCGCTCGTCTGACGGAGAAGCACGCCGAAATCGATGCCCTCATCGAGAAGCAGAAGGAAGCCCTTCTCCGCGTGACGGACATGTCCCGCGAGCAGGCCGAGCAGAAGCTCCTCTCGATCATCGAGCAGGATGTGCAGGAGGACGCCGCCCAGATCGTCCGCACCTCCATCGAGACGGCCCAATCCGACGGCCGCAACAAGGCGCAGGAGATCATCCTCAACGCCATCCAGCGGTACGCGGGCGAGTTCGCCGCCGAGTCGACCGTCCGCACCATCCCGATCCCCTCCGACGACATCAAGGGGCGGATCATCGGTCGCGAGGGCCGCAACATCCGCGCCATCCAGCAGCTCACCGGCGTCGATCTCATCGTCGACGACACCCCCGGCGTCATCGTCGTGTCCTGCTTCGACAAGGTCCGCCAG
>REDD01000241.1 GCA_007693725.1 Phycisphaeraceae bacterium
CGGGTTGTGGCGTCGTCGTCGGGGGTCATCGTGATGCATCATCGGCGGGTGCGGGCTGGGATGCCAGTGCGGCGGCGGTGTGACGCCGGAGGCGGCGGAGGTGGCGGACGAGGAGGAGGATCGGGATGGCGGATGCGAAGAGCATGGTGGGGAATACGGCCCACGCGGTGGACTGGATGGCGACAGAGAGTTCGGGGTGGTTGCTGAGGATGGCGAGCGGGTTGGTGAGTATGAAGGCGATGACGCCGAGGGCGACGAGGATCGCCGCGACACGGGCGGCGGTGGTGATGCGTCGGCCGAGTGGTGCATCGGGGATGCGGAGCGTGATCTCGCGGAGGTAGTCGGCGGCTTTGAGCATGAGCATGACGGCGAGTGCGCCGGTGGCGATGAGGCACGCATCGATGAGTCCCATGAGGACGGAGTGGGTCTGGTTGAAGGAGAGGAGCATCCACCCGAAGCCGAGCGCGGAGAGCATGAAGACGCCAACGGTGAAGAGCGCCAGGATGGCGCGGATGAAGGAGCGCGTGGCGACGGCGCGGTCGATGCGTCCGGGGAGCCAGGCGTGGTCGTCGGTGGGTCGGGAGATGGAGGCGATGGCGGAGATGAGGGTGATGGCGCCGAAGACGCCGATGCAGATCGCGATGGCGAAGTAGGGCGGGAGCCGGTTCCACTGGGTTGACTGGAGCGCGAAGAAAATGATGAGACCGATGGCGACGGTGATCAGGGCAACGAAGCCGGAGGCGATGAGGGTCAGCAGGGCGAGTTCGAGTCTGTGGATGCCGGAGGAGAGGGCGCGGAGGTAGGCGGGGTCGGCATCGCTCAGGAGGGAGGGGGCGACGGAGCGGTGGCATGGCGTGCCGCACTCGGGGCATCGGGCGGCGAGGTCGAGCCCGGTGAGGGTGTACTTGCAGCGGATGCACTGCGCGGGCGTGGTGATGGTGTCGGAAGGTGTGGAGGGGCTGTTCATGGGGGCGTCGTGGTGATATTCGGCTATCGTGAGGGCGGGATCCGCCGAGGGTACTGCGCAGGGGCATGAATGGACCTGAGAAAGCTGAATCCATTCCGGGGCCTGCCCAATGCACGCGAGGTGTGGGCCTGGGGGATGTATGACCTTGCGAATCAGTCGTTCACGCTGCTGATCATCACGCTGCTGTTCTCGTTGTACTTCAAGCAGGTGGTCGTGGGCGAGGACGGGCGCGGGGATGCGCTGTGGGGCGCGGTGTACGGTGGGAGCATGCTGCTGGTGGTGGCGAGCTCGGTGCTGCTGGGGGCGCTGGCGGATGCGAAGGGGTGGCGGAAGCAGATGCTGCTGGGGACGGGGATCGGGTGCGTGGTGCTGACCTGCTCGCTGGCGCTGACGGGGCCGTCGACGGTGGTGCTCGCGGCGGCGCTGTTCGTGTGCGGGAATCTGATGTATCAGCTCGGGGAGAACTTTCTGGCATCGTTTCTGCCGGATGTCTCGACGAGCCGGAACATCGGGAAGATCAGCGCGATCGGCTGGACGATGGGGTATGTGGGGGCGTTGCTGCTGCTGCTGTTCACGGTGGGATCGATGCTTGTGTTCGGTCGTCAGGAGACGGAGGAGTGGCGGCCGTATTTCGTGTTCGCGGGGCTGTGGTTTTTGATGGGGATGATTCCGGCGGCGATGTTGCTCCGGAACGATCCGGCGCGGGAGCGGATGCCGGGCTCGCTGCTGAAGCACTCGTTCGGGCGGGTGTGGGAGACGGCGCGCCAGGTGCGCCGGTATCGGCATCTGGCGTTGTTTCTGACGGGGTTCTTCGTGTACGGGTTCGGGATTCAGGTGGTGGTGGCGTTCGCCTCGATTCTGGCGGCGGACTTCGGGTTCAGCGGGTTGCAGTTGGTGCTGTTCGTGCTGCAGTTGACGGTGACGGCGGGGATCTCGGCGGCGGTGACGGGGCTGTTCCAGGATCGGATCGGGGCGAAGACGACGATCCTGGCGTTCCTCGGGGTGTGGATCGTGAGCACGCTGTCGCTGCTGGGGATCGCGATATGGGAGGGTGCGCCGGAGTGGTCGCTGTGGGTGATCGGGAACGGGATCGGGTTCGGGCTCGGCGGGCTGGGGACGGCGGGGCGGGCGATGGTGGGTCGGTGCACGCCTCGCCATCGGTCGGCGGAGTTCTTCGGTTTCTGGGGCATGACCTATAAGCTGGCGGGGGCGATCGGGGTGCTGTCGTTCGGGCTGGTCAAGGAGGGGCTGGGGAATGTGGGCGCGCTGGCGCTTCTGGCGGGATTTTTCGTTGTTGGTGCGGCGATCGTGGCGTTCATGAATGAGCGGGCGGGGGTGTTGAGCGCGCGTCAGGCGGAACGCGAGTATCGCGCGGGTCTTCCCGTGCGGGGCGGCTCGGGCGTGCTGCCGCCTACGATGGGGGCATGACCACGATGCAACGAGTTCGCGTCAGCAAGGATGTTCCGAACGAGGCGGGGCGGTTCGGGAAGTACGGCGGTGTGTATGTGCCCGAGACGCTGATGAGCGCGCTCGAGGAGTTGACGGAGGAGTACCAGCGGGCGATGTCGGACCCGACCTTCCGCAGCGAACTCGACCACCTGCTGCGGACATTCGTCGGTCGGCCGACAGCGCTGTTCCGGGCGCAGCGGCTGACGCGGCTGGCGGCGGATCGATCGGGGAAGGGGAGCGCCGCGACGATCTGGCTGAAGCGTGAGGATCTCGCGCATACCGGGGCGCACAAGATCAACAACACGATCGGACAGGCGCTGCTGACCAAGCGGATGCGGAAGCCGCGCGTGATCGCGGAGACCGGAGCTGGGCAGCACGGCGTGGCGACGGCGACGGCGTGCGCGCATCTGGGGCTCAAGTGCGAGGTGTACATGGGGTCGGAGGATGTGCGCAGGCAGCATCTGAATGTGGTGCGGATGCGGCTGATGGGCGCGAAGGTCGTGCCGGTGGATTCGGGGTCGCGGACGCTGAAGGATGCGACGAACGAGGCGATGCGCGACTGGATGCGGAGCGTCGAGGACACGCACTACATCCTGGGATCGGTGGTGGGCCCGCATCCGTTCCCGATGATCGTGCGCGATTTCCAGTCGGTGATCGGTACGGAGACGCGCGAGCAGTGCCTGGCGGCGATGGGACGCCTGCCGGATTGCATCGTGGCGTGCGTGGGCGGGGGATCGAACGCGGCGGGGATCTTCTATCCGTTCGTCGAGGATGCGGGGGTGCGGCTGGTCGGTGTTGAGGCGGGCGGACGGGGCGGCGGCGCTGGGGATCACGCAGCGCCGCTGGCGTTCGGTTCGCCGGGCGTGCTGCACGGTTCGCTGTCGTATGTGCTTCAGGATGAGTTCGGCCAGACAAGCGATGTCCACTCGTGCTCGGCGGGGCTGGACTATCCGGGCGTCGGGCCTGAGCACTCGTACTGGAAGGACACGGGGCGCGTGCAGTACGAGCAGGTGGGCGATGAGTTGGCGCTGCGGGGCATGACGGAACTGGCGCATCACGAGGGCATTTTGCCCGCGCTGGAGACCGCACACGCGGTGGCGTGGGCGATCGAGGAGGCGGGACGCATGAACAGCGACCAGCACCTCGTGATCAACTGCTCGGGACGCGGCGATAAGGATGTGAACGAGGCGGCGCGCCTGCTCGGCATGACCGATTGAGTTTGGCGTGAGCGCCGGTCACCGCTTGACGGGGTTGGAGAAACGGGCGAGAAGCAGCAGGAAGGCGCGGAGGCGGAGCGTCATGGCGAGGCGACGGAGCAGCACATCGTCGGGCTCGATGGCGAGTGCGCGCTTGATGTAGCTGCGGGCGCGATTCCACTCGCGGTCGTGGATCATGGCGAGCGCGAGGTTGTGCAGAGCGGGGACATGAGCGCTGTCGAGACGGAGGGCCCGGCGTGCCGCGATGATTCCCTGTGGACGATCACCGGTGAGGAAGAGCGCCACGGACAGGCCGTGCCACGCATCGGCATCGTTGGGCTCGATCCCGACGAGGAGGCGGTAGACCGCCTGAGCATCGCGGGGGAGCCGGACATCGAGGAGCAGGCGTGCGAGGTCGGCGAGATCGTCGGGGGAGAAGTCGGCGGGCTTTTCCTTGAGGCGGCGGAGATCCTGACGGAGCAGGCGTCGCGCCTCGGAGGTGGCATCGCGCCGGATGAGCAGCTCGCTCAGACGCCGACGGACCTCGGGGTGGATCGGATCGAGCTGGAGGACGGTGCGGAATCCGGAGATGGCATCGTCGGTGCGCTGCTGGCGGGCGGCGAGATCGGCGAGGAGGAAGTGTGCCTCGGGGTGGTCGCTCTCGATTTCGAGGACGCGCCGGAACTTCTCGCCCGCCTCGGCGAGTCGATTCATGTCGACGAGGAGGCAGCCGAGGTCGAGGAGCGTGTCGATGTCGCCGGGGTTGTCGCGGAGTTCGCGGAGGAAGAGCTGACGGGCACGCTCGGGGCGGCCGGTCTCGGCGTAGGCGTGGGCGAGGCGTGCGTGGACGCGCTGGAGGCCGGGATCGAGCGATGCGGCCTCGCGGAGGCAGTAGATGGCCCGCTGGTACTCGCGCCGGTCGAGGAGCGATTCGGCGATGTTGGCGTACGCCGCGGCATGATCGCCGGGGATCTGGAGGGCCTGGTAGAAGGCGACCTCGGCCTCATCGTGGCGGGCGAGGCGGGTGAGGGCCTCGATGCGGTGGATGAGCGGATCGACGCGGTCGGGGGCGAGGCGCTGTGCGGCATCGAGCCACTGGAGGGCACCCTCGGCATCTTCGGCACGGAGCGAGTTGGTGGCGATGGCGATGAGGGTGAGTTCGTCGGCGGGCTCGAGCTCGTGGGCATCGCGGAAGGCGCGGACGGCCTCGGGGAACCTGCCGGAGGCCTCGAGGGTCAAACCAAGGTTGAAATGCCACTCCGCCCGATAGGGGTTGAGGGCGAGCGCTTCGCGGAGTTCGCGTTCGGCATCATCCCATCGCCCGGCTTCGTACAGCTCGTGGGCCCGCTCGACATGACGCTCTGCCTCAGACCAGTCGTTCATTACGCTCCGCGCTCCGCCGGGGGCAAGCCCACTGTCCGTATCATATCGCTCATCGGCGCTTCGGTGCGGATATCAGCATGAACAGAACTCACTCCAGAGGGTAAAACCAGAACACGCGTGCATTCCCGAATAAATCCAACCCGTCGGATCAAGAGGTACCTCCCGGCTGTGCTGGTCAGCGTGGGGATTCTGTCTGGAGGGCCCGGCATCATCGTTCGCGCCGATGCCGGGGCGAATGGCGTGCCCGTGCAGCGGCTTTGGGAGCCGGAACAGGACAGCGCGACCCGTCTGCAAGCCGCCCGCACCCTGCTCCAGAGCAGTGATGCCGAACTGATCTCCCAGGCACAGGCGATGCTGCGGGGTGCATTACGCCAAAGCACAACCGACCCCCGGAATGACCCCCGGAACGGCCCCCAGAACGGCCCCCGGAATGGGGGCTCCGAGAACGGGGCGTGGAGTGCGTTTGTGCAGGCAGTGGCCCAGACGGAATCGCCGCCACGCTGGGTGGCGGGTCTGCTGGACGAGATGCTGGGGCGTGCGGGGGAGGCGCTGGTGCTGGAGGCGTTGCCCGCGGTGGCGCGGTATCCGGACCGTGCGCTGGTGGCGCGGCTGATCGGATTGCTGGAGGGGGAGAGCGTCTCGGCATCGACGCAGCAGGCCATCTGCCGTGCGCTGGAGCGGATGACGGGGCTTCCGGGGGGGCTTCCCGGGGGGAACGGTGGTCGCGATGCGGCGTGGTGGCGCGGCTGGTGGGCGGATCGGCAGACGATGCCCGCGGGGGACTGGAACGCGATGATCGCGCTGCATCATGCGCGCCTGAACGAGCAGTTGCAGCGGGAGCGTGTGCAGACGAACGAGCGCATGTTCTCACTGTACCGCCAGTTGTACGGCCTGCTCCCCGAAGGTGAGCGCGACACGATGCTGGCGGACCTCATCCGTTCGCGGGACGGCGTGTGGCGCGATCTCGGGCTGGATCTGGCGCGTCGGGCACTCCTGAGTGCGCGGGCACTGGGTCCGGGGACGCTCGAAGCGATCACCGCTCTGACGGAGTCGCGGACGGACACGGTGCGGTTGCAGTCGGTGGAGTTGCTGGACCGCGCGGATCCGCGGGGATTCAGCGCACGGGCCGGGACGCTGCTGATGAGCGAGCGGAGCCCGCTGGTCGCCGCGGCCCTGCTGCGTGGTGTGGCGCGCTCGCCGCGTGAGGGGATGGAGCGGATTCTGGCGGAGTGGGTCGCGAGTCAGACGGAGGCCACCAGCCCGGCGATCGAGGCATCGCTCGCGATGGTCGAGGCGGAGATGTGGCGGGATGAGGGGGCGCTGGATGATGTCGTGAGTGTGGTGCTGGGGAGGATCCCGGAGCGGATCCAGCCGCCGGGGGTGCGCCTGCTCGCGGTGACGGGGCGGATGGATGAACTGCGGATCCTGCTGCAATCGGAGCGTGCGGGTGTTGCGGAAGCGACCGCACAGGCGCTCGCGGAGGATGCGGAATCGCTCGAAGCGATTCTGGAGGCGGCGCGGAAGCGTCCAACCTTATTCCTCGCGGCATCGGCAGCGCTTGGACATCACAACCGGACGGCGCGCGGTGTCGAGCGGCTGCTCGCCTTGCCGAGCGGGAACGATGGCGAGCGCGAGCGGGGCGTGCGGGCGTTGGTCGATGTGCTGCCTGCGCAAGAACTGGTGCGGGCGGTTCGCTTCGCGCATGACGATGCGGAGCGGGCGCAGTGGCTCGCTCGCGTCGCGACGACGGAGTTCGCGGATCGTGCCGATGAGGAGACGACCGCACGCGCGTTGACGCTGCTGGCGCGTGCCCGGCTTGCGCTGGATGATGTCGAGGGCGCCCAGCGGGCGCTGGAGATGCTGCCGGCGGGTCTCGGCATGGAACATGCGGGAGCGGAGTGGTTCGAGACGAAGCTGCGGCGGGGAGAGATCGAAGAGGCGTTTCGCATCGCCGACGAGGCGGACATGCATGCGAGCGCGTGCCTTCGTGCGGTGGAGCGGCTCAGTGATGCGGAAAAAACGCTGCGGGCGGTTACTCTGCTGCGGGAACGATTCGGAGACGAACTCTCGCTGGCCGAGGAGGCGCGGGTCGGTGCGCTCGAGATGGCTGCGCAGGAGTGGATCGAGGCGCAGCGTCAGCCCGAGGAAGATGAAGCGGAAGAGGACGATGGGGCGGGCGATGCACCGAACGAGCGGGACGATGCCAACGCCGGGGACGCTGAAGACTGAGTGATTCGGTCAGTGCGTCGCGGTGAGTGCGCTTCCGGGGG
>REDD01000206.1 GCA_007693725.1 Phycisphaeraceae bacterium
AGTCATTGCCCAGCGCCTGCATCTTGGTGAAGTGCATGACCAGAGGATATCGACGATCCGAGGGTGGTATGGAGATGCTGTGTGCCACGGACTTCCGGGGGCTTGTCAGTCCGTGCGGTCCAAAGACCCCGCACTCCACGCATCTGCAATGTCGCCCAATACGAGCCCGGAACGAAGTGACGGGGCCGGAGACCACCGAACGACCGACCGATCTCCCTACCTGCATAACCCTCCCGATGCGAGCGCGGAGAGCCGCCGTAGCTTATCCTGTGTTGACTGTTTGCTACCGCAGCACAGCTATGGTTCGCAGAGCACAATTGCGTACATCGCGACAACTCTCTGCCATACGAGAATAAGGCCATTATGAGCATGTCCATTATCGAATCCGTTACACTTGGCATCGCACTCGTTGGTGCGGTATTGGGGGTGATCAATACAGTTCACTCACTGAATACTACGAGAGTAAAGCTGAGAGTAAGACCATTTCGCGCACGCCCAATAGGATCTGCGCCTCGCGACATCCAGTTTGGCATTGAAGTGATCAATCTAAGCGCATTCCCGGTCACAGTTCGTGAAGTGGGAGTGATGCTCGGGCGGAACAAGAAAGATGGCGCTCGATTGATATACCACGACCCCATTTTACTTGACGATGGGCCTTGGCCACGACGACTTGAATCACGCCAATCGGTGACTGTTTATGGACCCAAACCAATGCCACCCAAAGGAAAGCGGATTCGCAAGGCATTCGCTGCAACTGAGTGCGAAGTATTGAGATACGGAATGAGTCCTGCGTTGAAGCAAATAGCAAAAATGGACTGACAATCGCCCTTCTCTCTCACACCATCCCCCGCCACTCCAGAATCATGTACACCAGCACGCCCACCAGCGCGACCAGCGCCAGCACCTTGATCCACCGCACACGCCGATCGATCGGCAGCGCGTGCGCGGGCTGACCGATCAGACTCGACAACCGACGCTGACGCCCGCGGATCGAGCCGTGGCGGAAGGTGAAGCGGTTCGGGTCCATCCGGTTGTGCAGCGCGACCGATCCCAGCGCCCGCGCCATCGACCCCGCCGCCTCCGGCGTGACACGGATCGATCCGCCCTCCGAATCGCCGCCCCACCGCTGACCCGAAAGATGCTGCGCCGCAAAAGCGTCGGCCTGCTGTTCGAAGCGTCGGCTGACATGCCCGAAGGCCCACACCGCCGCGACGAGCGTCCCGAGCGAGGCCAGCCACATCCATACGCCCCCGGAACCGACCCCCGGACCGATCACCCGCGCCTGGAACAATCCCCGCAGCAGCCACTCCAGCGCGATCGACGCCACGCTCACCGCCGCGATGATCGACAGCACCAGCCAGATCAGGTGATGACGCTGCGCATGCCCCACCTCGTGCGCCATCACCGCCTCGACCTCATCCTGCGACAGCCGCTCCAGCAGCGTCTCGGTGAGCAGGATGTACCGCGCAAAGGGCAGCACGCCGACGAGCGCGCCGTTGATGATCGCATCGTGCGTCCGCCACACCAGAATCTTCCGGACCCGAACCCTGTGCGCACGGCACATCTCTTCCAGACGATCCCGCATCTCGCCCGGACCGAGTGGCGCCGTCCGCCACACTCGCACCAAGACCAGCGGCATGAACGCCAGGATCACCAGCGCCCCGCCGAACTGCACACCCGCCATCCCCCACTCCCACCAGCCCGACTGAGTCCACGCGCCGTTCCGCGCGGCCAGCCACGAGACGATCCGCTCCGTGCTCTCCCACCAGCCGATCATCAGCGAGATGGGCACCACCACGAGCGCCATGTCGTGGCGGATGCGCTCCAGCACGAACTGGCGTCGCGTCACCAGCCGCGGCATGTGCTGCCCGGAGTCCAACGCCGCCATCACCGTCGCCTCGCGCAGCCGACGATCGATCGGATACATCGCCCACCACGACGCCGCGATCACCGCCAGCGGCGGCAGCAGCGCGATCAGCTCGTCCAGCAGGATCAGATTCCCGACGATCGCCCGCACCGCGTCGAGCCAGCCGAGGAAAAAGATCGCGATGACATGCGATGCAAGCGCCCCCCACCGCACGCCGAGGCACAGCCGATCCGCCAGCCGCACCAGCCCGATGCGCCCGGAGCGATCCAGCCCGCGCCCGAGTTCGCGCATCGGGAGGAGCAGGATGATCGCGGGCAAGGCGTACAGCAGCAGCGAGCACCCCACCACCATCCACACCGGCGCACCCGCGAACGCCGGGATCGGCGCATCGGGGTACTCACGCGCGAGGTTGTCGCGCATCAGCACGGTCAGGACAAGCAGAACCAGCAGGACATGCAGCATCGTCGGGTGTGATCCATCCGTGAATACCGGCGATCGTGCGCGTCAGGGACGACGCATCGTGCCGAGGTCGATGCGGACGCCGTCGGGCGTGTAGTAGTCCGCATTGAGTCGGTCCGGGTCGATGAAGGTGAAGACAAGACACGAACGCCCGAAGGTCCGCGCGTATTCGATGTCCGCGGTGCTCGGCCCCGCGTACTGCATGTTGGTACGCGAATTGGCGTGGAAGTGATAGTGAAACAGCGCGGCGGTGCCCGCCTCGATCAGCTCCGGCGATGCGACGAACTGCGTATCGCCGAGCCGCTGCGCAGGACGCGGCGGATACAGCAGCGCGACGAATCCGCCGTCGGCTCGCGTGTCGATCACCCCGCCGTACTCCGTGGACTTGTCGTCGAAATCGCGATCCGCCTGCGCGAAGAGCTCGGCGATCACCGAATCCTGCTCGATGGCAAGACGGGCGATCAGGGCAAGCAGCGCATCGCCCCAGAGCATGTCGGCGCGGGCGCGACGGATCGTGCCGTCGTACCGAGACACAGCGCCGCCGGGGTAGTGCGCATCGCCGCGCATCCTCTCGGCGAGGTGATCCAGCAGATCATCCTTGCTCATCTCCAGCCAGCGCGACTCATGACGCGATGCCCACACCACCGCGCTGAGATGACGCAGCGCAAAGCCCTTGCGCTGCTCCGCCCCGAGCGTGGACACGATGCGTGCCGCCTCGCGCCAGAACCCGCTGTGCTTGTCCGCAGCCAGCCGCTCCACCCAGTCCAGTTGCTCGCGGGTGATGGGCACCGCGCCGAAATCGGCAGCGCTCCGCCTCAGCAGCACCATCTCGCGCGGCTCGTGCTCGCTCGGGGTGGTCGAGATCAGGAAGGAATAAATCGCATCCGCCGCCTCGATCGTCGATCGACGCGCCATGGGGCGTCCCGGCGCTCGCCGATCCGTTTCGGGCTCGGCGCTCAGATCGCACAGCACGCCCCACGCCGCCCGCCGGTGCTGATCGAACATCCGCTGCACCTCCGCCGACTGCGTCTCCGTGTCGTCGAACTCGCCCGCGAAGACCGCGAAGGCGACCTCCTCCAGCGTGCGATCCGGGTGCAGGCGCTTGATCGCCGCTCGCTCGACGCGTCGCTCCGGGGAGATCGACGGCACCGAGCGCGACCACGACGCGACGAACGCGGGCGTCAGATCGGTCCAGCCCCGCTCCGCCGCGACCTCGCCGATGTACTCGATGACATCCCACTGCCACGCCGCGGACTCGGTGGGGACCATGAGCCGGAGCATCCGTCGCGTGTCGTCCAGATCCTGCGTGTCGGCGAGCAACGCCTCGATCGCAGCGATGCGGACCTGCGGCGGGTTCGACCGCGCCCACGCCATCTTCTTCAGCACATCCCGGAATTGTGCGCGGTCCAACGAGTCGGCCCGGAGATCCTCCCGCACCACCGCCAGCGCCTCGGCCCGACGGTTGGGACGCTCGTCCGGGTCCAGCGCGACGCGGATGGCCTCGTCGGGACGCAGGTCGGTCACCCTCGGCGCGGACTCGCAGCCAACCAGCCCCCCCAGAATAAGCGGTGTGACGACCCCGCCGAAAAGCACAAAAGCGCACGCAAAGTGCCCCAAAGTACCCATCTTTCGGAGGCGCCGATCCGGCCCGATCCGGGCTGCTGTGTTGCTCATGCCCGCAGTGTAAGCCACCCCCACCCGGACAGCACCAGAAAGCGGGGATAGCATGCGGCGAGCAAAGGAGTTGCCCAATGTCGTCTCCCCCGACCAGTCCACAGGCCCCCGACACGCAAGTCATCGACCGCATCCGCCGGGTCATCGACGCGATCCGCCCCGCCGTCCAGAGCGACGGCGGGGATCTGGAGTTCGTTTCGCTGACCTCGGAGGGCGTGGTGCGGATCCGGCTGCACGGCGCGTGCGTGGGCTGCCCATCGAGCACGATGACGCTGAAGGATGGGGTGGAGCGGAACCTGCGGGAGTATGTGCCTGAGGTGAGCGGCGTGGAGGCCGTGGTCTGACCCCCGACCCCCGGAAACCGACCCCCCGGCACCCCCGGGCCCCCGGAAGTGGCCCGGAGGATTCACCGGGAAGTTTCCACAGGTGGTCCGGGAATGCGCAAGTGTTTACCAACATGCGCCTTGTGGATTCCAGATCGTCAAGATCGCGGTAGACTGAGTGCGGTGGACGGGGAAAGTGTGTGCGAGGGCAGGAGGTCCCGAAGATGCTTGTGATCACACGGAGAGAAGGCGAAGAGGTCGTGATCGGCGATCCTCATCAGCCGCTCGGCATCGTGCGCATCGCCAGCATCAAGGGCGATCGGGTGCGTATCGCGTTCGAGTTTCCGCGCACAATCGAGGTGCATCGTCGCGAGATCGCGGACCAGATCCTGAGCGAGGGGCCGCAGGTCGTCGCGAAGATCGGCGGCGCGAACGGCACGACGAGCTGAACGCACCGGGCTTGACTTTCAATCTTTGCGCAGGCGCGAGAGAACGACGAGTTGCTCGATGGTGAGCGATTCGGGACGGGCGGTCGGTGCGATGTCGGGCGGGAAGGGGAAGTCACGCCCGAGGATGCCGCCGATCTGCTTGCGTCGCTGAGTGAAGAGTGTGTGGCAGAGTGATGCGAGTTGTGCCGGGTTGTCGGTGAGGGGTTGCTCGCGGGGGGTGATGGCGACCATCTCGCTCGTGACCTTGGGACGGGGCCAGAAGCACTCCGGGGCCAGCGTGGCGATGCGCCGGATGTCGCACATGGCCTGCACGATGACGGAAAGCTCTGAATAGTCGCGTGTGTTGGGCTGGGCGCGGAGGCGCTGGGCGACTTCGCGCTGGATGGTGACGAACTGCCCGAGGCAGGCGCTGCGCCATTCGGCGAGGCGGGCCATGAGCGGGCTGGCAGCGCCATAGGGGAGATTGGCGATCAGGCGGAAGGGTCGATCCGCGATGGCATCGAGGATTGCGGGGCTGATGGCGGATTTGCGTTCGAGACAGTCTCCCTCGATCAGGGTGAGCGACTGATCGGCGATGCGGGGCGCGAAACGGTCGCGGAGGAGTGCGGCGAGACCGCGGTCGAGTTCGCAGGCGATGACGGTGCATCCGCGTTCGAGGAGTGTCTCGGTGAGTGTGCCGGTGCCGGGTCCGACTTCGAGGATGAGGTCGGCGGGGGCGGGCGCGGCGGCGTCGATGAGCTTGCGGATGAGGTTGTGATCGATAAGGAAGTTCTGGCCGAGGGCGTGGCGCGGCGCGAGGGCGCGTGCGGCGAGCATGTCCTTGATGTCTGCGAGGGTTTGCGGCACGGGATTACCAATCGCCTGCGAGGATGCGGTCAATGGCGAACGCGACGCCGTCTTCGGCGTTCGAGGGGGCGATGATGTCGGCGGCCTCGCGGATGGCGGGGATGGCGTTGCCCATCGCGATGCCGAGCGCAGCGCCCTGGATCATGGCGAGATCGTTGACTTCATCGCCGATGGACGCGATGCGTGAGCGGTCGATGTCGTGCTGGACGGCGAGGTGGCGGATGGCGGTCCACTTGCTGACCTGGGGATCGAAGACTTCGAGGAGGTGGATGGTGTCGTCCTTGGCTCCGGCCTTGCCCGAGTCGATCGCGCCGGAGACGGCTGCGAAGTGCTGCGTGACGGCTTCGCGTCCGAAGCGCTCGTGCACGGATGCGGCGAGTTCGCGCATGATGTCGGTGGTCGCGGCGAAACCGACGCGGACGGTGTGCTCGGGGTGCGGGTCTTCCTCGACGGAGTCGGCGAATTTGACCTCGACATTCATGACGCTGAACCACCACTGGGTGGGGTATTCGATGGGGCCGGAGTTGATGACGAGGTAGTCGAAACCGGCGGCGGCACGATCCTTGAGCAGGAGCGGCGCCCGGCGGAACTCGGCGAAGAGATCGCAGAGGCGACGGACGAGCGAACGATCCATCTGCCAGCGGTGGAGGGTGGCTCCGGTGGCGGCATCGCAGACCATCGCGCCGCCGGCGCAGACGATGGGGGCTTCGGAGCGTCCCTCGGCGGGGCGACGGGCGTCGATCACCTCGATGATGTGCTCGGATTCGATGAGGCCGCGCCCGGTGCAGACGACGACCTCGAGCCCCTCCCGGCGGGCCCGTGCGATGGCCTGGCGGTTGGCCGCGGAGACATGGCCCTGGGGGTTGAGGAGGGTGCCGTCGAGGTCGAGGGCGAGGAGGTCGAAATTTCTGGTGCGGGAGGCGGGCATGGGTCCGAGGATATGCGTATCGAGAGGGGTAGCATCGGTGTATCCGGCCCTGACGAGGCGAAAAGCGGGCCTGAATGGAGGCGTGTGAGACTTCGACCGAGCGGGATTTCTGGGCTAGGTTTAGGTATGCACAACGCACGGCAGAGGCCGAGCGAGATCCGGGGCCGGGCTTTTACTATCTGTGTGTCTGTCTGTGTGTCTGCCGACGGAGGGCGGGAGTGATGCGTGGGTGAACCGCTGCCACAGTCGATCCGCGCTCAGGCGCATGACCTCGGGCCGCAGTTGGAACCGGCCCTGCTGGATGCGTGCGGCGGGCGCTTGCGGGATGTCCGCTGGTTCCGGACGGACTGGCAGCGAGGCGGGGCGGCGACGGCCTTCGCGGAGGTCCTGCTGGGGGAAGGTGGATCGGAGGAAACGCGTGAGGCGGTGGTGAAGCTGCCCCTCGGGCCGCGCGAGTATCGAGCAATGACGATGCTGCAGGGGGAAGGGAATCCGGCTCCACGGGTGGCGTTCCACGGGACCGAGCTGGGCGGTTGGGATCTCGGCTGGGTGGTGATGGAGCGTCTGCCGGGGAACCCGCTGGCAGCACACCTGCACAAAGGCGTGTTTGAGGAGTTGGCCCACGCGGCAGCGCGATTCTACAAGTGCGCCGGGGAGGCGTGGAAACCCATCGCGCCGCACAATGAGTGGGACTGGGCGGGGCTGCTCGAGAAGGCCCGTGAATCGGCGAAGATCAATCCGATCCCGCAGGGTCAGTCGTGGGCGAATCACATCCATCATGTGCAGCGGTCGCTCCCGGCGCTGCTGGAAATCTGGCTGAATCGGGACATGACGACCTGGTGTCACGGCGATCTGCATCCGGGCAATCTGATGCAGCGTCCGGAGGGCTCGGCGTGGGGCGAGCCGGGGGCCGTGCTGCTGGACTTCGCGGAGGTGCATTGCGGGCACTGGGTGGAGGATGGGGTGTATCTGGAGCGTCAGTACTGGGCGAAGCCGGAAGCGCTGGAAGAGGTCAAGCCGGTGTCGCTGATTGCCCGTGCTCGTCGGAAGTTGGGGCTTGCGACGGATGACGATTACGCGACGCTGGCGACCATCCGACGGGTGTTGATGGCGTCGGTCGCGCCGGCGTTTCTCGAGCGGGACGGCCATCCGAAGTATCTGGAGGCGGCGCTCGGGATTCTGGATCGGTTTTATCCTCCACTGGTAAAATCACTGAACACTTGAGTAAGCGAGCAGCGATGTTGTGCAGGCGGCTTCAGAAATCCGGATTCACACTGGTGGAATTGTTGGTGGTCATTGCGGTGATCGCGCTGCTGGTGGGTGTGCTGCTGCCGGCGCTTTCCAGCGCACGGGCGGCGGGGCAGGGCGCTGTGAGTCTGTCGAACATGCGACAGATGGCGACGGCGTGGACGACCTACGCGTACGATGCGCGCGACATCATGGTGCCGAGTCAGCCCGCGCGCATGCCGAATTTTGAGGACAATCTCTACGATGTCGGGAACGGGATGCACTATCGCCCGAAGTGGTTCGCGCTGATCGGGGCCAAGTCGCCGGAAATGTTCGCGTACGCGGTCCCGAGCCAGCGACAGGAGGATGAACACTCGTATCCGGTGACGAATGAAGTCTGGCTGTGCCCGGTGGTGCCGGATTGGGTGAGCTCACGGAATACGGCGTACGGCTACAACTATCAGTTTCTGGGGAACGCCCGGTTCCTCGGTGGTCCTGTGGGGCTGAGCACGAGCTATGTGCGTTTTCCGGTGCGTATTTCGAGCATCCGGACGATGAGCGAGACGGTGTTGTTCGCGTCGAGCATGGGATCGGCCGCGGGGAAGCCGGCGGCGGATCGAACTCCGAATCGGACGGACGGCTCGCGCGATCCCGAATTGCGCGCGATGGGCGGTCACGGGTATGCGCTGGATCCGCCCCGGTTGCCGGGCGACAACGACTGGTGCGATCCACAGAACCCGGGAGCCGAGCATCGCTCGGCGCCGGACCCGCGGTATCGGGGGAGGGCGAACATCGTCTTCTGCGACGGGAGCGCCCGGGCAATGACGCTTGAGGAACTGGGCTACGAGGTCGCGCGGGATGGGCGGGTGCTCGCGGATGGGCCGCTCGCGACGAATCGCTTCTTCAGCGGGACGGGGATCGATGACGATCCGCCGTCATTCAACCCGGAGCGTTGATGCTCCGGCTCAGTCGTCATCATCATCTTCATCGGCGAGTTCGGCGGGCACGAGTTCCGGGTCGGATGCCCAGCGGATGTGCAGGTATGTGTTGAAGACACGCTGGAAGAGCGACTTTCTGCGCTCGGCGCCCCAGATATCGACCTCCGGGAATTGCAAAGCGCTGACGAGCATGTGCATGGCTTGATCGTCGCGCGTGATTTCGAGCGACTGAATGGCCTGCGTGTGGGTGCGGTCGAGGCCGTCGGCGATGCGGAGGATGGCGCTGAGCACCTCGACGGTGCGGCGATCGTCGGGTTCGAGCTTCATGAACTCGCGGTGCTTGCGCTTCGGCTTGGAGCGTCGGTGGTAGCGAGCGGTGTTGGCGATGATGGCGACTTCGCGGGCGGTGAAGCCGCGCAGATCGCTGTGGACGATGAGGTGGTATGAGTGCTTGTGGTGTTTGGCGTAGTTGACCAGGTAGCCAACATCGCGGAGGATCGCGGCGGCCTGGAGGATCTCGCGATTCTCGGGGGTGAAGATGCCGGGGGTCGTGTCGGACATGTGGGCGGCGAGTTGATCGAAGATGCTCGCTGCGAGCATGGCGACATGCTCACCGGAACGCTCCTCGTCGTGGCACTTGGCAGCGAAGCGGCGCGCTTCGGCGAGACGATCGATGGGGATGCGCGAGCGTCCGTCCACGGGGATGCGCCCGAGGAGTTCGTCGATCATCTTCCGGATGAGGCCGTCGCGGATGCCGCCGTCGTGGACGCGGAGGCGGTTGACATCGAATCGGCGCATGACGCGCTCGGCGATGAGGACGCCCGCGACGATGATCTCGGCGCGATCGGGGCTGAGGCCGGGGAGGGCGGCCCGCTCGCGGACGGACATCTTTGCGATCCAGTCGAGGATGTGGCGGACATCGCTGCGCTGGAGTTCGTAGCCACGAACGGCGAAGGGGAGGATGCCGTCAGAGCGCGTCTCGAAGTCGCGTCGCATCATGGCGAGGGCCGCGAGGGCGGTGAATGTGCCGCCGGTGCCGTACATGATCTGGACCGGGACGACGGGTTGGCCCGCATCGGAGCGGAGGGTGCGCTGGACATGGGCGCGCATGCGCCGGAACTGGTCGTGCGTTTCGGCGGGCCCGAACATCTCGGTGAGGCGGACAGCGCCGAGGCGCATGGTCTGGACCTGATCGACGACGCCGCCGATGCTGACGAGGAGCTCGGTGCTGCCGCCGCCGATGTCGGTGATGAGTGCGTTGGTCTGGTCGAGATCGAACGCGGCCTCGATGGATCGGAAGGAGAGTCGGGCTTCCTGATCGGCGGAGATGATTTCGAGTTCGACGCCGGCGCGTTCACGGACAAGATCGACGAAATCCTGTCCGTTCTCGGCTTCGCGTACAGCGGCGGTGGCCACGGCGCGGAACATGGAGACGCCGAATCCCTCCGCGACCTTGCGCAGACGCTCGATGGCGGTGACTGCGAACTCGATGCGCTCGGGGTCCATGCGTCCGGTGGAGGCGAGGCCGTGACCGAGGCGAGCGATGACCTTCTCGTCGTCGAGCATGCGAAATCCGGCATCGGCGAGGAGTTCGACAACGATGAGCCGGATGGAGTTGGTGCCGACATCGAGCGCGGCGAGGCGGCGGCTCTCGGCGGGAGGCGGTTGCGTCTCGACGGGCGCTGTGTTGGCGGTATCAGCCGGCGGCTCGTTCGTGATCGGCATCGATCCTCCCTGAGGCGTCGCGTTCGCCGGCGGAATTTGGTTGTTGCTTGCAGGCGTCGCGTACGGGTGCGAGGAGCCAGTGGATGCCGCGGTCGCCCCACCATGTGAGGAAGGCGTCGCGCTTTGCATCGAGACGGCGATTGAGGCCGTGTTCGACGATAGCGAGTGCATCGAGAAGCTGGGGGTTGAGGTTGATGTTCTCGAGGTCCGCGTGGTAGGCGGTGATGCGGGCGAGGAGTTCGGAGGCGTCGTTGAGATCGCCGAGGTATTTCTGGAGATTGGCCAGCCGCCCGAGGGCTTCGTCGGCGTGGTCCGGGATGGCGGGTGCGAGGGATTCGATGGCGTAGCGGAGGCGCTTGCCTTCGATGCGGAAGGCGTGCATGTCGTCGATGGTGGACATGCGACGGGAGACTTCCTGAGCGCGGTCGGCGAGCGACGGAAGCATGCGGATGGTGTAGTCGTGGAGCGATTGCGATTGGGCGGCGGAGGGCTTTTTCGCGGCGGTCTGGAGATCGGTGTTGAGGGCGCGACGGAGCGAGCGGATCGCATCAATGGCAGATTCCGTCGTGACCGCTCGGACCGCGATCTGCTCGGCTGCGCGTTCCTCGCGGAGTCGGCCCATGATGTACGCGAGGGCCGGGCGAAGGACGGCGTTGGCATCGCGGTACCACGCCTGAAACTGGAGGGTGTGGACATCGGCGGTGCGTGCCGGTCCGGCAGCGCGACGGATGCTGCGGAGTTGCTTCTTGATGGGCTTGGAGTGGTCGCTGGGGATGAGGTCGGCGAAGGAGCGGAGGGTCGCTCCGGCGCGCCGTGTGGCGACGCGGAGGCGATGGATGGGCCGATCGTGCCCGGGCTCGCACTCGTAGGCGCGGGGGATGGCACGCTCCAGAGCGCGGAGTCGCTTGCGCATGGAGAGCCGCCCCGCTTCGATGACGGGCGTCTCGGGGCCGAGCTTCGAGTTGGATTTGCCGGACCCCATACGCGTGGTCGTCTCCTGCATCGGGCGTTCTGGAAAAGGAGTCTATGCGCGGGGCCGGGGGTGATCGGAGAAGAATCGGTTATCGGGTGATCGGCACGACGACGACGGCCTGGGATCCGGCGGGGAAGGCATCCGGATTCGGCAAACGGATGCGAACGAGGCGCGTGCCGCTGGCGGCATCGGCCACTGCGGCGAGTTGGGTGATGGTGCCGGTACGCGCGAGCATGCGCTCCGAGCGGATGCGGACTTCGAGCGTATCGCCGGGATTCAGCGCAAGCGTGGCGTCGAGCGGGACGGCGGCTTCGACTTCGAGCTCATCGATGGAGACGATGCGGAGGACGGGGCGGGAGCGCTCGACGAGCTCGCCGGGCTTGATGAGGATGCGTTCGACGACGGCGTCGATGGGCGCGGTCAGGTCGTAGCGGGTGCGCCTGGCCTCGGCGAGGGCGAGTTCGAGTTCGGCTTCGTTGCGTTGCTGGCGTGCGAGTTGGAGGCGAAGATCGGCCTGACTGACTTCGAGCTGTGCGCGTTCGAGCTCGAACTCGGTGACAGCGCCCTCGGCGACGGCCTGTCTGCGTCGGGCGAGCTCATTGCGGGCGAGTCCGAGCGCCGCTTCGGAGGCACGGATGTTCAGATCACTCTCGGCGCGGATGCGGGAGAGGGCGACCTGCGCATCGATCTCGGAGGCGTCGATGCGCGCGAGGGTCTGGCCCGCGGTGACACGCTCGCCTTGGCGAACGAGAACATCCGAGACGAGGCCGTCGATGACGAAGCCGAGGGCGCGATCCTCGACGGGACGGACGACGGCGTCGATGAGGAGTTCGTGGGGCTGCTCCGTGGGGCGTGCCGCGAGTTGCGGGATGCTCCACACCGAGAGGGCGATGAGCAGGAGCACACCGGGGAGGATGCGAGGCATGTGTCTAAGCATGCCATGCTTATACTCCACATGATGACGCGAATCGATGGGCGATCACTGGCAGCGTGGCGGGCGATGGCGGAGATGGCCCGCCCGCGGGCGCGGACGCCCAAGGGGCTGGACGCGTTGTGGCACGATGCGGCGGGGGTTTTGGTCCGATTTCGCCGATCGACGCGGGGCTATCTGGAACGGGGGCGGCGGGTGCTGGCGCATGGCGAGGCGCTGCGGGGACTGACGGATTTGGAGCTGGATGAGCGGATCGGTGAGGCACGGGGGATGCAGCACGCCCATCGGCGCGGAGAGGTCGATGAGGCATGGACGCTGGCGGTGGTGCGGGAGGCCGCGCGTCGGGAGACCGGCCTGGAGGCGCATGGGGTGCAGATCAGTGCGGCGTGCGCGCTGCTGGATGGGTGCGTGGCCGAGCTGGCGACGGGGGAGGGGAAGACGCTGGTCGCCGCGCTGGCGGGGGTGGTGCGGGGGTGGCGTCGGGGGCCTGTGCATGTGGTGACGGCGAACGACTATCTCGCGGCGAGAGATGCCGAGTGGATGGGGCCGGTGTATGCGCGGGCGGGGCTGCGTGTGGGGTGCATCGTGCAGGAGTCCGGGCTTGATGAACGCCGGGAGGGATACCGGCAGGATGTGGTGTACACGACGAGCAAGGAGGTCGCGGCGGATTTCCTGCGTGATCGGCTGACGCTCGGGCATCCGCCCGCGCTCGCGCAGGCGATCGCGCGGAAGATGGGAACGCATCGGCATCACGAGCCGATCGTGCCGGGGCTGCACTGCGCGATCGTTGATGAAGCCGATGCGGTGCTGATCGATGAGGCGGTCACGCCGCTGATTATCTCGGCACAGGCGGGGAATCAGGAGCACGAAGAGGGCGTGCTGGCCTGCACCGCGTTCATCGACTCTCTGGAGCGCGGACGGGCGTATGTCGTGGATGAGCAGGAGCGGGAGGTCCGGCTGACGAACGCGGGGCGGCGGGCGGTGGCGGCGTGGGACGGCGCGGGGTGCGCTGTGTTGAGCGGGAGGCGACGGCGCGAGGAGATGGTCGTGCAGGCGCTCACGGCACGGTGGCTGTACGAGCGCGATCGGCACTATGCGGTGGATGAGGACGGAAAGGTTGTGATCATCGATGACCGGACGGGGCGGCTGCTTCCCGATCGAACCTGGCGGCACGGGATGCAGCAGGCGATCGAAGCGAAGGAAGGCGTCGCGCTGACCGGGGAGAAGGAGACGCTGGCCAGGATCTCGTTCCAACGGTTCTTCGGGCTGTACGGCTCGCTGTCGGGCATGACCGGGACCGCACGGGAAAGCTCGCGTGAGTTCTGGCGGATGTACCGGATGCCCGTGGCACGGATCCCGACGAATCGCCCGGTGCGACGCGTGCAGGAGCGTTCGATGTACCTGCGCGATCTTGATGCGAAGTACGAGGCGGTGGTCCGTGAGATTCGAGAATCCACGGCGGCGGGGCGGGCGGTGCTGGTGGGCACACGGTTCGTCCGCGAGAGCGAGCGGCTCTCGGAACGATTGCGCGAGCGCGGCATTGAGCATGCGTTGCTGAACGCGATCCGCCATGAGCAGGAGGCCGAGATCATCGCGCGTGCGGGGAAGAGCGGGAGCGTGACGATCGCGACGAACATGGCGGGCAGAGGCACCGACATCGTGCTGGATGATCGGGTGCGGGAGACGGGTGGGCTGGAGGTGATCGCCACGGAGCGCAACCCGACCGCACGGATCGATCGGCAGCTCTTCGGAAGGGCGGGGCGTCAGGGTGATCCCGGATCGTGCCGCTTCATCCTGAGTGGACAGGATCCCTTGCTGACCGGGGCGTGGAAGTGGTCGTGGGGCGCGTTGCACGCGGTCGGGATGGGGTGGCTGGCCTTCGCCGGAGCGCAGGCGGAGGAGAGCCGTCGCGACCGACGCCGACGGGCGGCGGTGCTTCGATCGGACACATGGCTGGATGAGAGCGTGGGGTTCGCCGGGCCGGGCGTCTGAGCAGAATTTGGCGTGGGGTCAATTCGGGTTCGGGTTGACGAGCGCCCGGAGCGGGTGCGTACCCTTCAGGGAAGAAGCGACAAGTGAAGAGTGAGGCCGAATGGATCACACGCGCAGGGTGTACAACGATGTCTTCGAGATGCTGCCGGGGCCGGAGAACCCGTCGCCGTTGGTGCGGATCAATGCGATGTCGGTGCCGGGTGCCACGCTGTACGCCAAGCTGGAGTGGATGAACCCGTTCGGATCGGTCAAGGATCGGGCCGCGTGGGCGATGATCCGTGAACTCGAGCGCGACGGGCGGCTGACGCAGGAGCGCGGGATCGTCGAGCCGACGAGCGGGAACACGGGGCTGTCGCTCGCCGCGATGGCCTCGGCACGGGGATACCGGAGCCGGATGGTGGTGCCCAACAAGGTGCCGCTGGAGAAGAAGGTGCTTCTGAAGATCGCCGGGGCGGATCTGGATGTGATCAACGACAACCTGTGCCCATCACCCGGTATGGGGGATGGCTCGATCGGCCTGGCGAAGACGCACGCGCGGGCGCAGCCGGATAAGTACGCCATGCCGAATCAGTATGAGAACGAGGCGAATGCCCGGGCACACATGGAGACGACCGGCCCGGAACTATGGCGTCAGAGCGATGGAAAGATCAGCCACCTGTTCGTATCACTCGGAACCTGCGGCACGGCGACGGGGTGCGCCCGGTTTTTCCGCGAGCGGAATCCGGATGTAAAGGTCGTCGCGGTGCAGCCGAGCGAGGGGCACGATGTGCCGGGGTTGCGGAACAAGAGCGAGTTGCATGTGAGCGCGCTGTTCGACGAATCACTGCTCGATGAAGTCATGGAGATCGAGCACGAACTGGCCTACACGCGCGCACTGGACCTGTCCCGGCGCGAAGGATTGCTGGCAGGGCCGAGCAGCGGGCTGATCTACGAAGGGGCCAGAAGGTACGCGGAGCGCGATCCCGGGGCGGTGCCCTTCGGGGTGATGATCTTCTGCGATAATATCTTCAAGTATGTCTCGAACATGATCAAGCACATGCCGGAGTTGGCGGAGGGCACGACCGCCTGACCCGCCGGCTCGGAGTGACGGACACGACAACCGAGGAGAACGACCGATGGCCGACTACGCGAATCCGAAGGTGTTGGTGACGACGGACTGGGTGCAGGAGCATCTGAACGACCCCAAGATCCGTCTGGTCGAGGTGGATGTCGATACAAAGGCGTTCGATGCGGGGCACATCCCCGGCGCGGTGGGGTTCAACTGGCAGACACAGCTTCAGGATCAGCTCCGGCGTGACATCATCACCAAGGACAACTTCGAGAAGCTGATCGGCAGCGCCGGCATCAAGCGCGACGACACGGTCGTGCTGTACGGCGACAACAACAACTGGTTTGCGGCATACGCGTTCTGGCTCTTCAAGATCTATACGCACGAGGATGTGCGGCTCATGAACGGCGGACGAGCGAAGTGGCTCGCCGAGGAGCAACGCCCGCTCACGGTCGAAGCGACGAAGGTGACGCCCGTTGAGTACAAGGTCGATCAGGTGAATACGGATCTGCGCGCCCAGGTCGGGGAGGTGCTGGAGGGGATCCGGTCCGGGGTGAAGCTGATCGATGTGCGCAGCCCGGACGAATTCAGCGGGAAGGTGATCGCGCCGCCCGGGATGAATGAGACCGCGCAGCGAGGCGGGCACATTCCCAGTGCCGCGAGCGTGCCGTGGGCGACGGCGGTCAATCAGGACGGCACCTTCAAGTCCGCCGACGAATTGCGAGAGATCTACTTCAAGAAGGCAGGCGTGCAGCCGGACAAGCCGGTGATCGCGTACTGCCGGATCGGGGAGCGTTCGAGCCACTCGTGGTTCGTGCTGAAGTATCTCCTCGGCGTGGAACAAGTGAAGAACTACGACGGATCGTGGACCGAGTACGGCAATCTCGTCGGTGTCCCGATCGAGCGATGATCAGTCTTTCTTGAGCGGGACGCTCGCGGCGAGATCGTGGGCATGGTGGTAGTGCTGGCCGAAGCGGTGCCAGTCGAACTCCATCGCGCGCTCGACGACTCGGTTGCGCATGTTGATGCGCCCACGCCGATCGAGGCGGCAGAACGCGAGCAGCCATCGTGCCAAGTCAGCGGAGGCGTCGTTGAATGAGCGGCCGCGCCGCTTGAGAACATTGACACCCCACGAATCGTGATCGGGCATGTTCCCCTGCACATAGCGACCGAATCCGGCGAGGTCCGAGGTGATCGCGGGGACCCCGGAGGCGATGCACTCCAGCGGGGTGTAGCCCCACGGCTCGTAGGCGCTCGGGAAGACGCCCAGATGGCAGCCGCGAACAAACTGCTCGTAGTCCATGCCCCACAGCGGATTCACCGGGCTGATGAACTCGGGGTGGTAGACGATCTTGACCGGGTCGTTGCGGTCGTTGAACAGGCGGATGGCGCGGATCTGGCTGAGGATGGGCTCATCGTGATCGGTCTCGAACGCATGGGTCGTGACCATCGGGAGTTCGGTCGTGCGGAAGGCGTGCTGGATGCGACGGTAACGAAGCGCCCAGTACTGGCTGACCATGTCGTCGAGCTTGACGGATTCACCGGCCGCCGCGCGAGGCACGAGATTCTGATTGACCTCGCGGAGGATGCGTGCGCAGACCTGCTCCAGCTCGCTGAGCACGCCGCGGCTCTGGAGCGCACGCGGATGAATGGACCGCGTGGGGCGCTGGGTGATGATGAAGAAGACGACGGTCACGCCGAGGTCGAAGGACTTCAGGTGCGTGTTCAACCTCGCCATGGCGTCGAGGCAGAGATCGAAGCCCTTGTTGCCCGGCTCGAAGCGCCCGCTGGTGAACATGAAGAGAGTGCGGTCGAGGTCGAAGGAGTAGCTGGGGAAGAAGTGCCCCATGACGAAGCGGTGGATCTGCTGCTTGTGCTCGGCGTGCAGCGTCTGCACCTCGTGGCCGACATCGTACCGGTCCATGTTCAGACCGTTGGGAAGGATGACATCCGGCGTGCGACCGAGCAGATGCGTGCATTCCTCGGCGGTGATGGGTGAGACGGTGGTGAAGACATCCGCACTCCGGGCGCAGTTGCGCTCGATCGCGTGCTGCGTCGCGATGGCGTAGTGCTTTGCCTGCGCCGTCGGGTCGCACTTCGGTAAAATCTCGTAGAGATTGTCCTCGTTGGGAGCCATGTACCGCCCGAGGATCGTGGCATGGGTCGTGAACACAGTCGTAACGGGAACGCGATCGCGCCGGAGCATCGGGATCGCCAGCCCCCCCATCCATTCGTGCGCGTGAACGATCAGCCGACTCGGCTCGGAGCGGCGGCTCGGTTTTTCGAGTGCGCTCTGCCAGATGGCGATCGTCTTGCGCACCGCCTCGCTGAATGAGATGACGCCGTCGACCGTCGGGTCGCCCGTGGGAATGTCGACGCCGAAGTCCTTCCAGATCTTGTACTTCAACTCATCGAGGGCGGGGATGGAGATGTCGTGCTCCAGCAACAGCACGCGCGGGTTGCCCGAGACCAGCCACCGACCGAAATGAGCCCGGACCCCCTCCTCCGCGAGTCGGGTCAGGACGCGAGCCATCCGCCCGGCGGGACGCTTGGGCTCGAACTCCAGTGCCGCGTGCGACGGAACATAGGGCCCGATGAGGCAATACCGGTCGCGCCAGCGGTCCACCATCGCCGGGGCCTTCGATCGGAGCACCTGATAGATGCCCCCGATCTTGTTGCAGACCTCCCATGCAACCTCGACGAGCATCGCGTCGCGCGACGCCCCGGCCCCCCCGGGAACCCCTCCCGTCACTCCAACAGCACCCTGAAGCTTCCCCGGAACTCCCCCCGGAGTTCCCCCCCGCACGGATGAACTGGCATCGAATCGGCTCATGCCGATGAGTTTACTGCGCAGCCCCGACGAGCACCCCAGCGGGCACGGTTTCGACGCTGGCGGGGTCCGGACGCGAGGGGTAGGCGGGAACACCCGCATCACCCGCCGCACCCGCGAAACCGGGACCGAGTGCATCGATCGGGCCGTTGACCAGACTCCGGGTCATCACAAATTTATTGAACAGACTCCGCTTCTGGCAGCGGACGAGGTCGGAGAGAAACGAATCGGGCAGGGCGTCGGGGTCCACGACGCGGAACCCCAGCCGGCGGAAGAACTCGGGGATCCGAGTGAGCAGAAAGAGCCGGTCGAAGCGGAGGAAGTGCGCCTCGCTGATGAGGTGGCTGATGATCGCCGCACCAACGCCCGTGCCGCGACCCGCCGGGGAGACGGCGACCGAGCGGATCTCGGCCAGGGATGGGCCGCAGGTCACCAGAGCGGCGCAGCCGACAACCTCACCCCGAACGACACCGACCACGAACGAGGGGATGGCCAGCGTGATGTCCTCCTGATCGCGCGGCAGGACGGTGCCGTCCGCAGCGCACGCGTCGATGATGCGATGGATGGCGGGCGCATCCCGCGGCGTGGCGGAACGGACGAGCAGGTCGCTTCTCACGGCGTGCTTGCTCCCCCCTGCATGGCCGCCTCGATGCGATGCTTCGCGCCGACCAGCGCCTCGTGAACCCGCCCCGGAGCGGTGCCGCCCGGAACATCACGGCGCGCCAACACGGCATCGAGAGATATACGGTCGTAGATGTCCGGCTCGATCTCCGGCGCGATGGCCTGCAACTCGGAAATCGACAACTCCTCGATCGCCACACCACGGGACTGCGCCAGCCGCACCGCTCGCCCGGAGTATTCGTGAGCATCGCGGAACGGAACACCCTTGCCGACGAGATAATCGGCGAGATCGGTGGCGTTCGCGTAGCCGAGCATCGCCGCCTGACGCGTCCGCTCCTCATGAACAGTCAGACCCGAAAACACGATCGACATGATGCCGAGACACATGGAAATGGTGTCCATGGCGTCGAACAGCGGCTCCTTGTCCTCCTGCATGTCCTTGTTGTACGCAAGCGGCAACCCCTTGAGCGTCGTCGCCAGCGACACCCACGCGCCGACGACCCGGCCCGCCTTGCCGCGGATCAGTTCGAGCGCATCGGGATTGCGTTTCTGCGGCATGATGGAGGATCCGGTCGTGACGGATTCATCCATGGTGACGAACGCGAACTCGCCCGTCGCATAGATGATCAGGTCCTCCGCACAACGCGAGAGATGCACGCCGACGGTCGCGAGCGTGCTGAGCGTTTCGAGCACGAAGTCGCGATCGGACACGGCGTCGAGACTGTTGGGCGTGATGCCGTCGAAGCCGAGATCGCGGGCGAGTTGCTCGCGATCAATGGGATACGCGGTCCCGGCGAGCGCTGCCGCGCCGAGAGGACAGAGATTGAGGCGTGCCCTCGCATCCGCCAGGCGCGCGGCATCGCGATCGAGCATCTCGACATACGCCAGGCACCAGTGGGCAAAGAGGACGGGCTGCGCACGCTGGAGATGTGTGTAGCCGGGCAGGATGGCGTGCCGGTGACGCTCCGCGCCGCCGATGATCGACGCCTGCAGAGCACGGATCTCGCCGATGCGCGTATCGATCTGCTCGCGGCACCACAACCGCAGATCGGTCGAGACCTGATCGTTGCGGCTGCGTCCGGTGTGGAGCTTCTTGCCGAGGGGCCCGAGGCGTTCGACAAGCAGCCGCTCCACGAGCGAGTGGACATCCTCATCCTCGGCGTCGGGCGCAAAGTGCGGATCGGCGGCAACCGAGCAACCGAGGTCTTCGAGCGATGCGGTCAGGCGGCCGCACTCATCGTGATCGAGAACACCCGCCCGATGCAGAGCCGTGGCCCACGCGATGGAACCGGTGATGTCCTGCGCGAGCAGCGCGCGGTCAAAGCGCAGCGAATCGTTGAATCGCCGAAACAGCGGCGCGCGTGCATCGCCGCCGCCCTCGAATGCGCCGCCCCAGAGTGTCACGCGTGGGCTCCTGTCTGCTTGCGGATCGCCGCGATCCGCTGCGGCAGCGAAAACAGCCGGATGAATCCCTCGGCGTGCTTCTGGTCGTACACATCCTCCTCGCCGAAGGTCGCGAAACGCTCGTCGTACAGCGTGTTCGGCGATCGGCGCTGGACGGTCGTCGCGTGCCCCTTGTGCAGCCGGACCACAACCTCGCCCGTGACATCGCGCGCAACCGTCTCGAAGAAGGACCACAGCGCTTCACGCAGCGGCGCGAACCACTGGCCGTTGTAGACGAGTTCGGCGAAGCGGAGTCCGAGACGATCGCGCTCGTGGCGCGTCTCCCGGTCGAGGACGATCTCCTCAAGACCCCGGAGCGCTTCATACAGAACGGTCCCCGCGGGCGTCTCGTAGCAGCCGCGCGACTTCATGCCGACGAGCCGGTTCTCGACAAGGTCGATCCTCCCGACGCCGTGCTCCCCGGCGATCGGGTTGAGCGCGGCGACGATCTCATCGCCCCGCAGGCGCTTGCCGTTGAGCGCCACGGGCACCCCCGACTCGAACTCGATCGTGACATCCGCGGGCGTGTCCGGGGCCTGATCGATGGAATTGGTGAGCATCCAGATGTCATCCGGAGGCGCGTTCCACAGATCCTCGAGCGCGCCGCCCTCGTGGGAGATATGCCAGAGATTCCGATCGCGGCTGTAGATCTTCGTCCGGCTGGCCGTCACCGAGATACCGCGGGCCTCGACATAGTCGATGATCTGCTCGCGCGAGCGCAGATCCCACTCCCGCCATGGCGCGATCACCTTGAGATCCGGCGCGAGCGCGGCCACCGTGCTCTCGAAACGCACCTGATCGTTCCCCTTTCCGGTGCAGCCGTGCGCCACCGCATCGGCCCCGACCTTGCGGGCGACCTCGACCTGCGCCCGGGCGATCACCGGGCGAGCGAACGATGTGCCGAGCAGGTATCGTCCCTCGTACACCGCGTTGGCGATCATCGTCGGGAAGACGAACTCCTCGACAAACGAACGCTTCAGGTCCGCGATGTAGAACTGTGAAGCGCCCGACTTCTTCGCCTTCTCTTCGAGCCCCTCAAGCTCCTCATCGCCCTGCCCGACATCCGCGGCGAAGGCGATCACCTCGCAGCCGTAGTTGTCGATCAGCCACGGAACAATGGCGGAGGTGTCGAGCCCGCCGGAGTATGCCAGTACAACTTTGTTCGCCATTGGTGTTGTCTCTCTCGCTGTATGAACGCGTGTGTGATGTTCGGATTCGGTGTGCGGAGTTTCGCTGCTGTCAGGAGCCATTGCCCAGCAGATGGAGCAGGATACTGTTCTGGACATGCATGCGGTTCTCCGCCTGCTCAAAGACGATGGAATACTCGGAGTCGATGACCTCGGGCGCGACCTCGAAGCCGCGATGGGCCGGCAGGCAGTGCATGAAGAGCGCCTGCTTCCCCGCGCGTTGCATGAGTTCGGGCGTCACCTGATAGGAAGCGAACGCGACATGCCGCTTGGCCGCCTCGGCCTCGAAGCCCATCGACACCCACGCATCCGTGTACACCGCGCTCACCCCCTCGACCGCGCCGAGGTCGCTCGTCAGCGTGATCTTGGCGCCGCTCGCCGCGGCAAAGCCCCGCGCCTTCTCGACGACATCCTCATCCGGCGCATACCCCTTGGGGGCGATCACGGTGATGTCCACCCCCAGCATGACCGAGCAGAGCATCAGAGAGTGGCAGACATTGTTGCCGTCGCCGACGAACGCGATGCTTGCCCCATCGAGCGTGCCGAGCTGTTCGCGCAGCGTGAACAGATCCGTGAGCGCCTGGCACGGGTGGTACTTCTCCGTCAGAGCGTTGATCACCGGAACGCGCGAGGTCTGCGCGAGTTCGCAGATGACATCGTGGCCGAAGGTCCGGGCGATGATGCAGTCCGCGAAGCGTTCGAGGTTCCTCGCGTAATCCGACACGCTCTCCCGTTCGCCGATCCGGCAATCCATGTGGTTGTGATAGATCGCGTGACCGCCCATCCGCGAAACACCCACCTCGAACGCGACCTTCGTCCGCAGCGAATCCTTCTCGAAGAGCATCACCACAGCACGCCCATCGAGCGCACGCCGCCACGCCCGGAGATCCGCCTTCGTACGCGCTGCGAGATCAAAGATGGACAGAATCTCGTCGACGCTCAGGTCCGCGACCGTGATCAGATCGCGCCCCAGCAGCGACTTGACGGCGGATGAGTGTGAGGAACGCGCTGGACTCGTGGTTGGCATGGAGAAACTCGATTCCAAGAACAAAGGACAACAGCGGGAGCAGCCCCGCACGAAACACTCAGGACAAACCGCGCTGGGCGCCGACGCCGGACGCCCGCGCTGCGACCCCGGAGCCGGGAACGACCCGCGTGCCGAGGCGCTCCCCCTTCGACAGGCCGACAAGCTGCGACGGATGCTTCCACGATGCGATGACGACCGGGCATCCCGATCGCTCAGCGCTCGCGAGCGCTGCCCGCACCTTCACCAGCATGCCCGAATGCACCACACCGGAAGCGATCAGCGCTTCGAGCCGATCGCGCGTGATCTCCGGGATCACCTCGCCATCCGCGCCCAACACACCGACGACATCGGTGAGCAGCACGATCGCCCGCGCCCGGACCGTCTCGGCGATGCTCGCCGCCGCCTCATCCGCGTTGACATTCAGAGGCAGCCCCGAGGAATCCAGCCCGATCGACGACAGCACCGGCAAAAAGTTCTCGCCGAGCAGCGTCCGCAGCAGCAGCGGATCGCCCGCATCGGCGGCCCCGACCCGACCGAGACGGACGCCCGACTCCTCACGCACGCGGCAGACAGTCGTCCCGCCCGAGCCGATGGTCAGGCCGACCGCGTTCCCGCCGACCCGCCTCAGCGCACCGACGATCGCGGTGTTCACCGTGCCCGCAAGCACGCCCGTGACATGCCCGATCTGGTCCTCCGGCGTCACGCGCAGACCATCGACCCTCGCAACCGGCAGCCCGAGCGCTGCGAGCAGGCGATCGACCTGTCCCCCGCCGCCGTGCACCAGAACAACACCGCCCGGCTCGGCATGATGCAGAGCGACGATGGCCTCCCAGAGTGCGTGCTGACCCTCCGGAGCTTCCACCGCAGCGCCGCCCAGCTTGATCACGATCGGTCCGTGGTTGTCCGTCGGGTGCATCACAGCCGCCCTCCCAGCAACTCGCCGGGGATCAGTCCGGCCGATTCGGGGATCCCGAAGCGCGCATTCATGCACTGCACCGCCTGACCGCTCGCCCCCTTCACGAGATTGTCGATCGCGCTGAAGAGCGTCAGATGACGCCGCCGCTCGTCGATGTGCCACGCGAGGTCGCAGAAGTTCGAGCCGCGCACCCCCGCCACCGACGGCCACTCGCCCTGCGGCAGCAGACGAACAAACGGCTCGGTGGCGTACGCATCCTCGTACAGACGCGTGATGTCGTCGGCATCGGCATCCTCGCCGAGCGTGATGTGAATGGTTGCGAGAATGCCGCGGTCCCACTCGGCGAGGTGCGGCGTGAACACCACCGGACAACCCGCGTGCTCCTCGATCTCCGGCGCGTGCCGGTGGTTCCCGATCCCGTACGGCTGGTACGACACCTCGCAAAACTGTGTCCGCTGGTGCGGACGACGCCCCGCCCCGCTCACACCGCTCACCGCATCGATGACCCCGAGCGTTCCCTCGCCCATGAGCCCGGACCGCACGATGGGATGCAGCGCGAGGATAGATGCCGTCGGGTAGCAGCCGGGGCACGCGATGAGGTCCGCCCCCGCGATGTCATCGCGGTGCAGTTCCGGCAGGCCGTACACCGCATCGGACAACAGCTCCGGGCTGGAGTGTGCGAACGAATAATGCTTCTCGAAAACCCCCGCATCGCTGAGCCGAAACGCGGCGGACAGATCGATCACGATCAATCCCCGCTCCAGCAGCTCCGGAGCCAGTTGGCAGCTCACCTCGTGCGGCGTCGCGAGAAACACCGCATCCACATGCAGGTCCGCCAACATCCCGAGATCCAGCGGCAGCACGGGAAGATCGCAGATCCCACGCAAACGCGGAAACAGCGACGCCATCGAGACCGACCCGTCCGCCGCCGAGCGTTCTCCACCAAAGACACTGACCAGCCGAGCGACGGGATGATGCGCGAGCCACCACGCGAGCTCCGCGCCGGTGTATCCGCTCGCGCCGATGATCGCGACGCTCCGTTCGCTGCCGGAATCGGGAAGGCCGTCGGTCCTCATCACGCCGCTCCCATCATGCCCGGCATGCCCGCCATTTCACGGAAGACCGAGGCGAGCCGGCGCGCCTCGGTGCCGCTCGGGGTGGCGACGAAGATCGTGTCATCACCGGCGACATTCCCGACCACGCCCTCCAGGTCCGTCGCATCCAACGCCAACCCGACCGGCTGAGCATGACCCGGCGCGGTCCGGAGAACAACCAGCGTCCCGGCGGGAATCGCATCGATGAGATGATCGCCCAGCACGCTCCCCAGCCGCTCTCTCCCATTGCCGCCGTGCGACAGCCCCCCCACCGCATCGGGCAGCGCGTAGCCATTGGCGGTCTTGATGACACCCAGCGCCCGCAGATCGCGCGACAGCGTGCTCTGCGTCACCTGGAATCCACGCGACGCCAGCGCCGCCCCGAGCGCATCCTGCGTCGCGACGGGCGCGTTCCGCAGCAGGTCGCGGATGGCATGGTGACGCCGGATGGTGGCGGACGAGGCGGTCATGCATATATATTCGCATGCCTGCATGAAATGTCAAGCCCCCTCCCACGATTCGCCCCCATCGCCGCCCGCATCGGGGCTCCGCCGTCCCCATCCGGGTATAAGGCGGATGCGTTCGGGCGGTCCGATCGCCCAACGAGAGGTGTTCCGGTGCTCGTCACCCTCAGCCCCTACGACCTGACGGCCCACGCCCCGAGCGTCATGGCCGGTCTCCTCCTCGCGGACGAGACCGCCACGGTCGTCCCCGCGCCGATGCACGAGCACGACCCAACCGCCGACGAGACCGACGCCACCGGGGAGATGCAGCAGGTCGCGTTCCTGCTCGAGTGCTGGCGATGGACCGCCCCGCTCTGGCAAGGGGGCGTGCTCTCACCCGGATTGGGGGGGATTGCCCTGCTGACGGAGGTCGAGCGCGTGCGCGAAGAAATCATGCGCATGCCCGAGGAAACCGCCCTCCGGCGCATCCTCGAACGCTTCCACCGAACCGATGACTCGGAGCGGTTTTACGATGCCGTCAGCCGCGACTTCATGCGCGCCGGAACAGAGCCGGGCGTCTCGGTGCCCATCGCGGTCGCCCTCGAACGCTTCGCCATCGCGACGGGCAGTCTCCTCGCACGCGCCCCCGCGGCATCCGTCACCGAGCGGCTGGAGGAGCGCGGGGTCACCGGCCTGCTCTCCCTGACCGTCCCCTGCGTCATGGGAGCCAGCGGCGAGGGCCTGCTCATCATGCGTGACCTGCTGGCGGGGGTGCTCGACGACCTGCGCGGGGCCATCGATGAGGGGGTGGATCTGATCCGCTCCGGCGGGCATGAGGAGGATCTCACCGCCATGAGCGAGGAGGTGCTGGCCCCGGCGGCACGGGGGTTCCACGAGGGGTTCCGAGCCGAGCGGTCGAGCATCATGCACGCGGAGGGTGACGACTGCCGCCCGATGATGGCCCTGCTGACCATCGGAACGCAGCCCTCGGGGACCGCCTTGGGAAGCGCCATGCGAGCCGCCGGAGCACTCCTGCCCACGAGAGCATCCGCCGGGCGTCTGTCACGAGGCGTCGGTCAGCCCGCGCCGATGGCGACCCCGAACCCCCCGGAATCGGGACTCGCGCTGTCGTCGTGCCTGACGCTGAGCGTGAAGCTGCTGCCGTGGGATGTGTAGGGCCGCCCCGCAGGGGGATCACTCGGGGAAGTGCAGTTCGAGATACCGGGCGATGTAGTCCACCACGGACTGCGCCTGGGGGATGTCGGGGTTGGAGGTCGCGCCCATCGGCTCGAACCGCATCCCCTTGAATCGGGCACACGCATCGGGCACGGAAAGCCCGTGCTGGAGCGCGAGGGAATAGGCACGGCAGAAGGCCTGGCACATGCCGGAGATCGTCGAGCCCTCCTTGGACATCTTCAGGAAGATCTCGCCGGGGCGGCCGTCCTCGTGGAGGCCGATGGTCAGATAGCCCTCGTGCCCACCGATGCTGAACTTGTGGGTGATGGAGCGACGGGTATCGGGGAGTGTGCGACGAGTGGGCATGGGCAGGGTGAAGCTCATAGAGGCGTGATCCTTCCATGGACTGCTCGGGCCGATCCTTCGGCCGCTCTGGATCTGGAGTCTATCGGCATCCACACCCGGATCGGCTTCAACCGGCGACAAAGACCAGCGCCAGCAGGGCAATCCCTGCGGTGAACGCCAATGCGCCGAAAATCCGCTGCTCAAAAGTTTTCCACAATGGCACGACCCCCGAGAAGAACGCCAGAGCGAGCCCCAGCCATGCGTAGGGCGTCAGCACATGCAACCCACCCACCCGGGATCGCAGGGAAAAGGCATCCAGCAGGGCGAGACGCAGCGGTGCATCGAACTCGTCGGCGGTGATGCGGGCGAGTTGGACGGCATCCGAAATGATCAGCGATTGCGCTGCCCCGGCGACCGCGAGCGGCGGGAGCACGCCGCAGAGGACCAGGGCGAACCCCGATGGCGATGGCGCATCGTTGTCATCGGAAGCGCTGCGGGCACGCGGGTCGAAGAGCGCGAGCCCCGCGCACGCGAGAAGCAGCATGGCCAGACCCGCTACGAGGCCCGGAGCGGGGGCGGGGACGAGCGCGAGCAGGATGCCCACGAGGATCCCGACGACGATCACCAGCGGCGCGAAGAGCAGCATCCCCTGTGTCGGGGGGATGGTCTGGAGTCGGATGGGCAACTCGTGCTGCCACCAGAGCCACGCGGCTCCGATCAGCAGAATCAGATTGGCATCGCTGAGCGCAATGGAATCGGCCATCGAGAGGAGAAAGAGCGCAAGCGCGCCAACGATGGCCGAGAGACGGATCGAGCGGAGGGGCACGGCACGCTCGCCCGACAGCCACACCACACCGAGCGTGATGCACGCGCCCGCGAGCATGACACGCAGCACGAACACGAGCAGATTGAGAAATGTGATGGTGTCCGGCGTGGGCGCTCGCCAGGCGAGCCCGAGCAACGGGCCGATGAGCGCGAGTCCGCAGGCGATGGGCGCAAAGACCTGCAGGTTGAGGCGACGGGCTCGATCGCTCCCGGCACGATCGATGGGCAGACCGTTTCGGCGCAGCAGGATCACCAGCAGCACGCACACGATAAGCCCGAGAAATGCCGCCCAGTTCATGGCGAGAGTTTACGCGTTCGGGGAGGCGGCTCCGGCTTGCGATGCTCTGCCCGTGAGAAGTGCGATGACTCGATCGATGCGACGCTCGATTTCCTGGACGGGACGCCCGAGCACCTCCGCGATCTCCTGAATCGTCAACCCTTCGGCGTACCGCAGGACCACGAGCAGGCGCTCGGTGGCGGTCAAGTCGCGCAGGATGGCATCTCGGATCGCGATCGACTCGGACTGCACTCCCGATGTGCCGCGTGCCTTGGGGTTGCGGGGGGGAGTTTCGCGGATCGTCGTCATGATGTCGCCTCCATACGGCAGTGCCCTGTGGTGGGGCGTTGGGCCAATCCATTGGCTGGCAGGAGGATAGCGAGTGGAACGGGGAGTGCATACAGGGCCCGTCGGTGATGCCGGAAAGTGGCCAAACCGAGCCGAAATTGGGGATATGCGTGGATGGCGCCCATCTGCGATGATGGCCATCCAAGAATGAGATCGAACCCGTAAAGGAGTCTTTCCGATGGCCGCCACAGAATCGACGATGATGGAACTGGGCACCCCGGCCCCGCACTTCAACCTTCCGGACCCGAACGGCACCGACCACTCGATGGCCGAGTTCGCCGATGCGCCGGTGTTCGTCGTCATGTTCATCTGCAATCACTGTCCGTTCGTGAAACATCTCGCGGACGGGCTCGCCGAGTTCGCACGCGAGTATCAGAAGAAGGGCGTCGCGACCGTCGCGATCAGCAGCAACGATGTGGAGAAGTACCCCGACGATGCCCCCGCGAAGATGGCGATCGAGGCCGCGGCACGCGGGTATGTCTTCCCGTATCTCTTCGACGAGTCGCAGGAGGTGGCCAAGGCGTACAAGGCCTCGTGCACGCCGGACTTTTTCATCTTCGATCGTGAGCGCCGTCTGGCCTATCGCGGCCAGTTCGACGACAGCCGTCCGAACAACGACATCGCGGTCACCGGCAGAGACCTGCGCCGGGCATGCGATGCACTGCTCAACGGAGAACCGGTCTCCGACAACCAGAAGCCCAGCATCGGCTGCAACATCAAGTGGAAGCCGGGGAACGAGCCGGAGTATTTCAACACCTGATCGAGCATCGCGCGATCAAACGGGCTCACGCGATGTGGCAGACGATCGACCGCCGGTGCGGACGAGCGCGGTGTTCCCAGAGATAGATCCCCTGCCATGTCCCGAGGGCCAGCCGTCCATCCACGATGGGGATCGTCAGCGAGACACTCGTGAGCGCGGCCTTGATGTGCGAGGGCATGTCGTCCGGCCCCTCGCTCGTGTGCGTGAAGTGCGGGTCGTTCTCGGGGACCAGCCGGTTGAGCCACGCCTCAAGATCGCGGCGCGCGGAGGGGTCCGCGTTCTCTTGGATCGTGAGGGACGCCGAGGTGTGACGCACGAACACGGTGCAGAGCCCCTCGTCGATCCCGGCATCGCGACAGCACGCCGCGACCTCCGCGGTAATCTCGTGCAGGCCCTTGCCCGGTGTCTCGATGGTGAGTTGTCGGATCATGCTGCATCTCTCTTCGGCAAGGGGGGCATTCTGAGGCAAAGACATGACGAGGCAAGGCCTCCGCCCTATCGTGGCCCCCGGAAGCCCCCC
>REDD01000184.1 GCA_007693725.1 Phycisphaeraceae bacterium
GTGGGGCGTGACCGCCTGGCTTCTCCCGGCGATGTTCGGCACCGAGATCAAAGCCGCTGAAAGCGGTCAACAGACATCGCTGCAGGTCCTACCGATCATCGGCATGATCTCATCCCAAGCCGCTCCATTCATTGCCGGGCTTGTCGGCGTTCTCTGGCTTTTCTCCCTCGGCCAACGGCTTCTTGATGGGCAGCGACTCGACCGCCAGACAGGCATCGACAGCATCCACGAGTTACCTTGGCGTGAGTTCGAGCAACTCCTCGCCGAGGCGTTTCGACGCGAGGGATACACTGTCGAGTTAACGCCGCGTGGTGCCGACGGCGGCATCGACCTCATCCTCTCCCGCGATGGCGAGAAGACGCTCGTCCAAGCGAAGCACTGGAAAAGGAAGCCCGTTGGCGTAGCCATCGTTCGCGAGTTCTTCGGCGTCAAGACCGCCGAGAAAGCGCACGAGTGCATCATCGTCACCAGCGGCTCGTTCACCCCGGATGCTGTCGCGTTCGCAAAGCGAAACGAGGTTCGCCTGATCGACGGAGACCAACTCACCCCGATGATCCAAGCCGTTCAGCGGAGACGCCGCGACTCAGACGCCCCCATCCCGACGAAGTCGCCACAAGTACGCGCCGAATCTGCTGCGCCTGTCTGCCCGATGTGCAAATCGAAGATGATCCAACGCACCGCAAAGAAAGGCCCGAACGCGGGCAATGCCTTCTGGGGCTGCAGTCAATACCCGAAGTGCAAGGGAACGCGCAACATGGAAACAGAGATACCGATTCGGCAGCAGTGACGAGCCCCCCACCGCCCGCCCTCACGCCGCCTTCGCCGCTCCCTCTCCGCTCACAATCGCCGTCTCCACCCGGTTCCTGCCGTTGTCCTTCGCGCGGTACAGAGCATCATCCGCGCCCTTCACCAGCGCATCCACGGTCATCGTCCCCGGATCGTCGCAGTATGCAACTCCGAGACTCACGGTGACTTCGATATCCCGGCTCTCTGTGTGAAAGGCCGCCCCGCCGATGCGCTCGCGCACCCGCTCGGCAACCTCACGCGCCGACTCAAGCCCCTCGCAGTTTCCCGGAACGATCATGAACTCCTCGCCGCCGTAACGCCCCAGCGCATCGACCTCGCGGATCGCCCCGAGCATCCGCTTTGCCGCCTGACGCAACACCTCATCGCCCACCACATGACCGTGCGTGTCGTTGATCGGTTTGAAACGGTCCAGGTCCGCCATGATGACACACGCACTCCGCCCGGCCTGTTTCGCCGCCGCGATTTCCTTTTCCAGCACGCGGAAGATCGATTCCCGATTCCACACGCGCGTCAGCGAATCAACATGAGCAATACGCGCGAGCGCATCCACCTGCTTGATCAGCTCCTCTTGCGCTCCGCGATCCATCGCCGTCGAGAACTCCAACTCGGCGATCTTCGCCAGATCCTGCAACGCTTGCAGATCCTCACGCGACAGCTTCCGCGGCTTGCGGTCGATCACGCACAAACTCCCCAGCGTGCTGCCGTCGACACTGCGAATCGGACACCCCGCATAAAACACGACATTCGGCGGCCCGGTCACGAGTGGATTCCCCGCAAACCGTGCATCCCGGCGCGCATCCTCCACCACAAGCACATCATCGTGCAAAATCGCGTGCCCGCAGAACGAAATCCGGCGCGATGTCTCCTCGGCGGCGAACCCCTGGATCGACTTGAACCACTGCCGGTCGGCATCGACCAGCGAGATCGCAGCGATCGGCGCATCCAGCAGTCGCTGCGCCAGACGGGTGATCCGCTCGAAGCGTTCCTCCAACGGCGTGTCGAGTTGCGAGAGACACCGCAGACGGTGCAACCGCATCGGCTCATCGGTACTCAGTCGCGGTTCGATCATCCGGCACCTCAGTCACTGCGGGTGCATCCGGGCTGACAACATTCAGGAAGATGGCGCACCCTACCATCATCGACACAATCGCCTACGGGATAACACCTATAATGCCATACCCCTCGTTATCAGCCCCAGAGCCCTCTAACGGGTGCTGCAACGGTTATCAGCCCACCACCACCATCAGCCGTTCCTCCATCATCTCACGGATCGCCCAGCGGACCCCCTCCCGCCCGATCCCCGATTCCTTGACACCGCCGTACGGCATCGCATCCACGCGGAAGGTCGGCACATCGTTCACGATGACGCCGCCGACCTGCAACGCCTCGAACGCCCGCCACGCATGGTCCAGCGTGTTCGTGAACACGCCCGCCTGGAGCCCGTACCGCGAATCGTTCGCGATCCGCAGCGCCTCATCGAAATCGTCGAACCCCTCCAGCGTCGCCACCGGCCCGAACACCTCATCGCACGACACCTTCGCATCGTGCGCCACACCCTCCAGCAACACCGCCGGATGCATCGCCCCGCGCTGCTCGCCGGGACTCCGCGCCACCACCTTCGCCCCCGCATCCACCGCCTCACCCACCCACGCCGCGATGCGCTCGCCATCCTCCTCCGAGATCAACGGCCCGATGTTCGTGGCCTTCTCCATCGGATCGCCCATCACGAGTTCCGCGATGCGCCTGCGCAACCGTTCGCGCAGATCATCCAGAATTTCCCGATGCGCGAGGATGCGCTGCACGCTGATGCACGACTGGCCCGACTGGGCGTACGCGCCATAGACGATGCGCTCCGCCGCGCGGTCGAGGTCGGCATCGGCATCGACGATGCACGCTGCGTTGCCGCCCAGCTCCAGCGTCACACGCTTCCTGCCCGCCTTGGACTTCAGATCCCAGCCGACGCTCATCGAGCCGGTGAAGCTCAGCTTGGCGATCCTGTCATCGGTGACGATCGGCTCGGCATCGCCACTCGAACAGGGGAGGATGGACCACGAATCCGCGGGCAGATCGCTGTCCTTGAGCAGTTCTCCCAGCAGCAGCGCGGTGACGGGCGTGGTCGATGCCGGCTTGAGAACGAAGGGACACCCCGCGGCGATGGCGGGCGCGACCTTGTGAACCACCAGATTCAGGGGGAAGTTGAAGGGCGTAATAAAACCGCACACCCCCAGCGAGAACCGTCGAATCACACCCATCTTCGCGTTGGCAAAGTCGGCGATGTCGAGCGGGATGACCTCGCCGTCGATCCGCGTCGACTCCTCCATCGCGATCCGGAGTGTCAGTTCTGCGCGCACAACCTCGGCCACTGCGCTCATGATCGGCTTGCCGGATTCGCGGCAGATGGCCTCGGCGAATTCGTCGCGCCGGGATTCGAGGGCGCGCATGATGCGCTCCAGATCGGCACGCCGTTTGTACGCCGCGCGCCGGGAGACTTCCGGGAAGGAGGCGTGGGCGCGCTCGATGGCGCGGAGGACCGTCGGCTTCTGTGCGCGCGCGACCGTACACAAGGGAGTTCCCCGATACTTGTCGCGGACTTCGAGCGTGGCGTCTCCCTCGTGGGGTGTGCCGGCGAGCCAGAGGGGGTAGTGGTTCTTGATGGACATGCGGGGCTCCTTGCTGCTCTCCGACAGGGTACGGCCCGAGAGGCCCCGGCGCGGTGGTACACTGCGGCTCGTCGGCGGGGAGTGCCCGAGCCGACGCTATGGTTTTGCCGACACCCCCCACTGCCGGGGATGCTGAATTGGAGATGCGACCGATGAGCCAGACCGCCGCGATGCCGTTGCCGACGCTTGCCGATGTTGTGCGCCCCGCGCGTGCGGCGGACTCGCGCGTGTTCGATGTGATGGCGATCGTGGCGGGGATCGCGCTGGTGAGCGCGTGTGCGCAGGTGGCGGTGCCGATGCCATCGGGCGTGCCGATCACGGGGCAGACCTTCGGTGTGCTGCTCGTGGGGGCAGCGCTGGGGGCGAAGCGCGGGGCGATGGCTCTGGCGGGGTATGTGGCGCTGGGTCTGGCGGGTGTGCCGGTGCTGGCGATGGGTCACGCCGGGTTCCCGCCGGCGACCTTCGGGTATCTGCTCGGATTCGTGCCCGCGGCGTTCGTGGTCGGGCTGCTCGCGCAGCGCGGCTGGGATCGCGGTCGCGGCGGGATGGGCACGCTGCTGGCGGTGGCGCGGACCGCGCTGGCGATGACGATCGGGACGCTGATCATCTTCGCGCTGGGGATCGCGTGGTACGCGACGGTGGCGATGCCGCTGGGCTGGGCGGGCGTGACGGAGATGTCGGGGCTGCTCGGCGCGACGCTGTGGCCGTACCTGCCGGGCGCGGTGGTGAAGATCGCGCTGGCGATGGTGTTGCTGCCGGGGGTTTGGAAGGTTGTTGGGCCCCGGAAGGGCTAAAACTAGCGTCGATGACACAAGACAACGAACACTACGCCTACACGATGCCGCTGCACGATGGGCGGATGGTGCTGGTGCTCGTGCCGATGCAGCATGTGCGGAAGGATCGATCGTGGGAGATCGCGTTCACGCCGGATGGGGTGCGGCTGCTGGATCGGGTGCGGGCGCTGGCGGCAGCGCTGCCGGAGACACCAACGCCGGGGATGATCCGGACGCTGCGCGAGGCGCTGGGAATGACGCAGGCGGCTCTGGGGGAGAAGATCGGCGTGGACAAGTTGACGGTGTCGCGGTGGGAACGGGGAACGATGACGCCGTCGGCGGGGGCGGTGAAGAAGCTGGATGCATTGCGACGGAAGCTGGGGCGGCGGGGCGTGGTGTAGCTCGATGCTCAGTTGGCTTCAGGCTGGTAAAGCCATCCTCGCTCGGCGGCCAGAGCGTTGAGTTTCTTGCTCTTCTTCTCGATCTGATTGGTCCCGAGGTCGGTGAAGTCGACCACCGCGTGCTCCCGGAACGGCTCCGGGTCCGGCCTCACGGATAGATCTTGAGCCGAACACTCCGCGACTGTGACCGCGAGTGTGCCCACAGATTGAAAGCACAGACTCTCTGTGAAGTGCTTCCACGATTCAGTTGGAGTGATCAGATCGCCGTCGTAGACAGACAGCTTGAAGTCGTCCTTCGGGGTCGGCCTGAACGCCTGAGAGGTAACCCGCCCCTGCTGAATCCACGAAGGGTTAACCTGACGGAGCAAAAGGGTCGCGTCGTTCACGCCAACATCCCCGAGCGAACGCGATCAATGAGCCATGCCCAATCCTCTTCGCTGGAGAGGTTGAGCTGGCGAGCGTACTCCGCGTCGGTAGCAAGATCGAGCTCGTGCCATGACGCCACGCGACTCGTGAGATCGACATCTGCGGACGCTTCGACACCGCCGAGCGACCACTCCGCCCGGACATCACCGTCCTCCGTTGGATACAGGTAAGGCAGCGGGAGGCCGTCAGGGAAGTACGCATCGAATGCCGACGACAGCCAGTCGAGCCCATCGGCGGACGGAGCCCTGCCCACGCCTTCCAACCACCCGTCCTGCAGTTCCTTGAGTTCGTCGAGCCGAGCGGCGATGTCGAGCGGGTCTAGGAGACTCATGTGTTCGATCGACTCGATGCGCTCCAGACGCCCCGTCCGCGTCGTCCGAGCCACACCCTGCAGGAGCACTCGGAGCCCATCGCGGTAGCCGTTGAACGCTTTGAGAATCGTGTCGATGTGCGGCTCGCTCATCGTCACTGGCAGCTTGCGACCGTCGGGGAGCTGCACTTGGAATGTCATGTTGTCCTGATCCGCTTCGGGCACGACGCCACGCACCGTGGTTTCTTCGCTGAATGCACGAGCCTTGGAGGACGCCAGCACCAACGTGCGACGGGTCTCCTTCGTAAGGCGGGCCGGAGCAGCTTCGCCATCACGAGACAGCTCCATCACCTCCCCCTCACGGAGGCTCCGGCCGATCCGATCGAAGTAGCTCAGCGTGTGCTCGGGGAGGTGTTCGAGAATCGCCGCCTGGTTGGTGGAGCCCGCCGCGGCGATGGCCCCAACAATTGCATCGCGGGCCTCAATGAAGTATGTCTGATTTTCTGGCGGGAACAGCGTGCCGCCAGCCATGACCAAGCTGATTACCGGAACCGCACTCCCCTCTTCTACCGCCGAGAGTCGAAGGGACACGCCATCCATGAAGCCACGAGGCGAGCGCTTTCTATCGGGGTGGGCCTGCAGGAACCGCCATTTAGCGACCTCGACCACCATCTCCTCGATCACCGCTAGGTCCTTCAAGAACTCCAACGGGATCGAGTGACGAGCAAACCGTTCGCCGACTAGCCGGGGACGAAGATAGCTCGATATGCCTGAGGCATCGCCGCCAGCGGAGTCCGCCCCAGGAATCGAGTTAGGTTGGTTTGATGCGTCAGTCATTCGTTCCGAGTTCCCTATTCTGTGAAAGGGGGATGCTAGTGTCGCCTACCGGGAAGGTGCTGACCAACCCGAGTTCTTGGTCGATACCAGCGAGCTCATTCAGCGAGTGCTGCTGCTTAGCGTCGAGTTTGTGTCGATATGCAATAAAGTCTGACTTGGCAACTCTTCTCCGGGGACCAACCTTTCGGGCTGGCAACCGTCCCTCCTCGATCTCTTTCACAACAAACGGACGGGATACGCCGAGCAAGTCAGCCACCTCTTGCGTGGACAACTCGCCGCCAAAGACGCTCAGCCGGATGGTGTTGCCAGATGCAAGTTCGGCGAGGGCCCGGGCCATCATCTCGGCGACCGGTGCCGGCACCGTCGTCAGAGCGGGACCGAAAGGCACAGGACGGCCAGTCGAAGCTAGCTGGGCGAGCGCACACGCCGAGGTCCGGAGCGTGTCGGGGTCTGCGAGATCGGGATGGATATTAGTGCTCGATACAGTCATCAGCGCTTTCTATCGGTTGGGGTGGAAGCTCGCTATGAACGAAACGAACGAAACGGCCTGTAAGTTCGCTCCTACGGGATCGAGCGGTCTGAATTGTGTCCCCCACCCCGACACCTTCCCCACGGCATCGATCTCCAAAGCTCCTCACACAGTGCAGGGGAAGCATCCCCTGCAACCCCTCTTTTTGCAGGTGGGCACATCGGCGGGAGTTTTGGGGGTCGCGGCGAATTGAGCGTGCCGCGTCCCCAACAGCACCCCCGGGAGGATTCGAACCTCCGACCTGCGGATTAGAAGTCCGCTGCTCTATCCAGCTGAGCTACAGGGGCAGTACCCTGCATGATATCGTCCCCCCCGGATGTCCCCGGACGCCCCCGGAATGACCCCCGGACACCCCCGGAATTGGCCCCGGAAATCAACGGCGTCGCAGCACCGATGCGAGGTCGAACCGAGGAGTGAGCGATGCGTGCATGGCGGGTTCTGGTTGCAGTGCTGGTGGTGCTGGGAATCGG
>REDD01000243.1 GCA_007693725.1 Phycisphaeraceae bacterium
CCGACCACCCGCGCCGTGTCGGCGATGAAACGCCCATCCTGTTCCCGCATGGTCACCAGTCAGGCCCTCCAATGGTGGACGGGCAGGATACCTCCAAACTCGTTTATCAAACCCCCCACCACAACCCCATCCGCCCCCCACCTCCCGGGAGCGGGGGCCGGGGGACGGGGGGATCGCCGGTACCGCCTCCCATCCGGCGCGGTGAACGATCGAAACACTGTGTGCGATCCGCCCCACCATCAAAAGCAACGCTGCGGCGGGCTATCAAAAAGCCCCGCACTCTTCAGTGCGGAAACTGGATGAGAGAGGCCCAATCCAAGATCACCGCAGCGTTCGCCCTGCAAGCACAGATGCCCTGTGTGGTCACAAAAACCAGGAAGCCGATTACCTGCGACGCCGGGCGAGCAGGCCCAGGCAAGCGCCGAGCATCACCGAAGCGCCCGGTGCCGGGATCGGGCAGCAGGCCGTGATGAGGTTGGAGTCCAGGGTGACGGCGCCGTTGCGAGCCAGGGCCCTGCCCTCCAGAATCGTCGCGTCCGTAGTCAATGTGATGCTCGTCAACGCGAGGATGTTTCCGAGGAAGTCCGTGCCGGTGCCGAGCGTTGCCGAACTGCCGACCTGCCAGTAGACCTCGCACGCATCGCCGCTGTTGATCATCACGACGGATGAATTACTCGCGGTAATGAGCGTGCTGCCCGTCTGAAACACGAACTGTGCGAAGGGATCTCCCTGCGCATCGAGCGTCAGCGTTCCGGTCAGAAATGCCGATGACGAGAAGTTGTACACACCCGGCGTGAGTGTCATCCCGCCCAGATCCATCCCGGTCAGGTCCTGATCAAACGCCATGCCCGCGAGCGTGTTGTAGGCGGTGGTGACATCGGCCTGCGCCTGCTGAGCCACCGCATTGCCCGCGTGGATCGTGCCGTTCGCCATGATGCCGGGCGGGAACCCTGTCACAGCAGTCCCCGGCCAGACACCCAGATCGCCGTTGACTTTGTTTCCGTCGATGACCGATGGGCCGGTGTTCGTCACCGTCGTACCCGCGAGCACCGCGAATTCCACCGCTGTTCCCAGGATGCTGCCCGATGCCTGCCCGCTCAAACCAGCGGCAGCCAAAAGGACCATAGGTATGTGTTTCACGCGATCGTCTCCTCTCGCTGTCGCCGATAGGCCTGTGCTCTGTGCCACACACTGCGGCGCACACCCAATCACGACAACATTTGCAAGACTAGAGGGCAACGCTCGCGATGCAAACGAAATCCGCTGGTTCTCCCTATCTTCTCACCGCCACGATCGAACCCGATATTAATACCTGATGCATGTTCTCTAACGATTGTTACCTAGGGAGTTATACCTAGGTCGCCGCGCGCATCGCACTCCACGCCACGCCGGCCACGCTTTGCTCTGTTTGCCTCCCCCGAACGAGCGGTATCGCGCGAACACACCCCAACCCGTCTATAAAAAAATCCCGCAAGGTGTCGCCTCCCTCACCACAACCCCATCTGCCCGCCCACTTCCGGGGTCTGAGGCCGCCGAAACCACTTCCCCGTCAGCGGCCTGACATCCCGGTTCAGCCCGTACTTCCGCGTAAACACATCAAAGTTCTGCGCGATCTGCTCCACCATCACCCCACTCCCCCGGCGTCGATCCTTCCCATTCCTGTTGCTGGCCTCGTACAGCTTCCCGCCGCGGCTCTGGCGGATGAGCGACTCGACCTTCTTCGCCCGCTCCGGATGCACCGAGCGCTCCAGCCAATCCAGAAACAGGTCCTTCGTCTGGTACGGCAGTCGCAGCAACACCCACGCCGCCCGGCGCGCCCCGGCATCGGCGGCCGCACGCAGGATCGAGGGCAACTCCGCCTCCGTCAGCCCCGGGATGATCGGCGCGACATTCACCGTGACCGGCACCCCCGCCTTGGTCAGTTCCTCGATCGTCCGCAGGCGCGCGCTCGGCGCGGAGGCACGCGGCTCCAGCTTCCGCGCCAGCTCCGCATCCAGCGTCACCAGCGTCACCGTCACGCGCCCGGCGTTCTTCTCCGCCAGACGCGACCACAGATCCACATCCCGCAGCACCATCGCGCTCTTCGTCATCGTCGACACCGGCTGAAAACACTCCGCCATCACCTCCAGACACCCCCGCGCGAGTCGCATCTCGTGCTCGATCGGCTGATACACATCCGTGCTCGCCGACATCACGATCGGCTCGGGCTTCCACTTCAGCGCTGCCAGCTCCCGGCGCAGCAGCGCCGGCGCCTCCGGCTTCGCGACCAGCTTCGTCTCGAAATCCAGGCCGCAACTGAACCCGAGAAACTCGTGATACGGCCTCGCGAAGCAGTAAATGCACCCATGCTCGCACCCCCGATACGGATTCACCGTCCAGTCGAACGGCACATCGCTCGTCCGCGACACCCGATTGATGATCGTCCGTGTCCGATCGTGGAACACCTGCCGCTCCACCTTGTGCAGCGACCCATCCTCCCGCTCCCGCTCCACCCACTGCCGATCCAACTCCTCCCCCAGCACATGCAGGCGGATGTCCTCGAAGCGGTTGCCGGGGTTCAGCCCCGCCCCGCGTCGGTGTGCCGCCCCCCTGATCAGGGCATCGCGGTACTCGAAATCCTCGTCTCCCATACCCGTACATATGCCATACGAACGGAGATGGGGCAAGCTGGACGCCGGGATTCCGGCGGAAATTTGCCAAGTCGCACCCAAACGAGGGGCGCGCTGCGGATTCCCTCATCCCGGGTCTTTGACACTCCGTGTCCGGATGAAGGATCGTGTTCGGCGATGACCGAACAGGTAACACCCAGATCACAGGCGATCCGCCAGCTCTACAGCGACCACGCCGGGACCATCTACGCCATCGCGCTGAAGCTGTGCGCGGACAGGTCCAGCGCCGAAGACCTTGTGCAGGAAGTCTTTCTGAACGCCTACCGCAACTGGGACGGATTCGAGGGCCGCTCCTCCCCCACCACCTGGCTGTACACCATCGCGGTTCGTGCCTGCCAGCGCATGCATCGCAAGCGAGCTGGCGCCCCCGCGCGCATCGAGTCGCTCGATGAACTGCTTCCCTTCGGGGATCCGTACATCGGCATCATCGCCGACGAACAGGACGATGCGCTCCAGCAGGCCATCCGGCGCGAGGCCACCGCCCGCATCGAGCGCGAGATCGCCGCGCTCCCGGACGACTTCCGCATGGCACTGATCCTGAAGGAGATCGCGGGTCTGAGCGTGCCCGAGATCGCATCCATTCTCGGCGTCGAGGAGGGCACGGTGCGGAGCCGTGTCCACCGTGCCCGGCTCAAACTCCGCAAGGCCATCGACAGCGCCATCCCGCGCACCCCCGATCCGGTCCCGCCTCCCGCCTACCCGGAACAGACCTGTCTCGACCTGCTCAACGCCAAGCAGGCGGCACTCGACCGCGGCGTACCCTTCGACAGCGAAGTGATCTGCCAACGGTGCCGCTCCGTCTTCGCATCACTGGACTTGACGCAACAGGTGTGCCGACAGATAGCCGCCGGCGACCTGCCGCCCGCGCTCCGCGAGCGCATCGAAGCCGCGCTCGCTCACCCTGACAAAGCATAAACCACCCCCCGGTGAGGCATCGATCAGCGCGTTTGCCGCGCCCCGATCCGCGGCAGACATAAAATTCTGAGAAAATCCGGCGACCGACGGGAGCGATCCCGGGCGTGTGTGTCTCTCACTCATAGACGACCATCGCCAGGAAGGAGTCGGTTCCATGTTCATGCGCATGATCTACGACGAGAAACTCGCCCAAGCGGCGTACCTCATCGGGTGTCAGAAGACGGGCGAGGCCATCGTCTTCGACCCGGAGCGGGATGTCGATCGCTACATCAACCTCGCACGCGAAAACAGCTTGCGCATCGTCGCGGTCGCCGAGACGCACATCCACGCCGACTTTGTTTCCGGGGCGCGCGAACTCGCCGAACGCACCGACGCCCGCGTCTACCTCTCCGCCGAGGGCGGACCCGACTGGTCCTCCCAATGGCTCGACAAGAAATCCGGCGGCGGCTCGTACAACCACACGCTCCTCCGCAACAACGACTCGTTCAGCATCGGCAAGATCGAGTTCCGTGCGCTCCACACACCCGGCCACACCCCAGAGCACCTGATCTTCGTCGTGACCGATCACGGCGCCGGAGCCGATGCGCCGATCGGCGTGATCACCGGCGATCTCCTCTTCGTCGGCGACCTCGGACGCCCCGACCTCCTCGAATCCGCGGCGGGTCAAGCCGGTGCGATGGAGCCCGGCGCACGCCAGCTCTTCAAGACACTTTCCACGCTCGAGCGCATCCCCGATTTCGTGCAGGTCTGGCCCGGGCACGGCGCGGGCAGCGCCTGCGGCAAGGCGCTCGGCGCGGTCCCGATGAGCACCTTCGGCTACGAGCGTCGATTCAATACGGCGCTCCACGCCGCCACGAGCGAAGCGAACTTCGTGCAGTTCATCCTCTCCGGTCAACCCGAGCCGCCCCTCTACTTCGCGGACATGAAACGCATCAACAAGCAAGGCCCGGCGGTGCTTGGTGAACTCCCGGATCCGCCGCAGCTGTCCGCCCAGAAGCTCCTCGCGCTCGATCCGCATCGCCATGTCATCGTCGACACGCGCCGATGGTCGGACTTCCGCGACGGCGCGCTCGACCATGCGCTGTGGCTCGCGCTGGACCGATCCTTCACCGCCGATGCCGGCTCATTCATCCGCGAGGATGACCAAGTCGTGCTGATCATCGAGCCGTCGCGCCTCGAAGAGGCGGTGCGCGATCTCATCCGCATCGGACGCGACCGCATCGTCGGATGGTTCGACAGCGCCGGCGTCCCCGAACTCGGCTCGATGACGACCGCCTACACCACATTCCCGGAGATCGACCCGGAGGAGGCGCTGAAATTGATCGACTCCGGCAGCCACGCCATCCTCGATGTCCGTCGCGCCACCGAGCACGCAGAAAACCACATCCCCGGCGCCGTCAACATCGCCCACACCCGCCTTGCCTCGCGCCTCGACGAGCTGCCCCCCTCACCCATGATCGTTCACTGCCGCAGCGGCATCCGCTCGGCGAAGTCCGCCGCGTTCCTCAGACGCGCCGGCCACTGCGTCATCAATCTCAGAGGCGGCATGATGGCCATCGAAAAGATCAAGCCGAATCCCGTCCAGTACGCGGAGACACACTGACATGAACACACAATCAACCATCATGCAACCGACCACCGACAAACCCATCGACACCGCGCCCCAGCAGGTCGAAGCGTGGCTGAAGGACGGTAAGGCCCTGCTCGTCGATGTCCGTGAGGATTTCGAGCACGCCTCCGAGTCCATCCCCGGCGCGATCTCCATGCCGCTCTCACGCTTCGATGCGAATGCGCTCCGCACGCAGGCGAACGGACGCACCGTCGTCTTCCACTGCCAGACCGGACGACGATCGGCGGATGCCGCCAACCGATTCCGTCAATCCGATGAGCCGGTCCACCACCTCGCGGGCGGCATCGAAGCGTGGAAAGCATCCGCGCGCCCGACTGAGCGCTCCGCATCCGCGCCGAAGATCAGCGTCATGCGACAGGTGCAGATCACCGCCGGCTCGCTGATTCTCCTCGGCGTTGTCCTGGGCGCACTCGTCAATCAATGGTTCTTCGCCATCTCCGCCTTCGTCGGCGCTGGGCTGCTCTTCGCAGGACTCTCCGGCTGGTGCGGCATGGCCATGCTCCTCGCGAAAATGCCGTGGAACCGCGTGCCCTGCACCGGCTCCTGCACGAACTGATTCATGCTCTACACCGCCGTCGGCGCGCTGCTCATCGGTGTCTCGCTCGGCCTCTTCGGTTCGGGTGGATCCATCCTGACCGTCCCTGTCCTCGTCTATCTCCTCGGCCACGAGGAAAAGACCGCCATCGCCGAATCGCTCTTGATCGTCGGTTGTATCGCCGCCTTCGGGGCCCTCCAATACGCAGCCGCACGCACCGTCGCGTGGCGCACAGCGCTCCTCTTCGCAGTCCCCGGCATCATCGGAACGGTCTTCGGCGCGTGGATCGCCTCCTTCGTGCCCGGCGTTGTGCAACTCCTGGCCCTCGCGTGCATCATGCTCTTCGCGGCATGGATGATGTGGCGGCGCAGCACAACAACAGACAGGACAGCGACCACTCCCGCTCCGCCGCAACGCGCCGCGAACCCAATGATCATCCTCCTCGTCGGAGTTGGTGTCGGCATCGTCACGGGCTTCGTCGGCGTCGGGGGCGGCTTCCTCATCGTGCCCGCGCTCGTGCTCTTCGCGCGCATCGACATCCGCAAGGCCATCGGTACGAGTCTGCTCGTCATCGCCATCAACGCCGCGGCGGGCTACCTCCGCCACGCACACTTCCTCGCCGAGACGGGGCGCGAGATCAACCCGCGCACGGTCGCCGCATTCATCGGCGTCGGCATCGCGGGCAGTCTCATCGGGCGACGCCTGAACACCCGCATGGACCAGACTCGACTCCAGCAGGGCTTCAGCATCTTCCTCGCCGTGATGGGCCTGATGATGGTCGTGAGCGAAATCGTGGCACTGACAAGGTAGGTGTCCGGGCGCGCCAACCAGCTTGACACACCCGGACACAAACCGTACTGTCTTCCGATTCGGGAATACCCTATCTAGAACCCCTCACGAAACGCCCCGTTCCCACGACACACACGAAAGGACACGCACATGACCAGCGCGAGCACCACCGCAACGCTCATCCAGCCCTATCTCTTCTTCAACGGCAGGACCGAGGAGGCGATCAACTTCTACAAGAAGACCATCGGCGCCGAGGTCGAGATGATGATGCGCTTCAGCGACAGCCCCGAGCCCATGCCCGAGGGCCAACTCCCGCCCGGCTTCGAGAGCAAGATCATGCACGCCAGCTTCAAGCTCGGCGGCCACTCGATCATGTGCTCCGACGGCTGCGGCGAGGACACACCCTTCAACGGCTTCGCGCTCTCGTATGCGGTCAAGACCGCCGACGAGGCCGAGCGCATCTTCAACGCCCTCAGCTCCAACGCCGGCCAGATCACCATGCCCCTCCAGCAGACCTTCTGGACCCCCGCCTTCGGCATGCTCA
>REDD01000214.1 GCA_007693725.1 Phycisphaeraceae bacterium
ACCGCCCGCCGAGCACAGGATCGCCGGGAGCACTTCGATGCCCTTGTCGAGCAGCACGCGCTCGCCCGCGGGCGTCGTCGGTGCGTTGGCCGCCTCGGCGACGACCTTGCAGTTCATCAGCCGCGCCTTGTCCTCGGTCACCATCTGCTCGAGCGCGGCGGGGATGAAGACATCGACGGGCACTGCGTAGAACTCATCGACACTGATCAGTTCCGCGGCGTGGTCACGCTCGAAGCCCGCGACACCGCCGTTCTTCTTCACCCAGTCATCGAGAGCGATGGCATCAAGTCCCTGTTCGTTATACACCGCGCCGGTGTGATCCATCACCGTCTTGATCTTGCCGCCCCGCTCCGCCCAGAGCTTGCCTGCCCACGAGCCCACATTGCCGTAGCCGATGAGCGAACAGGTGGCTCGGGAGATCTCGAGATTGAACTCGGGCAGCATCTCGACGAGCACATCGATGACGCCCTGCCCCGTCGCCTTCTCGCGTCCCACCGACCCGCCCATCTCGACGGGCTTGCCCGTGACGACGGCGAGCGAATCGTTGCCGACGAGGCCCTGCGTGATGTTCATGTAGGTGTCGGCGAACCAGGCCATCGTCTGCGAGTTGGTGCCGACATCCGGCGCGGGGATATCGACATCGGGGCCGATCTGCGATGCGATCGACGCGACAAAGCGACGCGTCACGCGCATCACCTCATCGCGGGAGAGCGCCCGCGGATCGCACTTGATGCCGCCCTTGCCGCCGCCGAAGGGCACGCGCACCAGCGAGCACTTCATCGTCATCATGCAGGCGAGCGCCTTGACATGGTCGAGCGAGACCTCGGAGTGATAGCGGATGCCGCCCTTGTACGGCCCGAGCGCGTTGTTGTGCTGAACGCGGTATCCCTTGAAGAGCGAGTAGCGGCCGTCGTCCATCCGCACCGGGAAATGGACCATGATCTCGTTCTTCGGCTGAGCCAGGATCAACTGCACATGCTGCGGCACTTCGAGCAACTCGCAGGCGCGCAGCACATCGTCGATTGTCTGCAGATAGAGATTGTCGGGATCGCGCTCCATGCCCAGTTCGTCAAAGACAGGGCTGCCGAGAACGCGGCGCGATGGAGCGGTAATGGTGGCCTTGGCGTGCATCACTCAACTCGATTCGGATGTGATATCCGACGAAGACGCGCGCAGCGCCTCGCGGATGGACCGTGGGAGAAACCTCGTGACGAACCCGATTCGCACCATGCGATTCGACCGTCACGGGACAGGGGGAGGGGATCATATCGCTCGTCCCGAATAAGACGAGGGTAAAACGCAATACCTCCGCGAAACCATCGTCGGCACCAGAGCTTGCGTGCGTGAGAGGACTTCTCAGGTAAAACGATTCACTAACACCCACACCGAACACACCACGACCGAACTCAGGTCGGGATCAGCTTCAGATCACGATCGAACCCCGCCAGCACCAGCGTGTCCGTCTCCCCCAATCGGCTCGTCGGCATCGGAACATCGATCACCCGCTCCTCGAAGGTGTCCGCGCCGTGCTCCCCGGCCCCTTCCACACGACGCTTGATCGCCACCACCGTCACCTTGTGCTTGCGCCGCAGCTCCAATTCCGACAGGGTCTTGTTGCGCCACGGCGTCGGGACGGGCATCTGGACGAGGGCGTAGCCGCGCCCCAGCTCGACATGGTCGATCACCGAGGGGGCCAGCAGACGGTGGGACCAGCGGTCCGCCGCCTCGTCCTCCGGCTTCACGACCGCATCCGCCCCGATCCGCGAGAGGATCTGCGCCTGCATCTCGTTGCCCGCACGGCTGATCACCCGCTCGACCCGCAGCGACTTGAGCAGCACCGTCGTCAGCGCGTTGGCCTCGAAGTCGTTGCCGATCCCCACCACCGCGCAGTCCACCCGGTCCACGCCCTGGATCCGCAGCGCCTGCTCGTCCGTCGCGTCCAGCGCGATCGCCAGGGTGACCTGATCCCGGAGATCCTCGACGATCATCCGGTCGCGGTCGATGGCGATCACCTCCGCGCCCGCCGCGGCGAGGTTCTTCGCGAGCCGGGCGCCGAACCGCCCCAGCCCGATGATCGCGAATCGTTCAAGTCGACGACGCTCCATAGCTCCTCAGCGTACCGCAAGACGGGTTCTGTCGAGCCGATGCGGCTCTCGGGATCGTTGCTCCGGATCAGTAGATGGCGATCTGCTCGGACGGATAGTGGACCCTGCTGCGACGCCCCGCCGCCACGCTCACCAGCGCCGCCAGCACCGCGAACGGCCCGACCCGACCCACGAACATCGCGACGATCAGCGTCACCTTCCCGGTGGTGGACAGGTCCGGCCCGGTCATGCCCGACGAGAGCCCGCAGGTCGCCAGCGCGGAGGTCGTGTCGTACAGGACCACAAGGAGGGGATACTCCGGATCGGAGATGGTCACGATCGCGGTGATGATGAACAGCATCCCGACCCAGAGCGTCGCGATCGTCGCGCACTTACGGACGATCTGGTCCGGGATGCTCCGCCCGAACACGGTGGTCTCGGCGCTTCCAAGGCTCGTGGACCAGACGGTCAGCACGAGCACGACCAGCACCGTGAACTTCAGCCCGCCCGCAGCGGAGATCGGTGCTCCGCCGATCGCCATGAGCAGGATCATGGTGAGCTGCCCGAGCGGGGCCAGCTCCTCGAACTCGACCGTGCTGAAGCCGGCGGTGCGGTTCACCGACATGATCACGCCCTGGAGCGCCGCGTTCGGAGCCGTGTAATCCGAAAACACCCACAGGCAGATCCCCGTGACAACCGCGCCGACGCCCGTCGCGACGCCGAAAGCCGCCAGCATCAGTTTGCTGTGCAGCGTCAGCCGGACGAGCGATCCGCCCTCGCGCGTTCGATGCCCGCGCAGACGGCTCCAGATCACCTCGCGCACATTGTCCAGCACGGGAAAGCCGACCGTGCCCAGCGCGATCAGGCCGCCCACCACGACATGCGTCGTCCAGGATCCGCGCAGCGATACAAGTGAATCGCTGGTTGTGACAAAGCCCGCGTTGCAGAAGCTGGAGATCGCGAAGAACACCGAGTGGTACAGGCGGTCGCCCGTGGTCACCATGTCCTTGGGCATGCCGAACCACGATTCGGGCCAGAAAAAGAAGAGCAAGGCCGCGCCGACCGCCTCGATGCTGTGCGTGAAGATGATGATGAAGGTCACCAGCCGCTGGATCGCCAACTGCCCGGCCCAGCCCTGCTCTGTACCTTCCGCGAGCGTCTGCGTCGCCCGCAGGCCGAATGACGACCCGAGCAGGGTCACCAGCAACGCGCCGAAAACAATCACGCCCAGCGCGCCGACCTGGATCGCGATCAGGATCACCACCTGCCCGAAGCGCGTGAAGCCCTCGCCCGTCGGGCGCATGGTCAGCCCGGTCTGGCTGATCGCGCTGGTGATGGTGAACAGCGCATCCACGAAGCGGATGGGCTGGTCCGTGGGCGTCGAGGCCGGGAGCATCAGCAGGCCCGTCGCACCCAGCGTCAACAGCACGAACGAACCCAGAAACACCAGACCCGTCGGAATCCGCGTCTGCACGAGCAGCGTGAACAGACGCGCGAAGTGAATGATCAGGATCACGCCCACGGCGACCCGCAGCACCACCGGCGACCAGCAGAACACCAGCCCGATGAGCGTCGCGATCTGCTCCGGGCGCGTCACCGAGAGCAGGGCCGCCCGGCGCTGCTTGTCGTCCCCGGCCGCACGAACGCTCAGAAGCAGGGACACGCCGTACCCAGCGAGCGCCAAGATCTGGAGCGAATACAGGACGGACTCCGCGAGAATCGGCTCGTGCCAGCCGAGCTTCAGGAGCGTCAGGAAGTTCAGGAACAGCGCCAGCAGCAGCCGCACACTCGAATCAAACCCGAGATCCTTCCCCCCGGAGGGACGCAGCCACCGCTCACTCCTGCTGCCATCCTGCGATGCCTTGTTGGTTGCTGCCATCCTTGGCCCCTGCCCGGAACACGCGGAACCGAGTCATCGACCAGACTACACCCCGCCCTGCATCCACGCCCGCCTGCGCTCGCGCAGCCCACGGCGGATCCTGCCGCGCACCACGCCGGGGCGTTCGCCCGTCTCCCGAGCAATCGAAGCGATCGTCCGGGGGGTGGCGAGGGATCCGGGACTTCCGGGGGCGTGGGGTTCCGGGGTTCCGGGAGAGATTCCGGGGGCGGGGGTTTCCGGGGGTCCGGGGGAGATTCCGGGGGCGGGGCTTCCGGGGGTGAGGCCGTAGTACGCCGCGATGCACAAGTCTGTGTGATCCATCTCCGCCTCGGCGATGCGCTCCATGGCGCGAATGAGCCAGGCGGGGGGATCCAGCCACCGACTCCAACCGGTCGCCCAGCGTGTCCAGTCGCCCAGAACCTCGCCGATGGGAGACTGGCGTCGGGCCACGGTGCGGCCGGCCGCCTCGGATTCCGACTCGCCCGCCCCGAGACGAGCCAGCGCCCGGTTGACCGCCAGCCCGAGCGGCGCGCCGAAGCGCCCACCCCTCCCCGGATCATGGCGGAACGCCGCCTCGCACGCCGCCTGCATCGCCACGCGATGCACCGATACGACACGATCCTGCGGCGTGTGCACCCAGTCGGCGCCGAGCCGATCAACGATCATCCGGTCGATCAGGCCGAGATGACGATGGACGACATGCTGCTGCACCCTCGATGCGAGCCGTAGATCGGTTTCGAGCGCATCCAGCCCGGAGGCGCTCGCCCCGGCCTCTTTGAAGCCCTCCAGCGCGATCGCGCACCGCGCCCGCAGCGCCACCGACGCATCGAAGAGCGCCCGCTCTTCCCGGGCATCGACGGGCGGCATGGCGCGTGCCTCTTCGAGAAACGGGCCGACCTCCCGCCGAGCCACGACCGGCCCCAGCGATGCGATGACCTCATCTTCGAGCAGCCGCTGTGCATCGCCCGAGGACGCGGCGGGCGACTCCGCGAAGACCCACAGGCGGACCCCGCCGAGCCGGCGCACCCGCTCCTGAATCAGGATGCGATGCACGCTCGCCCTCGATCGGCCGACCCGTGCCGCGATCCGCCCGATGGACACCCACCGATCGTCCGCGAGGAGCATCATCCGGCGTTCCTGCTCACCCAGCGCCCCATCGCGCACGACTTCGGGCGCATCGGACGCCTGCTGCAGTACACGCCGCACGGTCTCTCGCGCCACCCCCAGCCGCACCGCGATGCGTCCGATCGCCTGCTGACGGCTCCACCCCAAGCGACGCATGTACCCCTGCGCGAGATGCACCATGCGCGCGCGCGATCGCTCATCCACGCGCCGGAACGATGCCCCGCGACCGATCACATCGGCGTGCATCGCCTCGAATCGCTCGACATGGCGCACCGCAAAGCGCACCTGTATCCGTCCCCCCCGGACCCGGACCCTGCGTCGGACCAGCCCGAGCTCGTGATAGCGATCGATCGTCCGGCGCGACACCCCCCACCGCTCGCACAGCGCCTCCACACTCAGAAACCCCCGGAACTCCCGCCCCCGGACCCCCGGAAGACCCGGCCCCCCCCCGGAATCCTCGGTCATGTGCGCCTGATCGGAGAGGCGTGCGCCCAGCGCGCCGAGGTCCGCCCGCAACGCCTCGCCGACGATCATCCGCGGCTCATCAATGCTCGGACGAAAACCCGTGATCCGCGCGACGACCCAGTCCTCCGGGTACATCCGGCCCGGCTCCAGCTCCAGCGCGAGATCCTCGATCCGCTCCACCTGCCGCTCGATCGCTCGCAACGGCGTGTACCGCTGCCCCTCGACGAATTGTGCCAGCGCGGGAACGCGGAGGCGTGCTGGGCGGGGCATCTCTCCCGTCTCCCTATGCCGGTTCCAGCCACCGCACCGGCCGGCGCTGCTCGATCAGACCCAACTCGTACGCCTCATCGAAGAAGCGCTCCACCGAGGCGCGGTGCTCCGCCGTCACCTCGTAGCGCAGGCGACGCGTCAGGTACTCCTCCGCGAGATCCCGCGGCCACCCTCGCACGGGTGCCCGCGATGCCACGATCCACGCCAGCCGCGTCGCGTTGTGACGGCGCTGCCGATCCAGCACCGAGGCCCCGGTCGCGATGACGGGGTCGCCCGCCCGCTCGGCCCGGCACATCCACACCGCGTACACAAACGGCAGACCCGTCACCTCCTGCCACGCCTGGCCGAGGTCCAACTGATGCGGGTACAGCATCGCCGGGGGCGAGTCCGTCACCACCTTGTCCCCGATCAGGAGCAACGCCTCGGGCCACTCCGCCTCGCGCCCGTGCTCCGCATCATCCACCTGACGCGCCCGGTGCTCATCCACATCGAACTCCACCACATCCGGCACGCGCCCCCCACCCGACAACCGGGCGACCAGAATCCGCGCCAGCGTCACCGAGGTATGACTGTCCGCATCCGCGTGGATGGTCCGGACCTGCTCCACCGGCACCCGCGAGAACAGCCGTACCGTCATCGTCGGCCCGTCGCAGCCGATCATCCCCACGGGGATCATCACCAAGTCCGTCGAGGAGCGCTGGTAGTCGATCACCGAGACCAGCGCCAGGTCCGCCTCATCCTCCTCCAGCAGGTCGATCAGCCGACTGGGCGCGGTCAGCGTCAGGCGGACATCGCGCAGCTTGCCCAGACCCTCGATCAGCGGCAGCGTGTTCAGATACGACACGCAGCCCAGTCGGGTCGGACGCTCGGAGATGACCCCCGATGGCACATCGTTGTTGGCGGGTGTGGTGCTCATCGGGCGATGGTATGAGTGTCCACGCCGCCCCGCCCCCGGAAGATCCCCCTGAAGATCCCCCGAAGATCCCGGAAGCCCCCGGAAGCCCATCACTAGGAGCATGGATGACCAGGCGACACGACCCCATCTGTCTCATCGGCGGCGGCGGACACGCCCTCGTCATGCGCGACGCCGCCATCGCCTCCGGACGCGCCATCCTCGGCTACTACGACGACCAGCCGACCCCGCCCATCGGCGCGCTCGCGACGCGCCTGGGCTCCATCGACGACCTGCTTTCGGGGGCGAGCCGTCCTCCCGGCCCGATCATCCTCGCGTTGGGGGACATCGGCGCACGCCGACGCATCCTCGACGCCGCCCCATCGACGCTCGACTGGACCCCGCTCTCCCATCCCTCGTGCATCATCTCCCCCGAGGCGACGATCGAGCGGGGCGTCTTCATCGGGGCTCTGTGCATCATCAACGCCAACACCACGGTCGGCCCCCACGCCATCATCAACTCGGGCGCGATCATCGAGCACGACTGCACCATCGGGACCAACGCGCACATCGCCCCGCGCTCCGCGCTCGCCGGTTGCGTCCATGTCGGCGCGGACACGCTCTTCGGCATCGGCGCGGTCGCCAAGCCGGGCGTCCGCATCGGAAACGGTGCAACCATCGGAGCCGGCGCTGCGGTGACCGACGACATCCCGGACGGCGCGACCTGTGCCGGGGTCCCGGCCCGCCCGCTCAGGACGCCGCAGAACCATTGAGCGACGCCTGGATCGCCAGGGCCTCCTCGTCGTCGAGCACGCGCCCTTCCTCGTCCCGGTACCGCCCATCGACATCGACGAGGATCCGGCGGCCGCCCCCGATGATCGGAAGCCGATCATTCACGGGCCAGCCCGTCGCCTCGACGAAGACGCCCCGGAGATCCTCGCTGATCTCCGCCGCCGGCACTCCCCGCTCCTGATAGTCGATCAGCGGCAGAAAACGCACCCGTGCCCGCCCGAATCGCCACAGCGACGCCCACGCCGGATCGCACTGCGGCGTGCCCTCGATCACCGCCGGCAGCACCAGCGCCTTCGTCCGCGACACCAGCATCCCGATGCCACCCTTGAACGGCAGGATCTGGCGAGGCGGACGCTCGATGTGCCCCTCCGGGAACACCCCGAGCACCCCGCCGTCCTTCAGATGACGCAGCGCCTCGCGCATCGCCCGCGTGTCGCGCGCCGATCGATCCACGAAAATCACCCGCCCGTAGTCCCACAACCACTGCAACCCCGGAGCCCGCATGTCCTCGGCCATCATCCAGCGCGTCTCGAACGCTGCCCCGATCGCCGCCTGCACCAGGACCGGATCCACACCCGCCGTGTGATTCGGCACAACGACCAGTGCTCGCCCGGCGAGGGAGTCGAGCGTCGGCACATGCTCGCTCCCCTCCACCCGCATCCTCTGCATCAGCCGCGCGTAGACCCGAAACATCCAGACCCACGCCCCGGTCTCGACATCGCCGCCCCGCAGCGAGAGCCGCTGGAAATCCCGCACGAGCAGCGCAAAACGCAGCCAGAGCAGAAGAAACAGAGCGGTCCAGAACATCCAGTGCATCGCGCCAAGTGTGACCACTCCGACGCGTCACGCAACCCGGCACCCTGTTTGGGGAAAAGCCGCACCCCCGACGCCGTACACTGCTCGGATCATGCAACGCGACCTCGTCATCGGCATCGACCTCGGCGGCACGCACATGCAGGTCGGCATCGTCAGTCCGGACGGGACCATCCTGCAGCGCGACGGAGCCAAAACCCTCGCCCAGGAAGGCCCCGACGCCGTCATCAACCGCATCGCCGCGACCATCCGACAGGTCGCCGAGAGCGCCTCGGTCGATCTCGCCCGCATCGCGGGGGTCGGCATCGGCGCCCCCGGCGCCATCGATCCGGACACCGGGATCGTCCTCGAAGCGCCCAACCTCGGCTGGACCGACATCAACATCAGCAAGGCCCTCTCGGAACACCTCGACGCCGTCCCCGTCCTCGTCGACAACGATGTGAATGTCGCGGTGCTCGGCGAGAACACCTTCGGCGCGGGGAATCGCGCGCGCCATGTCCTGGGCGTCTGGGTCGGCACCGGAATCGGGGGCGGCATCATCCTCGACGGCGCGCTCTTCCGCGGCGGCGCGGGCACCGCCGGCGAGATCGGACAGACCACGCTCCTCCCCGATCTCCCGCCCGGCCAGGAGAAGATGGAGCAGCACTGCTCGCGGAAGTTCCTCACGCTCCAGATCGAGCACGCCCTCGCGCAAGGCAAGACCTCATCCATCAGCGCCATCGCGCGCGACAGCGAGCGGGGCATCACCGCCTCCCACATCGCCCGCGCTTACGAGCAGAACGACGATCTCGTCGTCGGCATCGTCCACCGCGGCGCGGACCTGCTGGGCATGAGCATCGCCAACGCGGTCACGCTCCTGTCGATCCCGCTTGTCCTGCTGGGCGGCGGGCTCACGGAGTCCATGGGCGAGGCGTACCTCCGGCGCGTCTCCAGCGCGATGCGACGCCACATCTTCCCGAAGTCGCTCGCCGATCGCATCGAAGTCCGAGCCACAACATTGCAGGACAACGCCGGTCTTCTCGGCGCGGCCATGCTCGCGCTCGAACACACCGGGCTCGATCCGACTCAGCCGTAGACCGATTCCACCTTCGCTTCGAGGTGACGCATCAGCGGCTCGCTGGCGAGCGGCTTGCCGGTCACGCGCTCGCACAACTCGCCCGCGCTGTACTGACGCCCAACGCCGTGGATGTGCTCGCGCAGCCACGCGAGGATCGCGCCGAACTCGCCGCGACGGATCTGATCGTCCCGATCGGGAATCGCCCGCGCCATCGCCTCCCAGAACTGCGCCGAGTAGAGATTCCCGAAGGTGTAGGTCGCGAAATACCCGATCGCGCCCATCGACCAGTGGACATCCTGGAGACAGCCGCGCCGATCGTCCGGAACCGTCAGGCCGAGATCCTTCTTCATCCGCTCGTTCCAGATGCCCGGGAGATCCTTGGGCTTGAGATCGCCCGCGATCATCGCCCGCTCCAGATCGAATCGCAGCATGATGTGCAGGTTGTAGGTCACCTCGTCGGCTTCCACGCGGATGAAGCTCGGCTCGACCACATTCGCCGCGCGGAACACCTGATCGGCGCTCATCCCCGCGACCGGCGCGCCCATGACATCCTTTGCAACTCCGATCGCCCACTCCCAGAAGCCGCGCGAGCGCGCGATCTGGTTCTCCCACATGCGCGACTGGCTCTCGTGGATGCCCAGCGAGATCGCATCGCCCAGCGGTTGGCCGAAGTACTCCGCCTTCGGCAACCCCTGCTCGTACAGCCCGTGCCCGCCCTCGTGCGATGCGGATGACAACTGATCGAGCCACGCCTTCTCGCTGTAGCGATTCGTCAGCCGGACATCCCCCGGGCCCGCGCCCTCGCAGAACGGGTGCGCCGATTCATCCAGCCGACCGCAACGGAAATCAAAGCCGAACGCCTCGAGCACACGGCGCGAAAACTCCTTCTGCTTCTCGATCGGGATCGCGGTGTGGACTTCATCGACACCGGCGGGCGCCTTCGACGCCTTCACGCGCTCAACGAGCTTCACCGTGAACTCGCGCAGCGGACGGAAGATCTCCTGCGTCCGCGCCGCGGTCATCTTTGGCTCGTACTCGTCCATCAGCGCGTCGTACAGCTCCGCGCCCCACGACGGCACGCCGTAGCACTCCGCCTTGCGCCGATTCAGATCCACTGTCTTCTGCAGCCACGGCAGGAAGATCGCGAAGTCGCTTTTGGATCGGGCATCCTTCCACGCCTCCATCCCGAGCGATGAGGCCCGCGCCAGCTCGCCGACGAGCGAGCCCGGCAACTTCGTGGCAAGCTCGTAGTCGCGCCGGATCTCGCGGACATTCGCGCTCCGGCGAGCATCGCCCATGACCTCGGAATCATCTTCGCACGCCGCGATCAACTCGCCGATCCGCGGGTCTGTCTTCTTCGTGTGGACCATCCCGGCGAGGGTTTCGAGCTGTTCGGCACGCAGCGGCGCCCCGCCCGGCGGCATCATCGTTTCCTGATCCCACGCCAGCGTCGCCTGCATCGAGTGCAGCACCGCCGCATCACGCAGCAGGGAGGTGAGTTCCTCGTACGCCTTTGTCTTCGCCGGTGTCGCCGTCGTCATCCAAGGATCTCCTCTCGGTCCTCGCTGGCCATACGAAACCAGCCCCACAACGCCCACCACGATATCACGGGAATCATTCCGTGGCCCGCATCATCGCAGCGCGTGCTGGAGGGCCAGCAGCGAGTACGCCGTGATGAGCTCCGGATTGTCCTCCATCCAACGATCGTCCATGCTCGCGAACGACCCATCTTCGCGCTGCAACATCGAGAGCCGCTCGACGAGATCGCTCGCCCATTCCCTCGTCTCGATCGGCTCGCCCTCCTCGGAGAGCATCGTGATCGTCGATTCGCCCCAGGCATCCATCGCGCGAGAGAACATGAGCATGTAGTAGTAAAAGCCGTCCATGCCCATGCCGGGATTCTCCGCGAGCGTGTAGTTCTTCGCGATCCACTCGTGCGCGGTGCGGACGCGCGGATCGTCGCGATCAAGGTTCGCGTACAGATACGACTTGAACCCGGCGTAGGTCATCGAGCCGTACGCCCGCAGGCGGCTCACCCGCTGACCGCCGAAGGTCACTTCCTCGATCGTGCCCGCGAACGACTGCCCCACGCCCACCTCGTCGGCGTTGATGCTTGTCGAGTAGATGAATCCGCCCTGCGTCGATCCGCTTGCGTACTCCATGTCGTTGAACTCGCCGTGCATCTGCACGCGCTCGAGAAAGACCAAGGCGCGCTGGAACGCCTCGTCATCCGTCGAGAGCCCGCTCGCCCGCCACGCTTCCACGGCGAACGAGGTGTTCGAGAGATCCGGCCTGCCATGGCGTCCGTAGCCGATCCCGCCGTAGAAAGCGTGATCGCGCCCCACCTTGCCCGTCTCGGGATGATCCAGAGAGTCCTCCGACCACTGGATCCCCTTCAGGAAGTTCTGGGCGGGAACGATCGCGGCGGCCGCGTCGGGACGGCGCACATCCGCCAGCGCCGACAGCACGATCGCCGTGTTGTAGGTCGCGAGCACGCCGTCATGGATCGAGCCATCCGGCTTGCGGAACGAGAGCAGGTACTCCACGCCCCGCGCGACCGCGGGATCGTCCGCATCGATCTTCGGATCCATCAGCATGCCGCGCACCACCAAACCGGTGACCGCGGGCAACGCCGGAACACCCTCCGGCGGCACGCTCCATCCGCCGGTCTCCTCGTCCTGTTGAGTGCGCAGGTACTCGATCGCGCGCGCTGACATCTCCTGCGCGCGGTGGCGCTGCTCGCGGTCCAACGCCTCCGCACGCTCGACGCTCACACCAAGCAGCACGCTCGCACACACAAATCCGACACCCGCTCGCAACATCTGGACCTCCTTCAACACGCCACAGCATCCCCACTTGCGCCTACCGGGCCGACCCGGCAGCGTTTCCATCATCCCTGCTCGATCGCCAGCACACACCCCGCGCCGACCACCGCCGCCGTCTCCACACGCATCACATGCGCGCCGAACCGCGACACCGTCGCCCCCGCCTCGATCGCCATCGCCCGCTCCCCGTCCGTCCAGCCCCCCTCCGGGCCGATCAGCAGCCGGATCTCCCGACACCCCGACCGCCGATAGGGTTCCCCGCCCCCATCCGCCAGCACCACCGCCACATCCGATGCGTCCCGTCGCAGAGCCCGCTCCAGCGTGCCCTTGCCGAGACATTCGAGCCGCCACGCCCGCCCGGACTGCTTCGACGCCTCCGCGGCCAGCCGCTCGATCCGCTCCAGCTTCGTCTCGCGCGGGTCCACCACCCCCCGAGCCGTCTCCAGCGCTGTCCACGAGGCCGCTCCGACCTGCGCCAGGGCGTCGATCATCCGGTCCAGCCGCCCCCCCTTTGGGGTGGCGCTCCAGACATGCAGGACCGGCATCACCCGCTCGGCCCGCGAGACCTCATCCAGAATCAGCACCACGCTGCCCTTCCGGGCCTCCTCGACCCGGGCCAGCCCCACCAGACCCGCTCCGTTCAGGACCCGCACCACCTCGCCCACGCCCACCCGCTTCACCCGGACGGCGTGGGCGGCCTCATCGCCTTCGATGACAAATCGAGCCCCCGGCTCGCCGCCCACCGTCCCGAATTCTTCCGCGAAGATCGTGTGCATACGCCTTTCTCGCCACGCCGGACCTCGATCGATGCCATGCTCTGCCTTGAGTCGCCATGATGCACGGTCGATCATGACCGTAGGGCGTCTCGCCCCCGTCCGATGGATGCCCCTGTCGATCCCGCATGTCCAAGCCCCCGAACCAGTCCGAGACCGGCCACGCGAGCACAGATGCCTCGCTCGATGATCGTCTGGACTCTCTGATGGCGGACCTGGAGAGGGATCTCCAGCACCTCGACCCGCAAGGGGGAGATCAACCGAGCGCGATCGAGACGACGGAGAAAACCTCCGACGACATCGAATCGTCGGCAGCGCAACTTATGCGCGATCTCAACGATGCGCTCAACGGTGTCGAGCAGGATGCGGAACCGGAGGCCGCCGCCCCGGAGGTGGGTGCCACTTCGGATGAGCAGCTTGATGCTTCCGATCTCCGGGCTCTCGATGAGGCGCTGGCCTCGGGCGCACAGCCGGCGCCGGTCGACGAGCAGCAGGATGAGGCGCTTCCGAGCGATCCCGAGAAACTCGCCGCGGCGCTCGACGAAAGCGATGAGGCCGAGGTGCTTCCCGAGCCGGAGCCCGAAACCGGGGACCTTGCAGAACCGCAAGCTGAGCCGGAGCCGGAGCCGCAGGCCGATGTCAAGGTCGCTCCGTCCCCGCCGCGCTCCCGCCCGGACGAGCCCGAGGCGGCTGCATCCGCGACCCCCCCGGAACCCCCGGAAGCCCCGATCCCCGCGCAGTCCGTCGAGACACCGACTGCCGCCCCTGCGCCCGCCCGTCTGCAGGCCCTCGCGCTGAAGGTCGCGCACATCCTCGCGCTGCCTCTGGCCATCTTCCCCCCCAGCGTGCGTGACTACATCGGGTGGTTCGGCATCGTCACACTGATCAACGCAGGAGCGCTCTGGACCTTCTGGCTGCTGTTCCGCGCCTGACCCCCCCCGGAATCTCCCCCGGACCCCCGGAACGCCCCCGGCGCTGCTCTGGGTACACTCGACGCCCCATGAGCACCGGCGCACAACTCACGGTCGCGGTTTTTCACGAGTCGAGCCGGTGGTCGCTCCCCTCGTCCCACATCGAGAAGATCCGCGAGGGCGTGGGCGATGCGCTCACGATCGTGCAGGTCCGGTCCGGGACGGAGCTGGTGGATGCGCTCCCGGCGACCACGCACCTGATCGGGACGCCGAGCACCGCGGACGATCTGGTGCCGCACCTCGCCCATCTGAAGTTCATCCAACTCGCGCACGGCTCGGGTGATGCCACCCAGAGTGTCGCCAGCGCCGTGCAGGCCGGTGTTCCCGTGGCCTCGGCTGCATCCGTCCGTGCGCCGCAGGTCAGCGAGCACGCGATGGCGCTGATGCTCGCCCTGATCCGACGGCTTGACGGCGCGATGGTGAAGATGAACGAGCACTCGTGGTCGCCGCAGGATCTGGCATCCAGCATCCGCACGCTGCACAACGCGACCGTCGGCATCATCGCGATCGGTCCGGTCGCCAGTGAGTTGCGTGTGCGACTCGGCGCGTTCGGGGCGATCACGCGGTTCATCGGTTTCGATCCCGACAACCCCGAGGCGCTCGACCTCGCGGACTTCACCGCCGGTCCGCTGATGGCAGCGCTGGACGGCTGCGATGTCGTGGTCGTCGCCCCGCCGCGCCTCCCGGTGACCACTCGGCTGATCGGGCGGAAGGAACTCGCCGCGCTCCCCGCGCACGCGATCCTCATCGATGTCAGCCGCGGCGGGGTCGTGCGATCCGAGGCGCTGATCGATGCGCTTCGTCGCGGCAGACTCGCGGGGGCGGGGCTCGATGTCTTCGAGGATGAGCCGCTCCCTTCGGATTCTCCCTACTGGACGATGCAGAATGTGCTGGTGACGCCGCACATCGCCGCCGCGAGCCCGGACTACTGGGAGCGAGCGACCGCGCACTTCTGCAACAACATCGGGCGTGTCCTGAGGGGAGAGGAACCGATCGACCGCATCCAGCCGGCGTGGCTCGATGATCCCAAGCGAAGCTGACCGGGATTGCTCGGCGTGTTGCGTCTTTCCGAACGACAACCTCCGAATCCGGATGATCCGCCGCTGCCGGATCTGACGCCTGCTCCCCGCGCTGCGATCTCGGACGCTGCGCTGCGGGCGTGGGCGGCGGCGTGCTGCTTCGCGCTGGGGATCGGCATCGCGATCCGGTTCGGGCATCTGCTGGATCCGATCTGGCTCGCGCTCCCCGCGATCGTCCTCGCAGCGCTTTCGGCCATTATCCATCGAAAGTCCGCGCTTCCCATGCTCGGCGCGGCCCTGCTCCTCACCGGCGCGGCGTGGGGCACGCTCCGGCTGCACACGGTTCCGCACGATGCGCTCGAGCGCTTTCTCTCCGATGAGCGCAGCCCGATCACCATCACGGGCACCGTCGTCGATCACCCCACCATCACCGGCTCGCAGCGCGGAGCGCTCGCGCCGATCGCGCGGTTCGACCCGCTTGTGACGCGCTGCACGGTCGCTGTCCACTCGATCGAAACCGAGAGCGGGCCGCGCCGTGTGCGCGGGCGACTCTGGCTGAGCATCCGCGAGCCGACGCCGTCGCTGAAGCACGCCGACCACATCCGCATGACCGGCTTTGCGCTCCCGGTCCGGGCGCCGATGAATCCGGGCGAGATCGACTTCCGGCCTCTCGCCCGCGACCGGATGGTCGCCGGGTCCATCTCGACGCCCATCGGCGCGCTCGTCGAGCCACTCGAACCGCCCCGGCGCGGCGTGCTCGAAGCCGGGGCGCGGATCGTGACCGCGCCCATCCACGCCATCCGCGCGCGGTCCCTCGCGCTCATACAGGCCCACGAGTCATCTCATCGAACCGGGACCACGCTCCTCGCGGCCCTGCTGTTGGGCGAGCGCGACACCCGCTTCGATGAACTCGCCAGCCCCTTTGCCCGCACCGGTCTGGGACATCTGCTTGCCATCTCGGGACTGCACCTGGGCATCCTCGCCGGGGCGGGCGCGGTGCTGATCCGATGCACGGGTGACCGGCCGCGCCTCGAAAGCATGGCCATGATCACGCTGGCGCTGATTGCCCTTGTGCTGATCCCGGCGCGGACGCCCATCATCCGGGCGGTCATCATCCTTCTGGCGCTCCAGCCGGCGCTGTGGTCGACGCGCAGGCACGATCCGCTGGCGCTGCTCGCGTGGGCGGCGTGCGCGGTGTTGCTCTGGCGGCCGACGGAACTGACCAATCCGGGCGCACAACTCTCGTTCGCGGTGGTGGGCGCACTCATCGCGTTCACGCGCCCGTTCACCAATGCGCTCTTCGGTGTCGCGCCGGATCCCGACCACCGCACCACAGTGCAGTCGATCCTCCGAACCGTGCAGGAGGCGTGCTCCGTCGCCATCGTGGCCTGGTGCGTCTCGCTCCCGATCATCATCCATCACTTCGGCGTGCTTCCGCTCGTGGGGATTCCGGCCTCGCTCGTGCTGCTGCCGGCGTTCGTCCTGCTGCTCGTTCTTGGCTACGCGGTCCTGACGCTCAACATCTTCGTGCCCGGTCTCGCGGAACTTGCGATGAAGCCCCTCATCACCTTCTCGGAATGGGTCGCGGCCGCGGTCGAGCGGCTCGACGCGCTCCCCGCATCGAGCATCCACCTGCCGCAAGTGCCAGTGTTGCTGACCCTGCTCGCGATGGTCGCGATCGGGATGTGGTTTGCGCGCCCCTCGCTCCGGCGTCCCATGCCCATCGCGGCCCTGGCGCTTCTCAGCGCCTGGATCGGCTGGCGCGCTCTGGACCGGTCGCTCCCCGACGATGTCCTGCTGCGCATCGATGCGCTCAGCGTCGGCGACGGCTCGGCGTATCTGATCCGCTCGGGGAACGAGGCGATCCTCTACGACTGCGGCAGCATGTGGTTCGGCATGGGGCTTCACACCGTCCCGAACGCGCACCGCGCCCTCAACGCGCCGTCCGCCCGGTCCGTCATCATCTCGCACCCGGACACGGACCACTACTCCGCGCTGCTCGACAGCGCTCGGGCGCTGGGGGTCCGACGCGTCCTGATGCACGACACCATGCTGGATCAGGCCCGCGCGAACACCAACTCGCTCACCGCGTTCTTCATCCGAACGCTCGAACGGCAGAGCATCGCGATCGAGACCGTGCACGCCGGAGACACGCTTTCTCTCGGCTCGCTGACGGTTGAATTCCTCTGGCCGCCGCGGGATGCGGAGTTCGCGATTGACAACGACGCCTCGCTGGTTGTGCGCCTCCGGATCCCCACAGACGCCGGAGAGCGGATCGTTCTCTTCACGGGCGACATCGAGCGCGAAGCCATGCGCGGCATCCTCGCGAAGCACCCCGAACTGCGCGCCGACATCATCGAAGCGCCGCACCACGGCTCCGCGGCGAATCCGGACGCCTTCGGCTTCGTCGAGCACATCGACCCGGGCGTTGTGATCCAGTCCACCGGTCCTTCACGCATCGATGATCCGCGATGGGACAAAGCACGGGCCGGAAGGACGTGGCTCGTCACCGCCCGCGACGGCGCGGTCTCCGTTGAAGTGATGCGCGACGGGAGCATCCGGGCCGCGACCTATCGCGGGGACGCGGTTTCGCTTCCCTGATCCCGCAATCGCCCGGACTCCCCGAAGCTTCCACGAGAGCGACGCACATTCGAGTCGAACAAAAGCTCCGCGATCGTGCCCGGCTCCAGAAACTCCACGGTCCCGCTGAAGCGGTATGAGCGCTCGTCCAGCGCCTCGCCATCCTGCACGACGGCGGGAACCTCGAAGCGCTGACGACCCCGGGGCGGCAGCGTCGCCTCCGCCGATCGTTCACCCCGGAAGACCTCCCGCCCGTCCATCGACAGGGAGTACCGAACCGTCCGCAGCGGCAGCGGGTCGCGGTTGGGGTTCTCTCCCTCGACGACGAACGCGAGCACCTGCGCTTCGGGCGTCCGCTCGCGCACCTCAACGCCGACCACCTCGAACCGAGGCGATCGGGTGAAGGAACAGCCGGTCGACAGGACCGCGGCCCCGACCGCCGCGGCGGTCCACCCGCACCGAACCCAGCTTTTTGGCTTGTGCGCTTCGCCCATGATCGCGAGCGTACCATCCCGACCCGTGCCACGCGCAATCCCCATCCGCCTCAACGACGAATCAGCCCCACCGATCCCCCTGGGCGTGCTGCTGCGACGCCTGATGCGCCTGGCGTGGAGCCACAAGGCGGCGGCGGCCCCGGCGATCATCGTCACGGTCTTCGCCCAGATCTTCGTCCTCATCTCCCTCTCCGGGCAGGGCATCGCGATCGACCTGCTGCGCCGGCGTGCCGACAGCGCGGCCCCGGAGCCCCACTGGCCCTTCGGTCTGACGCCGGACGCGGCCATGCCGTTCATGCGCCAGCTCCTCCTTCTTGCGGGCGTCATCCTCGTCGCCAGTCTCTTTGTCGGTCTGCTCCGCTTCCTCCAGCGGCTCGCCGACGAGTTCTTCGTGCAGGCGTGCGTCGTCGATCTCCGCACCACCCTCTACCACAAGCTCCAGCGGCTCGACTTCTCTTTCTTCGACGCTCACGACACCGGCGAGATCATCCAGCGCCTCACCGCCGATGCGCAGTCCGTCCGCGCGTTCATCCAGGGCGTGATGATCCGGCTGCTGATCACCATCATCACCTTCGCCGTCTTCCTCTTCTTCATGCTCCGCGAGCATGCCACGCTCACGCTCGTGTGCCTCACGGTGCTGCCGATCCAGGCCTATGTGATGGGTCGTTTCGCGAAGCGCGTGAAGCCCGCCTTCATCAAGCAGGGCAAGCTGATCGACCGTTATGTCCACTACTTTCAGGAATCCATCGCGGGCGTGCGCGTCATCCGCACCTTCGCTCGCGAGTCCGAACGCGCCGACGGCGCTCGCGAGCGCATCGCCGCGGCACGGGATCACCGCATCCACATCGACCGCATCCGGGCAACGCATGTCCCCGTCATCCTGTCGTCGAGCGTCTTCTCGATGGGCGTGCTCCTCGCCTTCGGCGGCTACCTCGTGATCCTTGGTCCCGCGCAGGGGGGCATCGCGCTCGGAACGCTCTGGGTCTTCCGCGGCCTGCTCGAACGACTCGGAGCACAGACCGAAGCGATCGCCATGGTCGCCGCGAGCGCGCCCGAGTCTCTCGCGGGCGCCGAGCGCGTGTACCGGCTGCTGGACTATCCCGAAATGATCGCCGATGTCGCCCGCGAGCAGCAGGCCCACGATCTCCGGGGCGGGATCGAATTCCGCAATGTCTCCTTCGGCTACGACCCCGAACAGCCCGTCCTCCACGACATCACCTTCCGCGCCGAGCCGGGAGAGACGATCGCCATCGTCGGCCCCACCGGCGCGGGCAAGTCCACGCTGCTCTCGCTCATCCCCCGCTTCTACGACCCCGATCGGGGGTCGGTCCTCATCGACGACATCGAAGCGCGGGAGTTTCCGCTGCACACGCTCCGCGCCGGCGTCGGCATGGTGTTTCAGGAGCCGTTCCTCTTCTCGAACACCATCCGCAACAACATCGCCTTCGGCGTGCCCGAAGCGGATCTCGACCGTCTGGCGAACGCCGTCGAGGCCGCGTGTGCTTCGGATGTCATCGCGGAACGGACCGACGGCTACGACACCATCATCGGCGAACGCGGCGTTTCGCTCTCCGGCGGGCAGAGGCAGCGACTCACCATCGCCCGCGCGCTGGTGAAGCAGCCGCGGATCCTCATCCTCGATGACGCCACCGGCGCGGTCGATCCGATCACCGAGTCGCGCATCCAGAAGGCGCTGGACGATGCGCTCGGAAATGCCACGACCTTCATCGTGGCGCATCGTCTCTCGACCCTGCGGCGGGCGGACCGGATCATTGTGCTCGACGAGGGGCGCATCGTCGACATCGGCACGCACGAAACGCTCATGAACCGGCCCGGCCACTACCGGGCGGCCGCGCTCATCCAGCTCGCCCTCGATCAGGATGATCCGCAGGACCAGGACGAAGACTCCGCCCCCGCCGCCTCCACGCCGTTTGAGGGCACCGATCGATCATGAATACCCACGCGCACAACTCGACATCCACGATCGGCCCGCTGGTGGCAGCGCCGACCGAGGTCGAGCAGCAGGGCACGGAGTTCCGCTCGTTCGACTGGTCGATCAGCCGACGCCTGCTCGGGTACATGTGGCGCTACCCGCGGATGCAGTGGGGGATCATTGCGCTCGCCGTCGTCATCGCCGTCATCAACACGCTCGCGCCGGTGGTCATGACCGAGACCATCCGGCGCACCATCGAGCAGCCCGAGCAGTGGACCGCTTCGACCGGCCTCTCCCCGCTCGCGGGGGTGCTCATCGGCGCAGGACTCCTCCTCGCACTCGCCGCCTCCTACTACATCGTCATGGGCGCCCGCATCCGCTCCGTCTCACGGATGACCGAGCGCGTCGTCTATGACCTCCGCTCCGAGATCTTCGAGCATGTGCAGCGACTGGACATGTCCTTCTTCGACCGCACGAAGCTCGGACGGATCCTGTCCCGCGGCACCGGCGATGTCGAGGCCGTGCGCGCCGCCATCGCCGAAGTCATCCCGAGAACGCTGATCCACTCGCTCATGATGCTCGGGCTCTTCGGCGTCATGGTCATCTACGACTGGATCCTCTCCATCGCCGTCCTGGCCTTCGCGCCGCTGCTCTGGGTCGCCAACAACTACTTCCAGAAGCGCATGGCGTGGGCGTACCGCGCGGTGCAGGAATCCTTCAGCCGGCTCACCGCCAACATCGCCGAGAGCGTGAGCGGCATGCGCGTCACGCAGGCCTTCGCCCGCGAAACCATCAACGACCACCTCTTCCGCGATCTCTGCCTGCTCCACCGGCAGCGCAACATGAACGCCGCGCGCATCCACGGGATGTACATCCCGCTCTTCGATGTCACCTCGCAGCTCATCGCCGTCGTGATCATCGCCTTCGGCGGCTGGCGCGTCGCGGAGGGGCACATGAGCGTCTCCGATCTCATCGGATTCCTCCTCTGCACCGGCGGGTTCTTCATCTCCATCATCATCCTCGCCGAGCTGTACAACACGACCCTCCAGGCCATGGCCGGCGGCGAGCGCATCTTCAACCTTCTCGACACCCAGCCCCGGATCACCGATGCACCGGACGCCAAGCCGCTCGCACTCGCGCCGCGGGGGGCGCACATCGTCTTCGAGCGTGTCCATTTCTCCTACACACCCGACAAGCCCGTCCTGAACGACATCTCGTTCGAAGCAACCCCGGGTCAGGCCGTCGCGCTCGTCGGGCACACCGGATCCGGAAAGACCACCATCGTCTCGCTCATCGCGCGCCTCTACGCGCACAACACCGGGCGCATCCTGATCGACGGCAACCCCATCGAATCGCTCGCGCTCCACTCGCTGCACTCGCAGATCGCGCTGGTGCTTCAGGACAACTTCCTCTTCTCGGGCACCGTGATGGACAACATCCGCTTCGGAAAGCCGGACGCCACGGATGATGAGGTCTTCGAGGCCTGCCGCTCGCTCGGCTGCCTCGATGTCCTCGAAAGACTCCCCGATGGGCTGAACACCGATGTCGGCGAACGCGGCTCGAATCTCTCCCTCGGCCAGCGGCAGCTCGCCTGCTTCGCACGCGCCATGATCTCCAACCCGCGCCTGCTCATGCTCGACGAGGCCACCTCCGCAGTGGACACCTTCACCGAGCACAAGATCCAGCGGGCCCTCGCGCGCCTCATGGAGAACCGCACCTCCATCATCGTCGCCCACCGACTCTCCACCGTCCGGCGGGCCGACCTCATCCTCGTCATCGACCACGCACGGATCCTCGAGCGCGGCACCCACAGCCAACTCCTCGCCCAGCAGGGCCACTACGCCTCCCTCTACTCCGAATTCGTCCGCCTCAGCACCGAGTAAACCTCCGCAGAAACCCCCGGATATCCACTTTTCCGCTCCTTCCCGCCCACTTACTCGAGATTTTGCTTTCGTTCCCGCCCGGCCCGATGTACGCTCAAGGAGTCGTCTCTCGGGGTGCTGGAAGGAGGGCGACCGATGCAAGAACATCCCCAATCCACCATCACCGACGATGCCGAAGCGCTCCTGGAACGCTTCGAGGCCATCTACCGCGATTCCGATGGCGATCCGGCCAGAATCCCCTGGGCACACGCCAAACCCTGCCCCTGGCTCGTGTCGTGGCTCAACGCGGAAGCCCCGTCGCTCGTCCGCGCGGGTGCCCGCACCGCCGTCGTCGGCTGCGGCCTCGGGAACGATGCCGCCCTCCTCGCCGAGCGGGGCTACGAGGTCACCGCCTTCGACATCTGCCCTGCCGCCATCGATCTGGCCCGCGCCCGCTTTCCGCAGCACGCGGACTGCTTCCTCCAGGCCGACCTCCGCGACCTGCCCATCAAGCTCCACCACCGCTTCGAACTCGTCGTGGAAATCCACACGCTCCAGGCCCTCCCGCCAAACTGCCGCCCGCCGCTCGCTCGCGGCATGGCTTCGCTCCTCTCGCACCGGGGGATCCTCGTCGCCATCGCCCGGGCCCGCGACGAGGCCGTCCCGCCCGATTCCGTCTCCGGCCCCCCCTTCCCGATCGCCCCGCGCGAGCTGATGAGCACCATGCGTGAGGCCGGACTCGCACCCCTCAGGCAGCCCGACGACTTCCTCGACGACAACAATCCGCCGGTGCGTCGGATCCGCGCCCTCTTCCACCGCGCCGATGCTCCCTGCCCGGACTGAGCCCACACACCACCCCGACGAATCCCCTACAACGCGCCGAAACCCCGCTCTTCACACGACTTGCGGGAACCCCCCGCTCCCGCCCGGCGAATCCGCCTCTGGTCGGAGTACCATCCCTGCGGTCACACCAGAGGCGCTCCGCGAAGCGCACGGAACCACGCCCCCCTCCGCCAGCACCTTCCAGCAGGAGCCGCCGAACATGACGAGCCCGACACGCACACGCCAGAACGCCTTCACGATCGTCGAACTCCTCGTCGTGATCTTCATCATCGTTGTTCTCGTGGCCATTCTCATCCCGGCCCTCTCCGGTGCGCGCACCGCCGCTCGCAAGGCGGGCACACAGTCGCTGATGACCAGCGTCAAGACCGGCATCGCCCAGTTCCGCACCGAAAACCGGCGTCTCCCCGGCTACTTCTCGCAGGAGCAGATGGGACGCAGCACCAACATTCCCACCGCCTCCCGCGGCGGCTTCACGAACATGCAGAACGCTCTGATCGACCTCGCCGGCGGACTCCGCACAGACATCAGCGCGACCTCCGTCGGCACGCCGTCGGGGGACACACCTCCCGGACGCATCGCCGTCGGCCCATTCGCGCAGAATGCCGACAAGGTCGTCATCGACCGCGCCTCGATGGGCGCTGCCGACTCCGGCTCCTACATCGACCTGCCCCCCGATGCCTTCACCGTCTCTCCGGATGCCGGCCCGGCGGGCGACGCTGCGAACCGCTGGATGCCGACCATCTACGACACCTTCGGGCAGACGATCGCCATGTGGGTCAGCAATGACGCCGCCGGCGCGGATTCTCAGTTCGCCGCCATCAATGCCCCCAACAACCCCACCGCTCCATCGAGTCAGCGGGCTCGCTTCTACTGGGCCTCCAACGCCGGGATCTTCCAATCACAACGCATCGGGCTCGATCGGCCCCAGGATCAACTCCGAAACTCGCTCCTCTCGACACAGCGAACCGCAACCGAGCGCGTCGCAAGCGTTCTGGGCATCGTCGGCAACCCGGCTTTCCCGCAGGAAACCGGCATGACAGATATCCGTGATCCCCTCAGACTCCGGCCCGCCGCCGCGAAGGCGGATGTGTTGCTCCACTCGGCCGGACCCGATCGGATCTTCCTGGATAAAACGCTCCCCTCCGGTTACGAGGCCAGATTCTTCGCGTATGTCCCGGAGGGCGTGACCGGTATCGTCAATACCGCAAAGACCCCCGAGTTCGAGGACGACATCATCATCGATGGCGGCTGAGCCCGATCGTCCTATCCTCTCCCACGAGTGAACATCCACGCAATCGATCCGCACGCGGGCGATCTTCTCGCCCGCATCGAGCGCCGTGACGCCACCGTCGCGATCCTCGGCCTCGGGTATGTCGGCCTGCCGCTCCTCGACGCCGTCGCGAGCGCCGGTTTCGGCGTCACCGGCATCGACCGAGACCCCGACAAGATCGCCGCGCTCACACAGGGCCGGACATACCTCCCGCACCTCGGCGAAGATCTCCCCGCGCGGCTCAACAAAAACCCCCGCGTCTCCCTCACACACGACCGCGCACAACTCGAGCACGCGGACATCATCCTGATCTGCGTGCCCACCCCCCTCCACGACGACTCACACGAGCCCGACCTCTCCGCTGTCGATCGCGCGGCGATCGACATCCGCCGATACGCCATCGACCGCCATCCCGACCGACCGCGCCTCGTCGTTCTCGAATCCACCGTCTACCCCGGCGCAACGCGCGAGCGCCTGTTGCCCGTGCTGGCACACCCCGACGCCCACAACTACATCGTCCACTCACCGGAGCGCGAGGATCCCGGCAACACGCAGCACACTACACGCACCATCCCGAAGCTCATCGGTCCGATCGACAACATCTCCGGCAAGCTCGCCGCCGCCTTCTACAAGCAGGTCGTGCAGCATGTCGTCCCCTGCCGAACCGCCGAGATCGCCGAGAGCGCCAAGCTCGTCGAGAACATCTACCGCGCCGTCAACATCGCCCTCGTCAACGACCTCAAGGGCATCCTCGGCGCCATGGGCATCGACATCTGGGAGGTCCTCGACGCCGCGGCCACAAAGCCCTTCGGCTTCCAACGCTTCGACCCCGGACCCGGATTCGGCGGCCACTGCGTCCCCATCGACCCCTTCTACCTCGCCGCCCGCGCACGCGAATTCGACATCGAGACGCCCTTCATCGAACTCGCCGGACGCATCAACCGACAGATGCCCCTCGCCATCGTCGAGTCCGCCCGCCAAGTGCTCCTCGCGCGCGGCGGACGCGAACTCTCCGACGCATCCATCCTCGTCCTCGGCGTCGCCTACAAGAAAAACATCGCCGATCTCCGCGAGTCGCCCGCCCTCGAGATCATCGCACTCCTCCGCGAGCACAACGCCACCGTCCGCTACCACGATCCGCACATCCCCCGCACCTGGCCCGGACGGCGTCACGAAACACCGCTCACCAGCATCGAGTGGTCCGAAGAGAACCTCCGCGAACATGATCTCGTGATCATCGTCACCGATCACGACTGGTACGACTGGCGCTTCCTCGCGACACACGCGCGACACATCATCGACACGCGCAACGCCATCCGCCGTCACACCGGCGCTGAGTTCCTCCACAAGATCACGCTCGCCTGACCGCTACTCCTGCTGCAACTCCAGAGCCGCCTTCCGCGCGACGCGGATACGCAGATCCGGCATCAACTCGATCGCGAACACACCGACCACAGCGCTCGCCGCCAGCGCCGCATCCAGCAAGCCCCCGGCGAGCGCGAGCGCCAGCATCGCCGACTGCGCCATCCCCGCACCGGCGTTCACCAGCCGCGCCCCATCCATCCACGCGCGCACGCCCGATCCGCGCCCCGCGAGTAATCGCCACACCAACGAGATGCTCATCCAGCGACCATCCGCCGCGAACAGCACCATCAACACCGATGCAACCATGAACCGCACATCCAGCCCCACCGCCGCCAGATCCATCCGCGCGACCACAACCCCCACCAGCATCGGCATCACCACCAGCCCGGGGATCCACTCCCACCGCCTGCGTCCGCCGCTCCCCCGCCCGCCCACGCATTCCCACCAGCACGCCACGCCGACCACCATCGCCGTCACAATCGCAATCAGCACCACCTCCACGCCAACCGCCGCGCCGACCAGCGCACCCATCGCCCCCACGCCGACCGCCAGCCCCGCCGCACCGATCGCCCGCACCCGCACCGCCGCGTTCCACCAGCACCCTAAGGTCGCCATCACGAGCCCGAACGCCGCGGCGCCCGCCACGCCCTCCTTGAATCCGAACGCCGCGACCGCCATCGGCAACAACGCCGCCAGCATCACCACCCCAGCACCGCCACTCACCGCCACCATCGTCGACATTCCCCGTCGGCGCGCCATGAGCGCTGCCACGCTCGCCGCGAGCATCGGCCCGAGCAGCATCCCACCGAGCACCGCGTACACAAGCCGCACCTGTCCGTCCCGCGTCTCCGTCGCCGCGATCAGCGCATCCTCCAGTCCCCCTCGCTCATCCTCCCAAGCCGACTCCGCCGCCGCAATCGACTCATCCTCCGCACCGATCGCCCGCTGCGCCGACACATCCGCACGATGATGCGCCAACGCCTCATCGAGCGCGATCCGTTCCTCGAACCCGCCGGTCACCAGCGCACCATGCCAATGCGGCATCGCTCGCCCCATCACCAGCGGGCCCAGCAGCACCCCCGCGATCACACCGGCCACCACGCCCGCCGCGCGCACGCTCCCCCCAAGACCCGCCAATCGCAGCACCAACGCGAATACGCACCCCACCACACCCGAAATCAACGCCAAAAGCACCGCTCCAGCCATCCGCCGATCCTACACGCTCACACTACCATCCACCCGTGATCCACACGCTCGCCGCATACCTCCACGACCTCGACCCCGTCGCCATACCCATCCACGGCGCCATCGCCATCCGCTGGTACGGCCTCTCCTACCTCGCCGGGTTCGGCATCGCGTGGATCATCCTCCACATCCTCGCCAAGCGACGGCTCATCCACCTCACCACCGAGCAGGTCGCGGATGCACTCATCGCCATCGTCATCGGCACCGTCGCGGGCGGACGAATCGGCTACGCACTCTTCTACCGCCCCGACCTCCTCATCGACTTCTCGCCGAACTTCCCCTTCTGGGGACTGCTCAACTTCACCGAGGGCGGCATGGCGTCCCACGGCGGGATGATCGGGCTCACCCTCGCCGCGTTCTGGATCGCCCGCCAGTCCAAATCATCGACCCTCCATGTCCTCGACTGCATCGCCCTCGTCGCGCCCTTCGGCATCTTCCTCGGACGCATCGCCAACTTCATCAACGCCGAACTCCTCGGGCGCATCGTCGCGCCGCCCGGACAACCCGCGCCCGCATGGTCCGTCCGCTACCCCACCGAACTCAAGGAGCGATTCAGCGAAGTCCAGCCGCTCTGGAATGATGAGCAGTACATCGCCTGGCACACGCTCCTCGATCGCTTCTCGCTCCCGACCGACCCCGCCGACTCGTGGGCGCCCGTCGAGCGAGCCATCTCCGCGCTCCACCGCGCCGACCCCGAGGCCCGCGCGATCTTCGATATACTCCTCACCGCACGTCACCCCAGCCAGCTCTATCAGGCCACCGCCGAGGGGATCCTCATCGGCGTCATCGTCTGGTGGATGGCGCGCACGCCCCGAAAGCCCGGGATCATCACAGGCGTCTTCCTCATCACATACGCACTCGGACGCATCGCCACAGAGTTCGTACGACTCCCCGATGCGCACCTCCAGACCGCACGCATCCTCTTCCTCTCGCGCGGCCAGTGGCTCTCCGTCGCCATGCTCATCATCGGAGCCGCCCTGCTCTGGTGGGTCCGCACGCGCTCCTCCGGCGCGACGACGCTCGGATGGCGAACCGCAAAAACAAACACGGCCCATGCCTCTTCCAAAGACACGGGCCGCTCATGAATATCTGTCAGGCCGTGGCGGGCCGATTCAGCCCATGATCTTCTGCAGAGCCGACTCGAGATCGCCTTTGCTCGTCATCCCGACGAACTTCTCCTTGACCTCGCCGCCCTTGAAGATCAGCACCGTCGGGATCGCGCTCACCTTGTAGTCGATCGAGGTCTGCTGGTTGTTGTCGATGTTCACCTTGCCGACCTTCACCTTCCCTTGGAACGAGTCGGCAACCTGATCGATCGTCGGCGCGAGCAGACGGCACGGCTGGCACCACTCCGCCCAGAAATCGACCAGAACCGGAATGTCCGAATCCAGAACCTCGCTCTGGAAGTTGCCGTCCGTGAACTCGTGCACATGCTCGTTGGCCATCAGTATTCCTCCGTCGTGCCGCGGCACTCAATGGATCTTCATCGAAAGATCCAATCCTAGCCCCGGCAATTCCCATCTACCACACGCACAAACCCAGACCACCGCCCCGCTATTCCACGCCCCGGAACGCCCCCCACGACGCCCGATCCACGCCCCGCAGCGCCGCCCGCGTTACCCTGCTGCACCAATCCCACCCCCCACTCCCGGAGAACCACTCCATGCTCCGTCACTCGACCCTCGCAACCGTGCTCACCATCGCGACTCTGCTCCTCGGCGCGATGCTCCTCCCCGCCTGCTCCAAATCCGAGCCCTCCATCGCGGGCACATACACCCTCGAAAAGGACGCCGTCAAAGCAGCGCTGAGAGAAGAGATCAACGCCATCGAAGACCCGGAAGAAAGAATGATGGCGCAGATGGTCCTCGGATTCATCGACTCGCTGGAAATGTCCATCACGCTCAACGACGACAAGACCGCCAGCGCCGTCACGCGAGCCATGAACACCACAGATACCGCCACGGGCACATGGTCCCGCTCCGGCGAGAACATCACCATCACCCTCGCGCCGCCCGACCTCGAACCGCA
>REDD01000123.1 GCA_007693725.1 Phycisphaeraceae bacterium
CCAACTCCTTCCCGCTCACCGGATGCTGCAGGATGAACGCCCAGCCGCCCGGCCCCGGATTCCCCGAGCACGCCCCATCCGTGAACAACATCACTTGCGGCCGCGCTTTCCCTGCTGCTTCGCTCATGCGGGCAGTGTAGGGAACGCTCCCGCGCACCGAACCCATCCACACCCCCCACTATCATCCACCCATGCCCGCCACCGCCGCACAGATCCACCGCTTCGAGGTCCGCCCCCGCCCCAACATCGGCGATCCGCTCGCCCAGCGCATCCTCCGCGACAGCGCGTGGCTCCACATCCGCCCCGAAGCCCTCACCACCGCCCGCCTCTACCTCATCAGCGCTGATCTCTCGCCGCACCACCTCGACACCCTCCGCACGCGCCTCCTCGCCGACCCCGTCCTCCAGACCGCATCGCTCGGCGTCACACCCACCCCTCCCGACCACCGCACCATCGAGGTCCACCCGCTCCCCGGCGTGATGGACCCCGCCGCGCAAACCCTCACCCGCGCCATCAGCGAACTGACCGGACTCCCCCCCGAATCCATCGAAGTCACCACCGGCTGGCGCTACGACTGCGCGGGCATCACCGACGAGCAGGCCCGCGCCCTCGCCACCGGGCTCCTCGCCAACACCGCCATCGAGCAGATCCACCACGCCCCCTGGCTCCCCGACGACTTCCCCCACGCACTCCCCGCCGACCAGACCCTCCGCCACATCACCATCACCACGCTCGACGATGCGCAGCTCGAATCCCTCAGCCGCGAAGCGCATCTCTTTCTCTCCCTCGACGAGATGCGCGCCATCCGCGATGAGTACCGACTCCGCGAACGCGAGCCGACCGACATCGAGCTCGAAACCCTCGCCCAAACCTGGTCCGAGCACTGCGTCCACAAGACCCTCAAAAGCACCGTCCGCTACACGCCGCACACGGGCGACATCATCGACTGGCACGCCCGCCCCGGCGTCACCATCAACCCCGACAACACCATCACCATCGCGAACCTCCTCAAGTCCACCATCGCCGCCGCGACGCATGAACTGATCGACGACGGCCTCGACTGGACGCTCTCCGTCTTCGTCGACAACGCGGGCATCATCCGCTTCGACGACGACACGGCCGTCTGCATCAAGGTCGAAACCCACAACCACCCCAGCGCCATCGAGCCCTACGGCGGCGCGGCCACCGGCATCGGCGGCTGCATCCGCGACATCATCGGCACCGGACTCGCCGCCAAGCCCATCGCCAACACCGATGTCTTCTGCGTCGCCCACCCCGACACGCGCGACATCCCCAAGGGCTGCCTCCACCCGCGGCGCACACTCACCCGCATCGTCGAGGGCGTCCGCGACTACGCCAACCGCATGGGCATCCCCACCGTCAACGGCGCGGTCTACTTCGACGACCGCTACATCGGAAACCCCCTCGTGTTCTGCGGCAGCATCGGCGTCATGCCCGCCGACCTCATCGAGGGCCACGCACAACCCGGCGACCGCATCATCGCCCTCGGCGGCAGAACCGGACGCGACGGCATCCACGGCGCCACCTTCTCCTCCGCCGAACTCACCGACACCCACGCCGACGAATTCTCGCACGCCGTCCAGATCGGCAACGCCATCGAGGAAAAGCGCGTCCTCGATGCCATCCTCCGCGCACGCGATGCACACCCCGCGCCGCTCTTCCGCGCCATCACCGACTGCGGCGCGGGCGGATTCTCCTCCGCCATCGGCGAGATGGGCGAGGCCGTCGGCGCGATCGTCGATCTCGAAAAGGCGCCGCTGAAATACGCCGGCCTCCGCTACGACGAGATATGGATCAGCGAAAGCCAGGAGCGCATGCTCCTCGCCGTCGCACCGGACAACATCGGCGCGCTGCAAGCCATCTGCGATGAGGAGGGCGTCGAACTCGCCGACCTCGGCGTCTTCGGCAATACCGCACACGACCCCGCCCACAACAACGCCCCCGAACTCCTCCTCCGCTTCGAGGGCGCTGAAGTCGGACGGCTCTCCATGCCCTTCCTCCACGATGCCATCCCCATGCCCGTCCGCGAAGCCCGCTGGTCGCCGCCGGTCGCACAACCGGCAGCCGACCCGACGCATCCCTCCATCGTCGAACAACTCCTCGACACACTCGCGCACCCCAATGTCGCCAGCAAACGCTGGATCATCCGCCAGTACGACCACGAGGTGCAGGGCGCGACCATCATCAAGCCGCTCGTCGGACCTTCCACAAACGGCCCCTCCGATGCCGGTGTGATCCAGCCCGTCGCCAGTTCCACGCAGGGCCTCGCCATCGCCTGCGGCCTCGGCGTCAGCACGCCCGAATCGCCCGACCGCGCCGACCCGTACCTCATGGCCCTCCGCGCGGTCGATGAGTGCATCCGCAACCTCGTCTGCACCGGCGCCGACCCGCGCCGCATCGCCATCCTCGACAACTTCTGCTGGCCCTCCTGCAACCGCCCCGAAAACATGGGCGCACTCGTCCGCGCCTGCATCGGCTGCTACGACGCCGCCAAGGCATTCCGCACGCCCTTCGTCAGCGGCAAGGACTCACTCAACAACCAGTTCCGCACCGAGGATGGCCGGCTCATCGAGATCCCCTACACGCTCCTCATCACCGGCATCGGCATCGTCCCCGACATCAACAACTGCATCACCACCGATGCCAAGCAGCCCGGCAACCTGCTCATGTGCATCAACGCCGATCTCCCCGCGCACGATCCCTCGTGGCTCCACCACGCCGTGCAGGCATCGCGCCTCGTCAACGAATGGATCACACGCGGCCTCGTCCGCAGCGCGCACGACATCTCCGACGGCGGCGCACTCTGCGCCATCAGCGAGATGCTCATCGGTGCGCCATCGCTCGGCGCGCACATCGACCTCCACGCGCTCACCGAAAATCTCCCCGGACCATTCGCCGAGCCACCCGCCGGGTACATCCTCGAAGTCGCGCCCGATTCGCTCAGCGACATGCTCGAAGCACTGACCGACGGCGTCAGCGTCCGCTGCATCGGAAAACTCACCGACGATGCCACGCTCACACTCTCCCACCCCGCCGAATCCGTCCCCGTCGCCGACCTCGCCGACGCCTTCCTGCGCCCCCTGAACTGGGCGTGAAGCGGTCGCCCCCCGAAATTGGTGGTCGCAACCCCCTCGCAAAGCACCCCGAAGCGCCCGCAAACCTTCAGCGCGTGTGGGCTCAAAATCCGCACTTGGCCGATGTTGAGAGCATGGAGAGCGTGCGCGCTGACAGCCCGACACAGACCCCCAATACCCCCGAACCCCCGGAAGAGGGTGGCGCGCTCTTCCGTTTCGACACCGGCTGGCTCTACCTCCTCCCCGGCCTCGCACTCATCTGCGCCACCGTCCTCATCCCCGCCTACGACGACCTCTCCAGCGCCGAATTCCAGCGTTCACAGGCATTTGCGCTCGAGCAGTACCGCTCGGAGCGTCTCCGCTCCTACGCCGCCTACCTCAGTGCGCTCAACCGAAACGACGAGACGGTCCTTCTTGGGCTCGCCGCGACCCACCTCAACCTCATTCCGAGCGGAATGGAGGTTCTGATCGCCCCGGCGGGACAAATATCGGACCTTCCCGCATCGCCCTTCCCCGCCCTCGAGCCGGAGTACCGCCCGCCGTCTCCACCCGTGCAGGTGGATTCCCTCCTGCGCCGCCTGGCGGTGCAGGACACGACGCGGCTCTGGCTCATCGCCGGCGGCATGATGTGCATCCTGATCGGCCTGCTGCCGTCGAGCCGCGCCGGACGCGGATTCCGGGCACGCCGTGGTGCAGACACGCAGGATCTACACTTGGCGGAGAAGGAGATCTCTGATGACGACTGGGACGGCGGAGGCGTTTGCGAATCGGGCGCGGGGGATCCTGAGCGGGCTTGAGGCCCGCGGCGAGCTCAAGCACCTGCAAGTGATCGACGGGCCGATGGATGCGACGGTGCGCCTGCGCGCTGAGGATGGGAAGTTCCACGAGGCGCTGTGCTTCTGCTCGAACAACTATCTGGGGCTGGCGAACCACCCGGAAGTGGTGGAGGCGGGGATCGCGGGGCTGAAGAAGTACGGGGCGGGGACGGCGAGCGTGCGGTTCATCTGCGGGACTTTCACGCCGCACCTCGAACTGGAGGAGCGGATCGCGCGGTTTCTGGGCGTGGAGTCGGCGTACACATTCGTATCGTGCTGGAACGCGAGCGAGGCGGTCTTCCCGACGCTCGCGGAGCCGGGTGATGCGATCGTGTCGGATGCGCTGAATCACGCGTGCATCATCGATTCGATCCGTCTGGCGGGGGTGATCAAGAAGGGTGTGCAGAAGTTCATCTATCCGAACAATGATCTCGGCGCGCTTGAGGAGAAGCTCGGCGAGGCGCGGGCGAAGGTGGATGATGAGCATGTGATCTGGGTGGTGACGGACGGGGTGTTCTCGATGGAGGGATCGGTCGCTGATCTGCCCGCGATGCGCCGGTTGTGCGATGCGCACGGGGCGATTCTCGTTGTGGACGATTCGCACGGCACCGGTGTGCTGGGCAAAACGGGTCGTGGCACGCACGAGCATCACGGGATGGCGGGGAACGCGATCGATCTGTTCACCGGGACGCTGGGGAAGGCGCTGGGCGGCGGCGCGGGTGGCTACATCGCCGGGCCGCGCCACGCGACGGAACTCGTTGTGCAGCGCGGCAGACCGACGCTGTTCTCGAATGCGCTGCCGGTGACGGTGGCGTGCAGCGCGAGCAAGGCGATCGAGATCATCGACCGCGAGCCGGAGCGGGTGGCGCGGCTACGCGAGAATGTGGCGTACGCACGAAAGAAGATCCGCGCGGCGGGGTTCGAGGTGCTGGAGTCCCCCACCGCGATCTGCCCGGTGATCGTGGGCGAGACGGCCAAGGCGATCTCGATGAGCAAGCGCCTGCTGGAGCTTGGTGTGTATGTGATCGGGTTCGGCTTCCCGGTGGTGCCGGAGGGCGAGGCACGCCTGCGGTGCCAGATCTCCGCCGCGCACACACGCGAGCACATTGATGCACTGGCGGATGGGCTGGCCCGACTTTAGTCATTCTATCCTTCTATCCGGAAGCGCCCTGCCAATGTAATCATTAAAGGATTCAGCAAGAAGAGACTTTCTGGCCTCCCAAAATTCCTCGGCTCGATCGATCCGCCACAGAGCCGGGTCTTCGGGAATACATTGACTTCGCAGGATTGCAGGATCGATTTTTTCCAAGTAGACCTCCGGGCCAGTCGATCCGATCGAACGGTTTACATCTCCAGCTATGAATGCTATATTTGCAAGATTGTCTGCTCTGCGCCGGGTCTTCTCCGGAAATTGCGCCCGCGGAAGGATGTGGTGCCGGTCTACATCTCCCTGCATTATAACCTTTGAACCATCATAAAAACTTTGTATCCCCCGATTCATGCAAGCAATATACAGTGCCAGCAAGCCGCTTCGGTCCATAAGTGTGCCGGAGAAATCGTTCGGCATTGCTGCCAAGGTGTCCCAGTCAGATTTTAGATTCCTGATGAGAGCACGAACAGGATCGGACTCTCTACACGCGCGCAGATCTTGATCTATCGCCGTTTCTGATGCCCCACTGTAGCGATGACAGATTGCGGCCAATGCCAACCATCCGATTAGCTCTTTCGACTTGCGCCTTTGGGGGGACATCTGGTGACAAAGGACGACGAGCGGCACCACAAGAGCTCCTGACCACAGAATACTCATGTTTACCAGCCCCAGTTCGCTACGAACCAAGCCGATTGCCTGATTGGTCGCTTTCTCCGTTCTACTCCACGCACTTACTACTTCGCTTCGAGACAACTCGTGTAGCGGAGTGCGATTTCGCCCGTCCGGCTTCGCTATAAATGCACAAGCACGAAATAAGTGCATAATATTTATTCTGTTAAATCCCTGTTGATGCAATTTGCTTAAAAATGGAGCTACTTGATCCGCGATGAATCCCGAGTGCTGCGCAGCAACCCTCGCACTTTCGATGTCCTCTTGTTTTAACCGGACACCTAGCGTGTTTATTCGGCGAAATGCATCTACCGCTTTTCCGAAGCTGTGCTCAATCATTCGGACCACTGGAATCTCGTAGTTCAATATCTCCCTTACACGCTCGAACTTTTCCTCCCGCTTTTCTGCAGCACGACTGCCATCGAGGTCAAGGTTGCGGCGATGGTTACGATATAGGTCGTCGTCCCACAATTCCGACACACGGACCCACGCCCGATCCTTTTCCGTAGCTGCATTTGCAAGCTGGAAATCCTCCGTCTCCGCATTAAAGACCACATCTATACCTTCATCGCCCGCCATCGTCCTTACCAGAGTAATCACTCGCTGTTGGCCGTCGATTAACCAGTCCGTCATAATTGGACGCGAATCCCGCTTCCGCGACCGCACCTCCTCTGTGCTGCTTTGCCATACGAGAAGTGAGGAAACCGGAAATCCCTGATATAGCGAATCGATTAACTGAGGAGCTTTATTTTTTTTCCATACATAGTCTCTCTGAAACTCCGGAATGACGATGGCACCGCGTCGAAAATCCTCGATGAGTTTCTTGACCTTAACGGTCTCGTGCTTGAGGCGAGGTTGCATGCGTGTTAGTCCCTGCGTAATTGAACTCTGGTGATTTCAGAATGATGCCCGATACAGGTGACTCTCAAGATAGTCGGTATTTTTCCACACCGCTAGCGATGTGGAATAATCCACGGTTTTTGCCTGTAGATCTTCCGTCACTCATCGCTGATGCTGGGAGCTGGTAAGTGCAAATATGCCTATCGCTGACGCCCGCGGCTCGTTCGAGCACGGACTGCAAGCAGTCCGTGGCACCATTGAACATTGAATCGCCGGTCAGGCGTCGGCTTGCTGGCGTTCGGCGATGCGTCGGAGAGCGTGGGCGGCGTCGGGGGTCGGATCGATGAAGGCGAGTCCGACGAGGTGGGAGAACATGCCGACCTGGCGGCACCAGA
>REDD01000247.1 GCA_007693725.1 Phycisphaeraceae bacterium
TGCTCAAGACCGCCATCCTCGACCCCGACCCCGTCTTCTTCCTCGAGTCCGAGCGGATGCTGGGCGACAAGGCCCATGTCCCCGAGGAGGAGTACTACATCCCCTTCGGCGAGGCCGCCCTCCTCCACGAGGGCGACGACTGCACGCTCGTCTCCTTCGGGCGTCCGGTGAACTTCTGCCTCGATGCCTGCAAGCAGCTCGCCGAGGAAGGCATCCACTGCGACCTCCTCGACATGCGGACCATCCGCCCCCTCGACATGCAGTCCGTCCTCGAGAGTCTGGAGAAGACGCACCGGATCGTCGTTGTCGATCAGTCATGGCCCTTCGGGGGCGTCGCCAGCGAGGTCATCACCCAAGTCATCGAACGCGGCTTCGACCTCCTTGATGCCGAGCCCCGACGCGTCAACTCCGACGATGTCCCGACCCCCTACGCCAAGCCCCTCGAACAGGCGTTTCTCCCGAATCCCACCAAGATCATCGCCGCGGTCAAGAAGTCGCTCGGACGCTGACATCCAGCCCGTCCCGGTAAGATCAGCCGCCCGAGGAGGTATCCATGCCCATCGAAGTCACCATGCCCCGCCTCTCCGACACCATGGAGCAGGGAACCGTCGTGTCCTGGAATGTCAAGGAAGGCGATGCCGTCAACGCCGGCGACATCCTCGGCGATATCGAGACCGACAAGGCCACCATGGAGCTCCAGAACTTCGACGACGGCACCGTCGCCGCGATCCTCGTCGAGCCCGGGCAGAGCATCGAGGTCGGCAAGCCCATCATCCTCCTCGCCGAGGAGGGGGAAGATCCCGCGGAGGTGAAGTCCGGGTTCTCGGCTGGCGGCTCCTCATCGAAGCAGAAGTCCGAGGGCGGCGAGGACGAGTCGTCCTCGAAATCCTCCTCCACCGCCACCGCGGACAGCGACGAGGAATCCGAGGCCGACGCCCCATCCAAGAACGGCAGGGCCACCACCAACGGCACTCCCGATCGCGACTCCGACGAGCGCATCTTCGCCTCCCCCCTCGCTCGCAAGATCGCCGAGGAAAAGGGCATCGATCTCACCGCCATCGAGGGTACCGGCCCCGGCGGACGCATCGTCCGCAAGGATGTCGAAGAGGCCCTCTCCGGGAGCAAGCCCAAGCGCAAGAAAGATAAATCCGACGCACCTTCCGATCGCAAGGCCCCGGCGCCTCCGCCGCCGATGGACGGCGAGGGGCTCGAGACACGCACGGTCGAACTCTCCAACATGCGCCGCACCATCGCGCGTCGCCTGGCGGAGTCCAAGAGCGAGCTGCCGCACTACTACATGACCATCGACATCCACATGGATGAGCTGCTCAACCTCCGCAAGAAACTCAACGAGCAACTCGCCTCCCAGGGCGTCAAGCTCACCGTCAACGACTTCATCGTCCGTGCCTGCGCCATCGCGATGCACCAGCACCCCTTCGTGAACAGCCGGTGGATCGACAAGGACGGCAAGGCCTCCATCGAGCTCGAGGGCGATGTCAACATCGGGGTCGCCATCGCGCTGAACCGTCCCGAGGGCGGTCTGGTCGTCGCCACCATCCGCAACGCCGATCGTCTCGGCCTCCGCCAGATCTCCGCCGAGACCAAGCGTCTCGCCGAGAAGGCCCGCGCCAAGGGGCTGACGATCGAGGAGATGGCCGATTCGACCTTCACGATCTCGAATCTGGGCATGTACGCCGTCGAGCACTACACCGCGATCATCAACCCGCCCAACGCCGCCATTCTCGCCGTGGGCGCTGCCAGTCAGAAGCCGGTGGTCCGGAATGGTGAACTCGCGGTCGGCCACCTGATGAGCGTGACCATGTCCAGCGACCATCGGCTCGTCGATGGTGCAATGGTCGCCCAGTACCTCCAGACCCTCAAGGGCCTGCTGGAAGCCCCGGCAACGCTGCTGGTTTGACGCTGTGACCGGCGAATGCGTCCGGACGGTGCCGGTAGCACCATTTTTGGCGAAGTAAAACGGTTTACCGGCCCTCCCCGCACAACTTTCGCCTCGGATCGTCCGATTTCCTGAGTAAAACGGTTTACTCCGACGCTCCCCGTGCCATGATTCATCCAGAACCGTCGCCCGTGCGCATCGGCAACCTCCCTGCCGGTGTCAATCGCATTCACTCGACTCGGATTGACCATTTGGAGAACTGCGACTCATGACGAGCCACAGCATCCGTCGCCAGAAAGTTTCACGATCCCTCGCCGCCATCCTCTCGCCTGTTGCGTTGATCGCGCTCAGTGCCGCCCCTGTGCAGGCCGAGCCGCAGCACCCGGCCATCCTCCAATGGTTCGAGGCCTCCTGGGACACCATCGAATACCGCATGCCCGACTTCTTCATCGCGGGCTACGGCGGGACATGGCTTCCCTCACCCGCCAAGACCTCCGACGCGAACTCCGCGGGGTATGACCCCTTCGATCGTTTCGACCTCGGCTCGCCCGGCAGCCAGACGCTCTTCGGCACCGAGCAGGACTTCCGTGCGGTGATGGAGCAGTTCAAGCGTGCCAGCGGACGCGTCTACCTCGAAGCGGTCCTGAACCACAACTCCGGACGCACCGAGTCCTTCGGATTCTTCCAGGCAGGCGGCTGGCCCGGCTTCTGGGCAGGCCCCGTCGAGCAGAAGAACCCGCTGAGCAACTGGGGTGACTTCCACGGCGGCAACGCTTCGGGATACCTCCAGTCGGAGAACCCCGGTGGTCCGAATTACGATCTGTTCCTGGGCGACCTCGTCGCGCTCGTCGACATCGCTCAGGAATCCAACAACTGGATGATCCGCCAGCCCGTGGATCCCAACATCCCCGAGGGCATCCAGGGCAGTCCGAACGATCCACCCCGGAACATCCCCGCGGGCACCGTCCGCAACCAGCCGAACCCCGAGAATCGTCGCTTCTATCCCGACCTCAGTCTCACTCCCAAGTCCGTCTTCAACCCCGGCTTCTTCCGTCCCAACCTGGGCCTCGGCTCGTTCAACACCCCCGCGGAAACCACGCTCGTCTACCCCTTCAACACCGCCGACCCGATGCAGGGCGACCCCGTCCCTGAAAACGCCGCCGCGCTCCTCAACCGCTGGACGCAGTGGATGCTCGATGAGTTCGGCGTCGACGGTTTCCGCATGGACGCCATCAAGCATGTCCCGCCGTGGTTCTGGGATCGCTACTGGGATGTCGCCGTCCACGACCGCTGGGTCCGTCCCGACGGCACGACCGCGACGCCCTTCACCTTCGGCGAGGCGGTGCAGGGCAACAATGAGATCCTGAACTACTGGGTCCGCAAGGACGGCTTCGCCAACCGCGATGCACTCGACCTCGGCGGCGCGGGCAACATCCGGAACATCATCAACGGCAAGGGCCTCGCGGCCGTCTCGGGTCTCGACGATGCCCACCTCGACAGCGCCCATGACGGCTTCAACAACGGCTCGATGGGCGTGAACCACATCTACAGCCACGATAACGGCAGTCGCGGTGATGGCGGCTCGGCCCCGGACTTCCCCTTCGAGGACAAGGTTGCCCCGTGGGCCCACGCCTACCTCATCCTGCGCCCCGGACCCCCGAAGATCTATCACAACGCCCGTGAGTTCCACCTCGTTCGCACGAGCGGCTTCTGGCCGCGCGAAGGTGTCCCCGTCGCGTTGGGCTACGGCTCGTACTACAAGCTCCCCGGCAACACGCTCGCGACCGTCGAAGACAACCGCATCCCCACGCTCGTGCAGCTCCGCAACCGCTTCGGACGCGGCTTCTACTTTCCCCGCTGGCAGGACAACAGCACCTTCGTCTTCGAGCGCAACGGCAACATGCTCGTCGCACTCACCGACAACTACGGCAGTGGCTTCATCCAGCGCACCGTGAGCACGAACTTCCCCGCCGGAACTCGCCTCCATGAACTCACAGGCAACGCCGCCGATCCAGATGTCGATCCCAACGGCGACATCGCCGAGATTCTCACGGTCGGTTCCAACGGCTCCGTGACCATCCGCATTCCGCGCAACGGCCCATCATCCAACGAGCACAACAACGGGTATGTCGTCTACGCACCCATCACCCCCGCGGGAACGCTGACCATCACCAATCAGAACTCGGTCATCCCCCCGGACGGACCGACCGCCCCCTCGCTCGCGTATCAGCGTCGCCTCGCGACCATTCCCGTCATCAAGGCGGGCACATTCGACATCGATCTCCAGACCGCGCAGGCCGATCCGCTCGATCCCAACACCGACGACGGCGCCATCTTCCGCATCAACGCCGGTTTCCAGGATCTCAACGGCAACGGCATCGCCGGCGACCAGACCGGCGAGTTCGATGCCTACGAAAACTTCCTCACGACCAACAGCCCGCTCTTCACCGGCGGCACCGGTCGCTATGTCCAGACCATCAACACCGATGATCTTCCCGAGGGCTACAACTACATCTCCGTCATCGCCTTCCGCCACCGTGCCTCGGGCGATCCCATCTACAGCGAGTGGCGCAAGGTCATCTATGTCGATCGTCAGCCGCCGGACCTCGTGATCGATCCGCGGGTCGATTGCTTCACCGGCAACGGCAACATCTTCATCACCAACCCCGACCGCACCGCCACTTCCATGTCCGTCTCCATCAACAACGGACCGAACATCAACGGCATCCGCTGGGATCGCAATGTCTGGATCATCCCCGTTTCCGGTCTGACGACCGGCAGCTACAACATGGATGTCACCGTCGAGGAGCGCCCCGGCAACACCCTCGTGAGCACCTATGTCGTCCCCGTCACCTTCGATGTCGACAATCTGCAGGGCGATGTCAACGGCGACGGCGTTGTGGACATCCACGATCTCTATGCCTTCGAGCAGCTCACCGAGTACGACTGCCGCGCCGACCTGAACGCCGACGGCCAGATCACCGAGACCGATCGCCGCCTCCTCCGCGCACTGATCGGCCTCGACGAGACCGACGACATGCTCGACAATCGCTGATCAATCAGCCCGCAGCAAGGTTCACCCACGACGCCCCGACACCGCTCGGGGCGTTTTCACGCGCCCCCCCCCGGCCCCGGGCCCCGGACCCCCGGCACAACAAACCAAGTGCCCGCTCAGCCCGATTTCACGCTCTTGGTTTCCGCATCCGCCTGCTCACGCCGACGCCGCTTCAACTCCGCATCGATGAACTCGTCGAGATAGCCGTCCAGAACCTCCGAAGGCGTGCCCGACTCGTGGCCGGTCCTGTGATCCTTCACACGGTTGTCGTAGATCACATACGAGCGGATCTGCGTCCCCCAGCCGCGATCGATCGCGCCGCCCGCCGCGGCCTTGATCTCCGCGGAACGCTTGGCCTCCTCGATCTCCTCCAGCTTCGCCGTCAGGATCGCCATCGCCTGCGATTTGTTCTGCGGCTGCTCGCGGTGGCTCGACGCCACCACCATGATGCCCGTCGGCTTGTGAACGATGCGGCACGCCGAGGCCACCTTGTTCACATTCTGCCCGCCCGGACCGCTCGACCGCGCGAAGAAGGTCACTTCCAGATCGTTCGCCGGGATCTCGATGCTCGTCTCCTCGAACTCGGGCGTCACATCGACGGTCGCGAACGAGGTCTGCCGCTTCCCTTGCGCGTTGAAGGGGCTCACCCGCGCCAAGCGGTGTGTTCCACGCTCGCACTTGAGGTACCCGAAGGCGTACGGCCCCTTGATGTGCAGCGTCACCGAGTCGATGCCGACTTCCGTGCCGTAGGTCTTGGAAAGCTCCTCGATCTTCCACTCGGGCCGGTGCTTCTCGATGTACATGAGGTACATGCGGTAGAGCATCTCGCACCAGTCGTTCGCCTCGGTGCCGCCGTCGCCCGCCGAGATCGTCAGGAAGCAGTCGCGCGTGTCGTGCTTGCCCGAGAGGAGGGACAGCAGCTCGACCCGCTCGAGATTCTTCGTGATGGTGAACAACGCATCGTCCGCTTCCCGCAGGAGGTCGGCATCGTCGGCCTCGCGCGACATCTCGTACGCGACCTTGGCATCCTCGAACTTCTCCGTGAGGCGTTCGAGGGGCTCGATCTGTGCCTTGATGGTCTTGAGTTCCGAGACGACGGGCTTGGCCTTCTCCTGGCTGTCCCAGAAGTCCGGCGCTCCCATCCTCTCTTCTAACTCTTTGCGTCGGGATACTTTGCGATCGTAGTCAAAGAGAGTCGCGGATCGTTAAAATCCGCGCCTCAAGATCGTGGATCACTGCGTGGTGTGCTTCAAAGTGCATGGGCTGAGTCTATGCGAAAGCCACCGGGCATGTCATACCATCAGGCATATTTCACACGCCGGTCCTCCCCTCCGGGACGATGGAAGGGCTCGCACGGCAACTCCGGACCCGAAGCGACACCTCCCCGAAAGGACAACCCCATGCGCACCATCCCCGCCCCCCGCCGGACCACCGCTCTGGCCATCCTGCTCATCGCCGCCATCACCGTGCCGCTCGCGCTGGCCCAGAACCACGCCACGGGTCGGCACTCCGCCGATGCCGGTCGGGCACTGCAAGGCGAATTCGGCGACCACATCAATACTCCGATGCGCATCGACTTCCCCGGAGGCACCGTCGGTGAATATGTTGCATACCTCAACAATCTGCTCCGAACGAATGTCCTCGTGTGCATCAACGGCGCTGATGCGGTCCAGATGGACCGTGTCAAACTCGATGCCGCTACTCCCGGTGCGGCGGTCGAACTGCTGACATACATTCGCGGCGTGGACCTAAAAGGTATTTCTTCCGGCGTGCTCGCAGTAGTCGGAACGGGTGGGAGAGCCATCGGGCACCATCGCGACAGAGATTTCGATTTCGTTGCCCTCTCCCTGCAAGGCCTCGGCGAGATATCCAGCGAGGATTTCATCGCTGCATGCCGCGTTGCAATGGAAGTTGCCGAGATCAAGGATCTTGGAACGCTCCGATACCACGCCCCGACCAATCTGATCA
>REDD01000249.1 GCA_007693725.1 Phycisphaeraceae bacterium
ACGAGGCGGCGGACCTCATCTACTTCGCCCTCACGCGCGCCATCGCGGGCGGCGCATCGCTCGCCGACATCGAGCGCGTGCTGGACCAGCGCACGCGCAAGGTCACGCGAAGGCCCGGACATGGCAAGCCCGGGTTCACGAAGCAGGCAGGAGACACCACCGATGGCTGAGCGGTTGCTGCGGATCGTGCAGGCGGGCGCTCCGCTGCGTCCTCACTCCCCAGCGCTGGACCCCGGCGCGGTCGAGGATGCACGCGCGATCATCGACGATGTCCGCGTCCGCGCCGAAGCGGCCCTGCGCCACCACGCCGAGCGGCTGGGCGATCTGCAACCCGGCGCGCCGCTCATCATCGAACGCGACGAACTCGAACGCGCATGGCACAAGCTCGACGATCCAACACGCGCCCTGCTGGAGCGCACCGCCGCACGCATCGACGCCTTCGCGCGGGCGCAGCGGGAGGCGCTGTCCGAAGTTGATTTGAGAATCCAGGGCGGGCGTGCTGGGCACACGGTCGAGCCGGTCGAGGTCGCCGGGTGCTACGCGCCGGGCGGGCGGTATCCGCTGCCGTCGAGCGTGCTGATGACCGCCGTCACGGCCCGCGCTGCCGGTGTCTCGCGCGTGCTGGTGGCGACGCCGCGCCCGGGCGAACTCATGCTCGGCGCTGCGTACATCGCGGGCGCGGATGCGGTGCTCGCCATCGGCGGCGCGCAGGCGGTCGCGGCCATGGCGCTGGGCATCGGCGGCGCTCCGAGGTGCGATGTCATCTGCGGGCCGGGCAACAAGTGGGTCAGCGCGGCGAAGTGGCTCGTCTCCGCCGAGTGCGGCATCGACATGATCGCCGGGCCGAGCGAGCTGCTGGTCCTCGCCGACGACTCCGCCGATGCATCGACGGTCGCCGCCGACCTGCTCGCGCAGGCCGAGCACGATGCCGACGCCAGCGCCGTCCTCATCTCGACGAGCGCTGAGCTTGTCGATGCGGTCGAGCGCGCCCTGCACGCACAACTCGAAACCCTCTCGACCGCGGACACCGCACGCCGAGCCCTCGCCAACGGCTGCGCGGTCATCGCGGCATCCATCGACGAGGCCATCGCGCTCACCGATCAGCACGCGCCCGAGCATCTGGAGATCCACACGCGCGATGCCGATGCGGTCGCCAGGCGGATCCGCCACGCGGGCGCGATCTTCATCGGGAAAGCAAGCGCCGAGGTCTTCGGCGACTACGGCGCGGGACCGAACCACACCCTCCCCACCGGCGGCACCGCGCGACACAGCGCGGGGCTGAGCGTGCTGCACTTCCTGCGCGTCCGCACATGGCTCCGCATGGACGATGCGCCAAGCGCAGCATCGCGGTCGCTCGCGGAGGATGCCGCGGCGCTGGCGCGCCTCGAAGGGCTCGAAGCCCACGCCCGCAGCGCTCTGAAGCGCCTGCCCTGACGATTCGCAAAACCACCGATTCACAGTGACATGGTTTGTGCGCGCCATGTGTGCGCAGTGACCGTGCCTGTGCGCACGCATGCCGTCACTGCGCGAGATTCTTTTCTTTTTCGCGTGCAATCGCTTGCGGCCGTGGCAAAATGGATGTGTGGGATCGGTCGGGGTGGCCGGTCGGCGGGACTGGGTCTGTGGGTGAGGTGATTGCGATGAACGAGACGAGCCGGAGTGGTGTGGGAGCAGTGCGCTCGCTGGGGTGGGGTCGTTTTCCCAAGGCATTGGTCGAGTCGGGCGTGTGGGGCGCGCTGACGGGCTCGGCGCGGGCGGTGCTGGGCGTGCTCATCGCGCACGCGAACGCGCGGGGCGAGTGCTGGCCGTCGCGGAGCACCATCGCGCGCGGCGCGGGCGTCAACATCGGCACCGTCCGGCGCGCCATCCGCGAGTTGTGCGAACGCGGCGCGATCGTCGTCCTGCGCGTCGGCGGGCACGGCCGATCCACGCTGTACGCGATCCCGTCCATCGCGCAGATGAATCCCGATGATGAGGGAGGCCGCGGCGCACCCGTCGATGGGCGCGAGGGGAGGCGCCCGCGCGCGGAGAGGGGTGCGCCCGCGCGCCGGGATGGGCGCGCCCGCGCTCCCCAAACAGACCACAAGAGAGAATCAACACCCGCGACGACGACCGGCACGGCGTGTGAACGCCGCCGGTCGCGTCCGCGTTGGCTCACGCCGGAGCTGGAGGGACGCCTCGCGCTGGTCGCGCGCAGCACGCCGCTGCAGAACCCGCTGGTCATCCGGCGTCTGCGCGAGCGCTACGAGACCCTCGCCGCGGCGATCGACGGTGGGCTGGCGACCGCGGAGGAGTTCAGCGCGATGGACCCGCGCGCCTTCGCCGCGCTCCTGGCCCAGCGGGCGGTCGCTCTGCCTCCCCCGGAACTGTCTTTACCAGCCCCGAGCGCCGAGCGAGGGGGTCATGTCTTTACCAACCACCCGCGGGGTGCCATGGAGACGTCGCCGAAGTGCAACGCAGGCGGTTTCTCCATGACCCGCAGACTCCCTCTCGTGGAGACATCGCGGAGCGATTTCTCCACGCCACCCCCCGGAAGGAGAGCCCCGGAAGTTCCCCCGGAACCGTCGATGGGGCTTCTACGGCGGTGAAGTCCCCGGAAGGGTGGACCGGGGCACGGGCCGGGAGTACGCTGGCAGGGTCAAAAAGCACGATTCCGACGGCCGAGTACCCAAGTGGACCAAGGGAACGGATTGCAAATCCGTCATTCGCGGGTTCGAATCCCGCCTCGGCCTCTGTGGGTTCCGAGATGAAAATGCTGGTTTTGCCCGGAATCTGAGGGGTTTTGGGGGGTCATCCGATGTCGTCGGCGCGTCCGGGTTTGTCCGGTCCGCACCCGCCGGAATTGTCGAATCGCGCCCAGCAGAGCGCCCAGCAGAATCATCCCCGCCAGACGCCCCCAGCGTCCCCGTGGCTCGCATCGTCTGGTCGGGTGGAAGGTGGAGCCGGTCCATTGCTGCGATGGCTGTGGCGTCCTCTGAAGCCCCGAAGCGCGAGTAGGTTCGGGCAGTGAGTCGGGGGTCGGTGTGGCGAGCCAGACGCATGGCATGGGCCATCGACACCCCCGCCCGTGCGAGGTTGGTGATGAAGGTCACCCGCAGACTGTGGAAGTCGACGCCCTCGGGTTGGAGGAAGGTCGAGCGCTCGCGACGGCTTCGTTCCTTTGCATCGTTCTTGGCTTCGTCGACCCACTCATCGCGTGCGAGTTTGAGGTCATCGCGGAGAATCCCGGCGAGCATCTTCGCAGGGGCCAGCCGGAACGCCGGCGCGTCCGGTGCCTTGCGCTTGAGGTGTTCGCGGAGGTCGCCCAGCAGGGACGCCGGGAGCGTGAAGGTGTGCGCCTTGCGGTTCTTCGTTCGCGTTGCGTCCAGCGTCACTGCCGGGTTGTGGGGGTCGAGGTTGAAGTCTCCCGCCACCAGAGAGCGGAGTTCACCAGCGCGGAGTCCGGTCGAGATGGCGAGCCGGTACACCAACGCCCGCTCCGCTCCGCTCACCCGCCACTCCCGTTTGCTGACGGTGCCGAAGACATCCTCCGCTTTGGCTGTGGCTTGGAGCAGACGCCGGGATTCATCGAGGTCGAGCGACCGCCGCTCCGATTGCACGCCCCCGGAGATGGTCGAGAGGTTCGCGACCGGATTGCTCGCGAGGTATCCGCGCCGAGCGCACCAGCGAGCGAATCCCGACATGGCGCGCTGATAGGACCGCACGGTGTTCGGCGCTCTGCCCTTGTCCGCCAGAGCCGCGAGGAAGTGTTCGGAGCGTTCCAGCGTCCAGCGTCCGAGCGCATCGACGCCCGCCTCGGTGGTGAAGGTCGTCAGCAGCCGGCGCGTCTGGTTTATGTGGACATCGGACCGTCCGTTGCGCGTGAGTTCATCGGTGTACTCGGCGATGAGCGTTGACACCGAACGGTCCCGCTTGGCGCGGTCGTCGTCGATGATGCCCTTGTCGGCGAGGTAGTCGAGCCAACGGTCAGAGACGCCAGCGAGCCAGCGAGTGAGGTCGGGGGCGGGATACTCGCCCGCCGTGCGGAGTTCGGAGAGCCGCACCAGCCGGCGCAGCGCCTCGCTTGAAGCGCCCTTGTCGGTGAAGAGCGCCAGTCGGCACACGACGACACCGAATCGCCACTCGCCGCTCCACTTCGCAGCGTGGCGAACCTTCCCGGTCTGCCGGTCGCGATAGGTCGCCCGATACAGTCTGCTCATGCGTTCCATCCCCTAAGTCTATTCCGGTCCACCCAAGCGCGCCAGTGTCCGGCACGGTCCATCAGCGCAGCGCTGAAGATGTGAAGATGCGAAGATGCGCCCCCCTAGTGGAGAGCGCGCCTTCGGCATCATTTGTTGATGGGTCACTTGGTCGGCATCGACCAGAGCCACGGGCCATTCGTGACGCCCGCCTGTCTCTTTGAGGCAACGCCGAGTCTGCCCTTCGCGGTGCGGAGTTGTGACTTGGAGATGTCCAGCTCCGCCGCTTTGCTCTCGATTTCGCTCGCAGGTCGAGGTCCGTTTGCGAGCGATTCGCGAAGGAACGCTATGGCGGGTGTCTCGCAAGAATTGCGTGCCGCCGCTCCGAAGAACGCATCTGCCTTGCGGTCGTCGGTCCCTGTCCACTCGATGCGCGGCACACCGCCGGCGTCCACGACCCTGTAGAGCAGGGTTTCGGGTACTCGCGCGAGATTGTTCTTCAGCCCGAATAGTCCGACCTGCTCATCGTCGTCCGGGTCTGGTGCTAGTCCGAGGACGATGCGCGCTGTAGCAGCGAATTGCGCCGAGCCGGACACGCGATGCAGCGCGAGTCCGTCAGCCGATTTTCTATTGTGATGAACGATGAGCGCCGCGAAGTCATATTCGCGAGCGAGTCGTGAGAGAGGCGAGAGAGCACGGCGTGCTGTCACTGCATCGGTCATGTCTGTCCCGCCTGGCATGGCTGCCGCAAGCGGGTCGATGATGAGGAGTTGTGGTCGCTTGCGCTCGACCGCTTCACGAATTTCGGGGAGGTCACCGAGGTCGGGAGGTCGATGCTCGTCACCATCCCTGACATCGACAATGTCCACCATATCGAGGTCCGCGCCCGCAGCATCCAGCCGAGGGCGAATCGTTCGGGAGGGACAATCCTCGCCGGCGATGATGAGGACGCGCCCTCGCTCCGGTGCATCACCCGTACCGAGTGGCCATGCATCACCGTGACTCAGACGCGCCGCGATGTCGACGGAGAGTATGGACTTGCTCACGCCGGGTTCGGCATTCAGCAGCGTGATTTCACCATGCGCGAGCCGACTAGGCCAGAGCCAGCGAACCCGCTCCGGTGTGATGTCCGCCAATGAGGTCATCCGCAAGCGGGAGCGATGCTTTCCGCTGGCGACTTCGCCGCACAATGCGCGTACTTCGTCGCCCATCCGCAGGATGTCTTCCGAGTCGGGTTCGTCGTCACTCGCGACCGCAAAGCAAATACCCTCGGCACACAACGCCAGTTGTCGGCGTTGCCATGCCCGGCGCACCTTGTTCGCGTAGTGGTTCGCGTTCGCAGCCGACCCGACCTGCTCGGCAAGCCGCGCGAGGTACTGAGGTCCGCCGAGAGCAGCGACCGAAGCATCACCACTCAGCGCGCTCGCGAGCATGGAAGTATCAAGCCCGGCGTCGTCGGCGTTCGGCGCTTCGCAGCACGCGACGAAGATGGCTTCGTGTGCCGGTTCGGTGAACATCGCCGCCAAGATGCTTTTTCGAATCTGCTCCACCACTTGCCCGCCGCCGATGAGCATTGCACCGAGCAGAGCGCGTTCGGATTCGACATCCGCAGGATGACGGAGGTCACTTGATTCGCGAGGGGTTTGAGGTAGAGTTTTGGTATCGGAGGTTGATTTCGGTCGACCTTTTCCCGTTCGAGCGTGGCCGCGCCCGAGCGGGTTTTTTTCTTGTCTCATCGCTTACCGCCTTCCTGGCGTTCCCACTCGCGAGCGCTCGGCGCGCCGGCTTGCATCCATCGCGCGACATCCTCCGCTGACCATCGCCGGCATCGTCCGACCTTCACGCCCGCCGGGGCTCGACCCGACGCCACCAACGCCCGCCAAGTTGAGCGAGCGATGCCGCAGATTCGTGCGGCCGCCTTGTCGTCTACCCACTGTTTCGCGACATCAATTGTCGGCATCTGTGAATCTCCTTGCTCGATTCGTCGAATCCGCCGCGCGCCCAATGCGTGCGACTTGCGTCCATTATGTCCCCCGCGATGCATCGTGTGAGACAATTGACATTTCTCCCATCCGACGACAGACTGTTCACATGGTTATTGGTGCGGGAAACCTGTGGAAATCCGCGCACGCACAACGCCCCCGGTCCCGAATCGCGCGATGCCAGAGATTCTGACCACCATCCCCCTCACGGTTGGCTCCGTAGTTCGACGGAGGTCGGGGCCAAACTCGATTGAGGGCCGCGCCTTGTCCGGCAGGGGCGTTCTCGGCGTCGACCGTCGGAAGGACCCGCTACCCCGGCATCGGGCTTGAAGATGCGAGATGTCCGAGGGGGTCGCGCCTTCGCATCTTCGCGCCTTCGGCGTCACTTCCGCCGGCGTCAGCGTCCAGCCGCCCGCTCCGCGAGGGCGAGCAAGGCCGCTCGGGTGGGGGGGTCTAGGCGGGGCCAGAGGGCAGCAAGTTGGGCGAGATCCGGGGCGAGATCCGGGGGGAGGTCGGGGGGGATTTCCGGCGATTCGCGCCCAGCAGGGCGCTCAGCAGACTCGGCATCCGAGCCGGGGGGCGTCGTAAACCCTTGTGATTCCCCTGCCTTGTGGATATTCTCAGGGTGGCCGGGAACGGATTGCAAATCCGTCATTCGCGGGTTCGAATCCCGCCTCGGCCTTTGC
>REDD01000251.1 GCA_007693725.1 Phycisphaeraceae bacterium
ATCGTTGCCGAATCAGAACTCCAGCTCGCGGAGTCCGAGGCCGTGCTCGCCGAGCTTCTCCTTCACCTCGTCGAGTGAGGTGGCGCCGAAGTTCTTGACGCCCATCAGTTCCGCCTCGGTGCGTGCGGCGAGGTCGCCCACGGTCTGCACGCCGAGCACCTGCAACGCCTTGCGGGCACGGACCGACAGGCCGAGGTCCACGACGGAACGGCCCAGGATCGCCTCGTTCTGACCCTTGAACGAGTCCATGACCTGCTTGCGCATGCGCCGGTGCTGGTCTTCCAGTCCCTGGCCGAGGCGCAGACCCTTCATGGAGAGCATGTGCTTGATCTCGGTCAGCGAGGCATCGCCGAAGTTCTTGTAGCCCATCAGTTCGGCCTCGGTGATGCGGAGCAGATCGCCGAGCGTGCGGATGTTCATCTTCTTGAGGCAGTTGCGGGCACGCACGGAGAGCTCGAAGTCGGTCACCGGGGTGTCCATGAGCGCGTTGCGCTTGGCGATGTCGCGCTCGTTCTCCTCCTCGACGAACATCTCCCGCGACGCTTGGACATCCTTCATGAACATCCGGGCGCGATGATGGTTGGGCGCGGTGTCCAGAATCTGGCGGAGGCACTTCTCCGCCCGGTGATACTCAGCGCGATCCTCGTACAGGACCGCGAGGTTCATGAGCGCGTTGATCGGGGCGGGGGTGTGCTGGGCGAGCCGCTCGTAGATGGAGATGGCCTCATCCTCTTCGCCGACGAGGTCCAGCTCGTACGCGAGGCGGAAGAGCGCATCATCACTGTTCGGATCGGCCCGGACGGCCTTGCGGTACTCGTCGATCGCTGCCCAGCGGTCGCCCTGACTGAAGAGACGGCGTCCCTCGGTCATGTGCTTGGCGCACGCCGCCGCATCGCCTCGTGTCTCGGTGGCACCGATCACCATGTCCATCGGATCCTGGCTCATGCACTCGCCTTTCATTGCCTCAGTGAGCACGAACGGGCTGCCCGGCCCTCGTGCGCGAATCAGAGAGTGTAAGCCCCGGCGCGGGGCGGCTCAAATCACGCCTCAGCGTTCGGGGCCTCCGGGATCGGCCGGGGTCGGAAAAGCCCCCCGCTCGGTGCCTCCGCCGGGATTCGCGGGCGGGACATCCTCGATCGAGGCGTGGACCGGGGGCGCCTCGGCGTAGGCCTCATCCGCCGCGGCCAGGATCCCCGCCCCGAAGCTGTCCTTCAGTTCCGCACCGGGCCGATCGCGGAGCACCTTCATGGTCTTCCATGATCCGGCCATGAACCGGAGCAGCAGCACGATCGACAGAACGATGATGAACGCCGCGCCCGCCATCCACGGCCCGATCGATTCGAGGCCGGGGGCGTAGGTCACCATCAGCCAGCCGCCGCCCATGATGAAGGACCACGACAGGACCAGCGTGATCAGTCCGGGCCAGATCGTGTCTCCCGCGCCGCGGAGCGCTCCCGTGAAGGTGATGGCCACCGCATCGAAGACCTGGAACGCCGCCGCGACGATCAGCACCCAGGATCCGATCCGGATGAACTCCGCGGCCTCCTCGGGCGTGAAGTGATCGCCCCCGGAGAAGAGCGCCAGCATCGGATGTCTGAAGAGCACAAAGCAGAGCGCGCACACCGCCATGTACCCCACCGCGAACTTGAGGCAGAGCCATGTCCGTTGCACCGCGAGGTCCGGGCGTCCCGCGCCCATGCACTTGCCGACCAGCGCGGTCGCGGCGATCGAGATGCCCACCGCCGGCATGAACGAGAGGTGCATGTAGTTCATCGCTGCCCATCCGGCCGCGTTCTGCACCGAGCCGAAGCGGGCGGTGTACCCGGCGGTCAGCACCCACCAGCACACGATCTCGCTCGAGAACATGAAGCCCGCGGGCCAGCCGATCCGCAGCAGGTCGTGCATATGGTGCAAGCTCGGACGCCAGACCCGGCGTGTGTGGTACGCGGTGTCGTACTTCGACGAGAGGAAGATCGCCATGGGGATCGCCAGCTCGACGAACGAGCCGACCACGGTCGCGACCGCGGCTCCGTTCGTGCCGAGTTCGGGCATGATCCATAATCCATGCACGAGCATGTAGGTCAGGGGGAGGTTCACGAGGTTGCCCGCGATGGACGAGACCATGACCACCCAGGACTTGTGCAGGCCGTAGAAGTAGTGGGCGATCCCTCGGGCCGCGATCATGAAGACCATGCCGCTGAGCAGGATCCGGCCGTAGTCCGTCTCGATGCGGACCGTCGCCTCGGCGATCTCTCCGACACCGAAGATCCCGCGCATCCCGGTGAAGATGTGCGGCAGGAAGAACGCGATCGGCAGCAGCACGATCGCCCAGTACATGACCGAGATCCACAGACCGTTCCAGGCGTAGGCCGACCCTTCGCGCGGCTTGCCCGCGCCGAGATTCTGGCTCGCATAGGTATTGATGACCGTCAGCGAGCCCAGGCCGAAGGCCGCCGCGAGAAAGGCGAAGATTCCACCGTTGCCCACGCCCGCGATGGCATCCGCCCCGAGCTCGGAAACGATCCAGCGGTCGACGAAGGTCATGACCGCGTAGGAGGTCATCGTCACGATCGCCGGGAGCGCGATCTGCATCATCTCGCGGACAGGTGACACCCCGCCGAGCGAGTTGGGATTCGTGGGTGCGTGCTGGGACATGTGAGGACTCGGATCCCCGGGAAATCCTGAATACGGCCTCGATGGTAGGCACCACCCCTTGCTACCATCGACTCATGGCTCAATCCAAGGCATTGGAAGACATCCCGCCCCAGCCGGACGCCGAGGCCGACACCCCCGAACCGGGGCTGGTCGAGGTCGCTCTCGATGAGTCCGGCGCTGCCCCGCTCTTCGAGCCGGACGACATCCCCCGGGCGATCGAGGCCGTCCTGCTCGCGGTGGACAAGCCCCTCCCCGCCCCCCGCATCGCCGAGGCGCTGGGGCTGGATCGTTCGGGCGTCGCCGAGGTTCGCCAGGCGGTCCATGCCCTGAACGAGCACTACGAGCATGCGGGACGCTCCTTCCGGATCGAGGCCGTCGCGGGCGGCTACCGGATCATGACCCTCCCGGAATACGCACCCGCGGTCGCCGCCATCCGTGGCATGCGCGAGAGCCAGCGCCTCAGCCGTGCCGCGATCGAAACGCTCGCCATCGTGGCCTACAAGCAGCCGATCACGCGTGTCCAGATCGAGGGCATCCGCGGCGTCGCCACCGGAGAGGTCCTCCGCACGCTGCTCGAAAAGCGACTGATCACCATCTCGGGTCGAGCGGAAGAACTCGGCCGCCCCATGCTCTACGCGACCAGCAAGCACTTCCTAGAGGTCTTCGGCCTCGCCTCGATCAAGGATCTGCCGCCGGTGGGGGATCTCTTCCCCGGCATGAGCCCCGAACTCGCCAAGCAGCAGGACGCCCCCGGAGATGCCCCCGGAAATCAACCCGGAAATGAGCCCGGAACCAAAGCCACGAACACGACGGATCGGCCCGAGGATGCGCGTCCTGAACAGGACGGCCCCGATACGGACAGCGATTCACCCGAAAGGACGCCCTCAGAATGACCGCTCAGCACGGACGCATCCCTCTCATCGCGCTGCTCGCCTCTCTGGTCTCGCTCTGCCTCGGCTGCTCCTCGTACACGCTCCAAGGGCGTGTCGTCGAGGGGGATGCATCGTGGGTGCAGGTGACGGATCAATCAACAGCGCAGAGCGACCCCGGTCGTCCCGTCGCGGGGGCGAGCGTCGAGCTGGTGCTCGATCCCGGTCGTCTCAACCGCAAGGTGCTTGGACGCGCCATGACCAACTCCAACGGCGAATTCTCCATCAAGGTCGATGAGTTCGGCGCCGGGTGGCTCGAGCATGATGCCGGCCTTACCGTTACTCGTGACGGCTTCGTGACCGGGGACGGCTTCTTTCGTCTGCCCGGCGGCAGCAAGCGCGTGCTCGTCACGCTCCAGAGGGGGCGGGACGCCGCCAGACGCATCGATGACGAGCCCTACGACTATCGGGACGATCTGAGGCGCTACGGTTGGTGAGCCGCGCCCCCGGCGCCCCCGGAATCCCCGGAATCCCCGGCACCCCCGGCGGCGTTGGCGGAATCACCATGCGTCGGCGCTACCACATACATCTCTCGGGCATTCTCTTCACGGGCGTTACCGTCCTGCTCGGTATCGGCGCGATCAACAGCCAGAACAATCTCCTCTTCCTCGTCTTCGGTGTGTGCATCGGAGCCGTGCTGGTCTCCGGCATCCTCAGCGGCTCGATGATGATGGGCCTGCGCATCAGCCGTCTGGCGGTGGCGGACGGGATCGTCGGGGTTCCTCTACGCATCTCCTACAGCGTGCGATCCAATTCCAAACTGCTCGCGGCGTACGCCATCCTCATCCGCGAGCGCCATCCCGCGAACGCAGACCCGATCACGCCGCCGATCTCCACATGCATCGTGAAAGTCGGACCCGGCGAACGCGTCCGCTGCCGTGCGATGGTGACTCCGGTCCGCCGTGGTCGGCTGATGCTCTCTCGCGTTGAGGCGTCATCATCATTCCCGTTCGGCATCATCCGAAAGTCCGTGAGCATCGACCAGCCCGCCGAAGTCCTCGTGCTCCCGCGTGTGCGTCCGGTTCGCGATGCGATCTTCGAATCCCTCGCGGCGCGCCGACTCCAGCATGGTCTTGCATCTTCGAGCAAGCGCGGCATGGGCGACGACTTCTGGGGACTCCGCGAGTATGCGCCCGGTGACAGCGCCCGCCTCATCGCCTGGCGTGCCGCCGCCCGCACCGGCGAACTCGTCGTGCGTCAGCACACCGATGCACCGATCTCCCGACTCCGGGTCATCCTGCTCTTCTCGCCCGCACGCAACGATCAGGACCACGAGCGCATCATCGAGGCCGGCGCTTCCATCATCGCGGCGGGCATCAATCGCGACATCGCCTGCATGCTGACCATCCCGCAGGCCAACCTGAACACACCCGCCGGGCTCTCGCCCTCACATCGGCACGCGTTGCTTCGTGGCCTCGCCGAGTTGGCCCCCGGCACAACACTCGCACAGCGGACTGCGCCGCTCCATCTCGAGGACGATGCCGCGCAGATCATCGTGACCGATGGATACCCGCCGCGTGATGCGCCGCGGGCACGAGTCATCACGCTCGAACAGCTCGATCAACAGGTCTTCGCCCCCGTCGCGGAGCACGCGCCATGATGCACTACCGGCGCTATCACCAGTGGTCGACACTCGCGGTCATTCTCGCGCTCTGCGCGGAGGCGAGCGCCAACTACGCCGGGGCTCGTCTCGTCATCGTCATTCCGTTCATTCTGGGCGCGTGGTGGGTTTTTCGGGATCGCGTGGTGTCTCCGGTTCCGCGCTGGCTCATCAACATCCTGCTCTTCATCGCCACCGGGTATGTCTTCTTCTCCATCGCCCGCACGCTCCAGATCGATCCCGAGCGCACCGTTACCGTTCTGGCCAACTACCTCGTCGCACTCATCGTCATCAAGTCCTTCGAGAGCAGGACGCCCCGCGATCAGGCACAACTGCTGATCCTGACCGGCATGCTCGCCATCGCGGCGGTGCTCTCGAGCATCACCCTCATCGTCGCCATCTTCCTCTTCGCCTTCGCGCCGGCCCTGCTGATGGCGATCATGCACTTCCAGATCTTCACGGTGCTGCATCGTTCGTTTGGCCCCGCCGGAAAACCGCAGCCCGGCATTCTCGATGCGGAGCCCGCCTCCGGCAGGCGTCGTCTGCACGACCTCGGACGCCTCTCGGCCGTCTGCTCGATCGTCATCGCCCTCCTCGGGACCGGTGTTTTCCTCATCATGCCCCGCGGCATCGGCGAGACGGACTTCGGGGCCCTCGCGCGCGCCCGCGCCGGATCCACCGTCGGCTTCAGCGATGTCATCCGCCTCACCGGAGACGGCATCATCAGCGACTCGCCGAGCATTGTTGCCGAGGTCGAGATCTTCGGACGCGACGGACGCATCACGCTCCAGACGCAGCAGTACTTCCGCGGCGCGGTCCTCGACCAGTACGACCCCGGCGCTCGGCGCTGGCAGCGAAGCCGGATCCTCTCGACCGAAATCGATGACAGACAGACCAGCCGCCTCGCCAACGACGGCCGAATGCGTTGGCAGGAGGATCGCCCGCCCTTCGGAAGGTCCGCACGCGCGGTGCTTGATCAGCGCGTCCGGCTCTTCAATAAGACCACGGCACACCTCTTCGCGCTCTGGCGGCCCACGAACATCGCCTACCGCGAGAGCGATGTCGTCTATCTCAGCCCCGTCGACTGGACGCTCATCCGACCGAGCCGCAGCGGGTTTGTCGAGTACTGGGTCCGCTCCGTGCCGAGCGATGAGGGACTGCCCGGCATTGACGATGATTCGGAAATCCTCTCCCGCTACCGAGCCCGCCACCGGATCCTCAGCCGCGAATTCCGCGACGGCCCCATCCGTGATCACGCGGTCGGCGTGCTCCGCGAATACGGCGTCGAGGTCACGCCCGGTGATCCGCTCCCCGCGAGCAGGGTCGCCGGAATCTTCGAGCGCTACCTGCGCGAGAACTTCAGCTACTCCCTCGAACTCCAGTCGCCCACCGACGACAGCGACCCGATCCTCTGGTTCCTCACCGAGCGACGAGAAGGACACTGCGAGCACTTTGCCTCCGCCATGGCCGCCATGTGCCAGTCGCTGGACATACCGGCACGCATCGTCACGGGATTCCTCACCTCCGAGTTCGATCAAGTGCGCCAGGCGTACATCATCCGGCAACGGCACGCGCACGCGTGGGTCGAGGTTGAAGTTCTCGAATCGGTCGCGGTCATCGATGAGGATGGCGAGGAATCGATCCGCGAAGTCCT
>REDD01000257.1 GCA_007693725.1 Phycisphaeraceae bacterium
TGCTTCAACTCCCAGTGTTCCGGCGAACGCCAGAGGCCGCTGACGAGCAGTTCACGGATAAAAGTGAATTCCTTCGGGAGCCGATCGTACAACTGGAAGAACAGTTCATCGTGTGAAGCGATTTCCTGCAACCAGTCATTCCGATCCATGCTCATCAGGGCATCAAATTGTTCACGGCTGAATTTCAGACCGCGCCAATCGATGTCCTCGTACTGAGGCATCCAGCCCAGCGGGCCCTCGGTGCTTGCGGCTTTCCCCTTGGATCTGCCGACAATCCATTTCAGGATCCGCATGTTCTCGCCGAATCCGGGCCACAAGAAGTTGCCGTCGGCATCGCGTCGGAACCAATTCACGGAGAATATTCTCGGGGGATTCGCGATGTTGCGACCGAAGTCGAGCCAATGCCCGAGATAGTCTCCCATGTGGTACCCGATGAACGGAAGCATGGCGAGCGGGTCGCGACGGACTTTGCCGACCTGCCCGAATGCCGCGGCGGTCATCTCCGAACCCATGGTTGCCGCGGTGTACACACCGAATGACCAATTAAACGCTTGGTATACCAAGGGAACGACCGTGCTCCGTCTGCCGCCGAAGATGAAGGCCGAGATCGGAACGCCTTGGGGGTCGTCGTACGCGGGATCCACGCAGGGACACTGCGACAAAGGCGCTGTGAACCGCGAGTTCGGGTGCGCCGCCTTTTCCTTGCTCGCGGGAGTCCAATCATTGCCCTGCCAGTCGATCGCATGGGCAGGCGGCTCCTTTGTCATGCCTTCCCACCAGACATCCCCGTCGTCCGTGAGTGCGACATTCGTGAAAATCGTGTTCTCCTCGATGGACCTCATGGCGTTGGGGTTGGTCTCGTAGTTCGTGCCCGGGGCGACACCGAAGAATCCCGCCTCGGGATTGATGGCGCGGACCTGCCCCTCTTCATCCGGCTTGATCCACGCAATATCGTCGCCGACACAGGTGACCTCCCATCCCTCATCACGAAATTCTTTGGGAGGAACAAGCATCGCGAAGTTGGTCTTTCCGCATGCGCTGGGAAAAGCCGCTGCAACATAGGTTTTCTGGCCATCGGGGTTTTTCACACCGGTGATGAGCATGTGCTCGGCAAGCCAACCCTGCTCACGCGCGAGCACAGAAGCAATGCGTAGAGCAAAGCACTTCTTGCCAAGAAGAGCATTCCCGCCGTAACCGGATCCGTAGCTCCAGATGGCCCGCTCTTCCGGAAAGTGGACAATGTACTTGTCCTTGGGGTCGGGGCTGCAAGGCCACGGCACATCTTTTTGACCTGAGCTGAGCGGCATACCGACCGAATGGAGGCACTTGATGAATTCACCGTTCCCGAGTGCCTTGAGCACATCCTTACCCATCCGTGTCATGATCCGCATGTTGACAACGACATAGGGCGAATCGGTAATCTGGATCCCGATGTGCGAGATCGGAGACCCGATCGGCCCCATGCTGAACGGGATGACATAGAGCGTTCGTCCCCGCATCGAGCCGTCGAACTTCTTCGTGAGAAGCGACTTCATCTCTCGGGGAGCCATCCAATTGTTGGTCGGCCCCGCATCGCCCTTGCTCAGCGAGCAAATGAAGGTGCGGTCTTCGACGCGCGCCACATCGCTCGGATGACTTCTCGCAAGGTAACAGCCGGGCCTCTTTTCAGGATTCAACTGGATGAATGTGCCGCTGGCGACCATCTCCGCGCAGAGACGGTCGTACTCCTCCTGCGAACCATCGCACCAGTGTGTGCTGTCCGGCTTCAGAAGCGTTACCATCTCCTCGAACCAGGTGATCAGCTCGTCGTTTTTGATGCCCGCGGGAATGTCGATCGTGTGAGTAGTCAACGCAAACCTCCTTGCCGTGCCGGATGGATCGGTCGACGCTTCGAGGCTCCGGAACGAGCGAAGCATCGACGGGATACGAGCCGGCTGTAGCAGAATAGTATAGCGTGATCCGGTTGGGGATTGCCCGGATGGCCGGCCGCAAACGCACCGCTCGGGGCTGGAGTCCTGCATCCGCCGGCTCGCGCTGTGAGTGCTTACCGTGCAGGTTGTCGTGAGCGTGTGCCGATCGGACCAACGCGGATCGTCGCCGCCCCGCGGACCTCGATCGGCTCGCCTCTGCGGGGTGAAAAAACGCAGCGGAGGTTCGCGATGCGATCGCTGATCCGATCCGATGCGACATCAAGAATGTTCAGCGTAAAACCATAGCCCGGCCCGACCATCGCCTCGAATCGCCCCTGTCGAGTCTCTTCTTCATCAAGGACCCATCGCGCGAGCAGGTCACCATCAGGATTGGACAACTCGAAGACGAATGAACCATCCACATGGATCGGCAACTCGTGGCGTCGCCGATCGCCGAAGAGATAAATGATCACGCGGAATGTATCCGCATACCCATTGCCGTTGCTGTCCGCTGGAACCTGATCAGCGGTGAGCACCAGCGTCGTGGCCGCCATGCCTTGCGGCTGTGCGATGTTCCGCGGCTCGGGGCGCGGAGGTAAGTGAGGCCCCTCGGCCACACAACCGCTCGGAACACTAGCAACCAACAGTAAAAGCATGATGTGGCTGATTCGTTGCTTCACTCCGGCGATCTCTGCTGTTGATTGCGTCGATTCATTCGCTTCTCGCGCTCACGCAACTCGCGCTCATTCCACTCGAATTCTTCATCGATCGAGATGGAATCAACCGTGTCCTCGCGGAGACCCTGGCGCACTTCGGGAGGCAGCGAAAGTCGCTCTGTTTCGTCGAAGAGGATCTGCCGGACCTTGTCGTCGTACAGGTGCTGGTCGGTCAGGATGACTCGCGGGGTCAGAATGATCAGCAATTCGGTCTTGGTCGCGTTCGTGCGTTCACTCTTGAAGAGTTCGCCAAGGAACGGGATATCACCGAGGAGCGGAACCTTCGACTTTCGTGAGTCGAGGCGATTCTGGATGAGCCCGCCGATCACGATGGTCTGACCATCTTTCACTGTCACGGTCGTATCCGCTCGTCGTTGACTGATGATCGGAGCCTCGAAGTCCTGACTGATCTGCGTCGTGCGAGTCGTGACCGAAGAAATCTCGGGTGCGATATCAAGACGAACAAATCCGTCGGAACTCACACTGGGAGTGACATTCAGGATGACGCCCACGCTGCGCGGCGTCACATCGCTCACGACCCGCCCCGTATCAAGCCGCTCGACATTGGTGACCAGCTGGATCTCCTCGCCAACTTCAATAAGCGCCCGCTCATTGTCATTGACCAGAATCTGCGGGCGACTCAGAACCTCCAGGCGACCCTGCACTTCCAGTGCGCGGACCAGAAGCTCGAAATCAAGACTGGAGACCGAGAAATTCGGAACGCCGATCGCAGTCAGTACCCCCGAACCCGCCGCCTGGTAGACACCCGAATACTGCCGCCCGCCGAATGGATTGAGGGTGAAATCAATGCCCCATGATCGTTCGCTGTCGAGGGTGACTTCCGCGAGCAGGACCTGGATCAGAACCTGAGGCGGCGCAGTGTCCAACTCCTGGATCAAGGACTGGATCTTGTCCTTGTAGCGAGGGGAGGCGCTGACGATGAGGCGGCTGCTCCCGGGAACGCCGACAACACTGATCTCTCTCTCAAGACGCCGAAGCACGGACCCGGTTCGATCCGGTCCGAGGGCACGCTCCAGCCGATCCTGCTCCTGATCAATGAAGCGCTGCAAGGCATCGGCGACTTCTTCGACCCGAGCGTTCTTCAACTCATGGGCGAACTGCTCGCGCTCAGTGCCCGTCTGCTGATCAAGACGCTCAACAACGCTGGCGACCAGATCCAGGTAACGAGGTGTTCCGGAGACGAGCAACGAGTTCGTGCGCGCATCAATCGTGATCGAAAGTGCCTGTCGCTCATCCGGAACGACGGTGAGTGTCATATCACCAAGTCCGAGCTTATCGCCTAACGCCTGCTGCTCTTCGGTCAGTCCGGGAGAAGATGTCGGCACCAGAACATAGAGATTGCCCTGCTGACGAAGATTGAAGAGATCGCGGAGCAACTCGGCCATGTTCTCGGCGTCAGCGTTCTCCAGCGAGAAGACCCGGATATCACGAGCGCCGAGGGCGGATGAATCAAGCTCATGGATCATGGTTTCGATCATGAGCATCATCGGAGCCGGTGCGGTCACGATCACAGAGTTGGTGCGGAGGTCCGGAGTCAGCGTCACTTGCTCCCGAATCGCGGCAGAAACTTCCGTCTCGGTCGGCTCCACATCACCAGTCTCGGCCAACTCCGCGGCGGTCCGCTCGCGAACAAAGCGGAGCAGGAGCGACTGCCGTGAAGTGCCTCGCGCTCCACCGAGTGATTGACCTGCCAGAACATTTCGGAGCAGGTTGACCATTTCCAAAGCATTCGCAGAACGAAGCGGGATGATCTTGATCTCACTGAGTGCCCCGGTGGTGCCGCCATCAAGCCGGCGTATAAGCTCCTGAATCCGACGGATGTCCGAAGGTGATCCCGTAGCAACGATCGCGTTCAGGCGTTCATCGGCGCGGACGCGCAGCGTCCCCTGACCACGAGTCCGATTGACTTCGCGGACATAGAGTTCCTCCAACAAAGAAATCATCTCAGTCGCACGAGCGGACTGGAGGGTGAAGATCTCGACCGCTTCTCCATCTCCTGCAACCCGGGTGGCCTCGGCGCCTCCAAGGACCGCAACGAGTTCCGTGATCAGCACGAGATTTTCTTCGCTCGCCGCAACAATGAGCGAATTCGTCGCTTCGTCGGCGCGAACACTGACAACATCACGGCTCACGCCACCGGCGACCTCCATCGCACGAAGACGCTCCCGCATGACCTGCTCGATCCGGGGGGCCAACGCCGCAGCGCTGTTGTTGCCGACGGGCACGACATGAAGACCGATCGTCGACTGAACATCCCGACGATCGAGCGACTTCAGAAGCCCCTCGATGACCGCGAACGAGCGCGGACTCGTCGCGATCACCAGCGTATTGCTCCGCACATCCGGCTCGATGATGACTTCATCCTCCGGACGCAATGCCTCCGCGCGAACCTGCTCGCGAAACAGATTGCGAAGGAGCGAAGCGACACGGTCAGCCGATGCGTGCTCGAGCGGATAGATGCGGACCTGATCGAAGCGGGATGCTCCTTCGACATCGAGCATGCGGATCAGTTCCTGCACGACTCCGACATTCGATGCCGACCCGAGCACGATCACGGCGTTGAGCGATTCCTCCGGAACCACCGTCAATGCTGTCATGGGAGCAAACACCTGAGATTCCAGCATCTCCGGCCCGGCATCGGCTCGCTCGCGGAGAACCCGGAGTCGTCCCACCTGGCGTCGCAACGCATCGGCCTCGGGCGTGCGCTCGATCCCATCGATCAGGACGCGCCGGATCGTGCCGGTGAGCTTTGTCGCATCGGCATGCTTCAGAAGGATCAGCCGCGTCTCGACCCATCCGGAGGCCTGCTCGCCATCCAGCTTGGCAATAAGAAGTTCGGCCAACGCAACGGACTCTTCATGCCCCGCAACAATCAGCGCATTCGTGCGCTCGTCCACCGTGATCGCGACCTCGCCCGACAACGCACGCCCGGTCTCCGTCGCGGGACGACCTCGAACACCCGTTACGCGATCAGTCCTCAGCCGATCGCCCTGTGCGAAGAGTTGCTCCAGGAGCGGGCGGATTCTGGTCGCACTCGCGGATTCGAGATGAAAAATCCGGAGCGTGATGGCATCCCCCTGCGGCATGGAGTCGAGGAGCCGTGCGAAGTCCCGGATGGCCGAGACATTCGGCTTCGTCGAGGCAACGAGCACCGCATTGCTCTGCGGCACCGCCTCGACGCGAATCGGCACCGTCAGATCGACTTCGAGATTCGGGGAGGATGCCGTCTCGCCGTGGAGATTCAGCCGACGGACCTGCTCGGCCAGCGAGCGAGCGAGCGGCGACTGACCTTCTCGATCAACCGAGACGAGCACCGACCTCAGCGTGCGAACAACATCCTCCGCACGAGACGACTTCAGGCGAACAAGAACAATCGACTGCTCCGCCATGTCGCCCTCGGCATCAATCAGCCGCAGGAGCGTTTCGATGGTCGGCAGATCCTCCGGAAGCGCGAGCACACCAATCGCGTTTTTGGTCGAGATCTCAAGCAAGGTCACCGGCTCGCTGACCAGACCGGCGCTGTCCTCGCGCACCGCCCGGGTCACTCCGAGACCCTCCAGCGCTCCCCTCGCCTGACCCGGAGAAAGATTCTTCAAGCTGACAACGAGCAGTTGTTGGCCGTAGCCGAGTTCGGTCGCGGAAGATGGCCGGTCCGATGCATCATCGCGGGATCCGCCGTCCATCGACTTCACTACTGCCTGGATCTCTTCAAAGACCGGACCGCTCGAAGCAATGACGAGACTGTTGCTGCGACGCTCGGGGGTCACGACGAGCGGCTCATTCCGGCGCTGCGCTGAAGTCGTGAACGCGCTTCTGACCGTCTCGGCCATCCGGACTGCGGACTGCCGCGACAACGCCAGAACGCGCACCGACACCTGAGACTTCCCGCCCTCGTCAAGCAATGCCTCCGCCAACTCCCGGATCTGCTCGAACTCGCTGTCATCCGCACGGACGAGCAGCACCTGAGCATTGTCATCCCCGATGATGCGTATGCCGCGCGAAGCTCCGATGCCGCCCCGCGACCGCCCTGCCTCCATGGGCTCGTAAAGACGCGTCAATGATGCCGCCAGCTCCGACGGGCGCACGCTCCCGGAGATCGGGATGATTCTCGGTGTCCCCGCCTTGGCGAATTCCGGAACATCGAGCCGAGCGACCATCTCCCGAATGCGTTCCAGATCGCGCCGGGCCGCCGAGATGATGATGCTGTTGGTCAACGGCTCGGCCGCGACACTGACCATCTCTCGATTGTCAACGAGGACGGTGGGAGCGACCGGCTCCTCGCTCTCACGACGCCCCGCCCCGGCCCGACGCGCACGATCCTGCTCCGCCTGCGCCAGTCGCTCACGGAGAGGAGCATCAAATGTATCCTGCAATGCTCGCGCGAGCGAAACGGCATCCGCGTGCTGAAGCGCGATGACCTCCAGTTGCCGGGAAGAATCGTACTCCTGCGAATCGAGCTTCGCGATCAACTCCCGGATACCCGGCCATTCCGATTCGGCCGCGGAAACCACGAGCGAATTCGAGGCCGGATCGGCGACGATGGAAACGGCAAGCGCACCGGGAGTTTCGGCAGCGGTTGCGAATCGACCGTAGAAGACGCTCAAGGCGCGCTGAACCTGCTCTGCATCAGCGAACTCCAGAGAGACGAAGTCGGTCCGACGCTCCTGCTTGGCGGGCGTGTCGAGCTGCCGGATGATCTTGTCGATCTCCGCGAACTGATCGCCGGTTGCCGAGATAATGAGGGTATTATCGCGCTCGGAGTAGGTCAGACTCGGCGGTTGCTCGTTCGCCTCCCAGCGCCTGCGGTTCAGCAACTCACGCAGCGACCATGTCACATCGTAAGCCGATGCGTTTTCGAGCGCGATCACCCGATACTCCACCGGACTGACGGCCGGTTGTTCATCGAGTTCCGCGATCAGGTCCGCGATGAGCCCCATCGAGGCCTCGCTGGCCGTCACCAGCAGCGTGTTGCTCCTTGCTTCGGGCGTGATCGTCGCCCGGACTTCGACCGGCTCGCCGTCCTTATCTACGAAGCGACGCACTTCCCCTTGCAACGCTCGTGCTCTGCCCGATGCCTGAGCCGAAATATCCAGTGCCGCCCGGAGCGTCGTCGCCACTTCCGTCGCTCGCGCCGACTGAAGCGCGAATGTACGAATGCGGACCACCTCACCGGCCGACGGCGTATCGATCCGACGGATCAACGCTTCCACCTGCGGAAATTCGCTCTGCGGCGATGTCACGATGACCGCGTTCGTCCGAACATCAGCGACCGCCGTGACCGGAGCGCCCGCTCTGCCTCTGCGCGGAAACAGTTGCGTCACCGCACGGGCGACCTCTCTGGCATCTCCATGAGACAACGCGAAGACCTCAACGGAAACATCGGTGGCGAGATCCGGACGATCGATCTGCGAAACGATGTCGAGGGCAACCTTCATGTCGTCCTCGGGAGCCGTGATGATCAGCGCATTCCCGTCACGCGAGCCGACAACGGACACCGGCGAGCGTCGGATCCCTGCCAACTGAGCGCGATCATTGAAGAACCGCTGCACGCTGCCCGCCGCGCGTGCGGCGTCGGCATGCGTCAGAAGCGCGGTCTCTACCTTTAAGCCGCCGGATTCCGCTCCCACTTCTTCCAGTCGCTCAACGAGGTCGCCAACGGCCGCCATGTCGGCTTCCTGACCGATCGCGATCAGAACGCGATTGTTCTGATCGATCTCGAAGCGCAGCGCGTTCGGATCCTGCGGCTCCCACCACCGACGCGCCTGGTTGACATCCGTAAATGCCTGCTCCGCGGCACGCCGCACGACATCCAGCTCCGATCGCTCAATGCGAAAAACACGAACAGTGATCGAGGCTGACTGCGGGGCCGGCGCATCCAGCGTGCGAACAATCGACTCGATGGTCTCGAAAGATTCGCCCTCGCCCAGCACGATGATCGAGTTCGAGCGTGTATCCGCCTGGATCATGATCCGCTCGGACTCGCGCCCTCGCTGCTGCTGGAACCACGGACTGCTCATCCACTGAAGCTCCTCCGCGAGATTGCGAACCGACTCCAGAATCTCTCCGACACGAGTGTGCTCCAACGCGATCACCCGAAAGCGCAGATCCTTTGCTTCAGTAGGAGCATCGAACACTTCAACAAGCGATCGCACCTGCTCGATGTCGGCTTCCGGAGCGGAAACGAGAACAGTGGATGTCCTTCGATCCCCGACCACCGCGACCTGACGCGGAGGCGTGCGTTGCCCCGGACGCGTCGCCGCGCGGGCCCGATCATCGAAGAATCTCTGCAGACTGGTTGCAACAGCTTCCGCATCGGCACGCTCAAGCTTGATCGGTGTGATCGGCTGCTCGGCGACCGCCGGCCGATCCAGTTCACGCACCACAGCCCGAATCTCGTCGATGATCTCCTCGGGAGCGCGGACGATCAGTGACCCGGTGGTGTCCTCCGCAGCGATGCTGATCTGTGCCCGACGCTGCCGATCCGAGCCGATGAGAACCCGTTCGATGATCTGGCTCACGCGACCGGCCGAAGCGCTCTCCAGCGGAATCACCGCAACACTGGTTGTTTCGGCATCCGAAGGCAGTTCGCTCAGGGTGCCGATCAGGCTACCGAGAATCGGAAAATCGGTGTCATTCGCGGACACGATGAGAGCGCCCACCCGCGTATCCGGAATCACGGCAACGCGCCCACTGAACCCGCCGGGATTCGCATCACTCGCCGTGCCGATCTGGCGAACTGCCTGATTCACGATGTTCGAGATGCCCGCCGCATCAGCGCCCGCCGGGAGACGCACGATCCTGACTCGTCCCGGCGCAAGCGGCAGTTCGCGCTCAAGCATGCGCGCCAGTTCCATGACACGCTCGGTGACACCGGAGGATCCCATCAATATCAGCGTGTTCGAGTCCGGATCAACGGCGATCGTGATGTCCGGATCCTCCCGATCCTGGACCGTGGCAATCACAGTACTCGTGTAATTCAGGATGACACGGAGCCGCTTCGGTATCAGAAGTCGCACGCTGGCCTCTTCTGACTGCTCTGGAATCGCCTCTCGGTCGTGCGATTGCTGACGAGGAGCGCGGTCAGCGGGAACCGAAGACTCGGTCGCGGCAGGTGACTCGTCCTTGCGTGGCCCAGTTCCCCGATCCAGAAGGTCGGATGCGTCAATGACCTCCACCTTCAGACCACGCTGCTCCTGAAGAATTCGCGAGAGTGTTCTCGCCATTTCGCCAGCATCGGCTCGCGATCGATCGATACGAAGCGTTCTCAGTTCGCGCGCCCCCGCCAGCACGGCCTGGTCGAGTTCCTGAATCACGCCCGTCGCTTCATCGATCTGAGACGGGGTGCCGCGGAGCACGATCGAATTCGTCGGCGCATCCACACGGACCAGGGCGGGCCGCTCCAGCCCATCGGCCTGATCGGACAACACCGACTGAACCGTCTCCGCAACGCGTGGCGCCTGCGCATTGATGAGCGGAATGATCCTTGTGATGCGACGATCGGTGACCGCGTGATCCTCCGGCGGCATGTCCAGTTGAGACACGATCTCCTCCGCAACCGCGAGGAGTGACTTCGGCCCCGTCACGACAACCGAATTCGTTCTCCGATCCGTGGCGACTCGGATGTCCGGGTCTTCTTCGAGTCGCTGGTCACGCAGCATCAGGTTGTAGCGCATCCACTCCGAAAGCCGCTCGGCTCTCAGTAGGCGCTCGACCGTCGGAGCAATCTCCTCCGCCCGCGCGTGCTGCAGACGGATGGTGCGCACCGTCGGACTCTCCGTGATGCGTGATTCGCGATTGAGCGATGCCACGAAATCAACGGCATCCTGATAGATCTCTTCGGTGCCGGAGAGAAAAATCATCCCCAGCGCGGCATCCGCCTGAATCAGAACGGGCCGATCTCTCTTTTCCGCATCGCTTCTTGATTCGTAGCGATTCCGGAGAACACCCGCAACAGAATCGACATTCCCCGCTTCGACACGGATGGCTCGCAGCGGCGGGAGATCCCTCGAAACCGGACGATCGACCCGCTGAACAATCCCGCGCATCAGTTCATGCACATCGTTCGGCGCGATGACCAGAAGCGAATTCGTCTCCGGAATCGACCGCACTTCCGCGGAATGCGCGGCGTACTCCTGCTCCTCCGCAAGCGTTGCGAGAATCGTTTCAATCTCACCGATCAACTCATCGACATCCCGATTCCGGACATCGAGAATCCGAGCGGTTCTCTGTGGGGCCTGTGCCCGCCTCGCTTCATCGAGCAGCCGTGAGAACTGATCGAGACTCGCGCGTTCACCGAGCACGGCAACGGTCTCGTCACCGTCGTTCCACTTCAACTCGAACTGGCCGACCATTTGCGGTGCGGCCGAAGACCGAAACAATTCGACCGTCGACTCGACCAGCTTGCGTGTCGTGGTCGAGTCAAGCCGGAGGATCCGCACCTCACGCCCGATGTTCCGTTCGGTATCAAGTCTGGCGATCAGAGATTTCGCATCGTTGGCCGCTTCCGCTTCTCCACGGATCACAACCGCGCGTCCATCAGGAGATGCGACCAGACGCAGTATCCGCCGTTCACGTTCGGTCTGGAGCGATCTCGCGAATTGAACCGCCTGATCGGCACGCATGTGCTCAACCGCCGCGACAAGCACGACATCCGCATCTCGATCTTCACCGACGACCCGACCCTCCAACTCGCTCAGGAGCCGATCGACACGCCGGATCTCCTCGGCATCGCCGATGACCGCGAGCTTTCCGGCAGGATCCATGGCCACAAAGGTCGGTTGCTTGTCCCGCAAATTCGCCGCGTACATCGCACGCGCGATGCGCTCTGCCTGACTGGGCGCCATGGTCTCGATGCGGAAGGTCGCCATCTCCCGCTCCACGCCCCCGTCACGCTCCGGCACATCCAGCAGATCGATGAGCGCATCGATCGTATCGAGTCTTCCCGATGCTCCCAGCGCAATGATCGAGTTCGTGCGCTGGTCCGCCTCCATCCGAACCCCGGTCAGCGCATCCTCCTCGATCGTTCGTCGATTCCCCCGTTCATCGATCACCACCGTCCGCTGACGCTCCGCGACCAACACCTTGAGACTCGCCAGCGCATCCTCTGCCCGGATGTGGGTCAGCGCGAACAGCCGAACGCTCTCCTCGAACGCCGGCTTCTCGTCGAGCCGGCCGATCAAGGAAAGTATGCGACGCGCCTGCGCAGCCGTCTCCGTCACGATCACGGCGTTCTGCTGCGGCAGCGCCACGATCGCGCCGTACTTCGCTACCAACGGCGATAGTTGCTCCGCGATCTGTGCCGCGGTCGCGTTCGTCAGAGCACGCAGCACGCTCACGATCTGCTCGTCGGTCACATCCGCGGGCACGATCCCGTCCGTGTAGGTCGGCACCGGCGCGGCCTTCATGTCTTCCAAACGACGGAGGTACAGAAACTCCGAATCGCGCCTGAGCAACACACCCCGTGTCTGGAGGATGGTGTTCAGAACCCGCAGTGCATCATCGAGGGTGTACGCCGAAGCCGAGATGAAGGTGATCTTCGCATCCGGGGCCTCGACCTCTCGGATCACAGGAAGCCCCGACTCCCGCGCGAAGAAATCGATCACATCGTCGAGCCGCGCATCCTTAAACGCGAATCGGATCGACGCCGACTCCTGACCGCGAGCCGCCTCCCCACCCGGCGCACGGTTCGGTTCCCCCGATCCCTCTCCCGTCTCCGCGGCAGAGACAGCAACGAGCCCCGTCGGCCCCCCCGCCACCATCAGCAGCGTACTGACAGCCCAACCAACCAACGCCGTCCGACGGTTCTTCATCTGGAATCCTCCAGCTTTGTCCCGGTTCATCCATGACCGGCTCAACCTACTCTACAGCCCTCGCACAGGCCTGTCCCGATTCGCGAGGGTGTCCCCCACGCTCAGCCAGTAGCGCTCCCCATCAACCTCCACCGTCGCCCGACCGCCATTGACACCAACGAAGCGAATCCCGAGATGGGCCTCATCCGGGCGGAGTTGCTGCCGCTCCCCCGAGCCCCGCCTCTCGACCCACAGTTGCACCCCCGTGGCGCCCTCAACGATCCCGACTACCGTCCATGCATCGAATTGGGGTGCTGGCGGCGCCGGCGGGGTGGGCGCGGCTTGCCGCGGCGGCTCCTGAACCACGCGCACGGGCTCCGGCTTCGGAGCGAACAGCCGTGCCGCCGACAACTTATCCACAACGCGGGCAGTCCCGGCATCCAATTCCCCAGCGACGACCGGGCTTCCCGCCGACCGCACATCCGGGAAGTAAATCGTCTCGACCTCGACCGAGACATTCACCCGCTGCCGATCACGCGTCGGCGTCAGCGAAACTGTCCTGATCCGCCAAAGCACCGGCTGCTGCCGAATCCGTGCCAACATTGTAAGTGCGGCCGGCAGCTCCCCTGTTCCGGTGAGCGTGCCGCGAGCCACCTGAAAGTCCACACGGTCACGGATCTCACGCGATCGGAGTTCCGAGGCACCGCTCGTCCCCGCGGCAGGATTCCGGACGCCCCCCAGCGCACGCGAGCCGACCGAAATCTCTCTCAGCCCCGTCCCCTCCGCAAGCTCGGACAGACGCACGCGAAGCTGATGCACCACGGTCTCGGAGTTGCTGCCGAGCGTGCGCCCGGCAAAGTCCTCGACCGAACCCGCGCTGCGCATCCTGTCCAGCGACTGCCGATTCGCCCGCTCGATCCGCTGTTCCAGCGACCGAAGCTCGTCACGAAGCTCCCGCCGAGGTTCAGCCACATTGTTGTGGTATGTCCACCACCCCCCGCCGAGGAAGACCGCGCCCGCAATGCACAACCAAACGATGATGCGCTGAGGATTCAAGAGCCCCCCCCTTGCTCCCCATCAACCTCGACCACTTCCGGCCGCTCGATGCTCGATGTCAACCGGAGACCGAACGCAACCGGGAACTGCTCGTCATTGGTGCCCCTGCCGTCGTCGCCGACCGGCGAAGTGCGGTAGAGCGTTTCAGAGACATACGCGCCGCGAATGGCTTCTGCCGTCTGCCGATCGCGCGAGCGCCCCGTCAGATCGATCTGAACAACGGTCTGCCTTCCGAGTCGATTCACATCAAATGGTCGGCGGGCCCCCGCTCTCGCATACTCGATGCGAACCTCAGCGCCGCCGCTGATCCGATCGAACAACGCGACCTCAACACCAGGAAAAGACCGAATGATCCTGTCGAAGTGCGCCAGCCAATCCACGCTCCCGCCTTGCCATGCACGGACATGCTCCGCACGAGCCAACGCCAGCGTTGCCTCCAAAGCGTTCGCCTCCGCCTCCCGAGCAAAGTCCCGCAGTTCCGCCACATCGGACCGCAACTGCCGCACATCGCGCAGCCCATGCGTCAGAACCGAACCGAGAATGAGTATGAGCGCCAGCACGCCCAACATGGCAAGCTGTCTGACCCGCTGACCGCGATCCGGCGCCCGCCGCGGCGAAGCAAAGTTCAGAACAGCATCCGAATCGTGCAGCGTGAGCGGCACACCGCCGAGCAGAAGCGCGACGCTCCCGAAGGTGTCGGCGTCATCCTCAGCACCCTCACCGCCGTCCGTTTCGGAAAAATCGAGTGCTCGCGGGTTCGAGATCGCCATGCCCGGAATCGACATCGCCTCCGCGCACGACTCCGCGATACGCTCGGCCAACGGATGCCGACTGAGCACCAGAACGGATCCGACCTCAACACTGCCGTGCGACAGACGGTACGAAGTCCATGATCTCCGTATCTCCGTGAGAATCTTCTTGATCAGTTGCTGATCGTTGCCGGTTTCATCGGAAGATGTCAGCGGAACCGACCGGGTAAACAGCACCCGCCGATGACGGCAGACGGTGATGTCGAGTTGCCCACAGCCGATGTACACGACCAGCGTCGCGTTCTCCGTGCCCAGCTCGTGATCCGCGGCGAGCGCGGCCAACGCCACGCCCGGAATGCCGATCCCCCCCAAGGAATGCCCCGACGCCTTCGCGACATGCCGCCACCACTGAATCCGGGAGGCCGGAACAGCCCCCGCGAGCACCACACACCCACCGTCATCGCTCGGCATCGAAATCGAATAATCAACCACCGCCTCGTCAAGCGGAATGGTCAACTGGCGCGCCATCTGCAACCGCACCATCCCGGGAAGATCGACATCAGGATCTTCGATCTGCGGGAAGTGCAGCGGCTTGACGACGCCGTCGGTGCGATCGAGCAGCGCCCACATCTTCTTCGTACGAATCCCTCGCGAGGAAAGCACGCTCTTCAGCCAGCGACCGACCGAGTCCCCCTGCGAAACATCGACCTCACTGGGAATTTCCACCTCAAACGCCGCGTCGATGCAGACACGCCGATCGGAGATCCTGCTGACGGCCAGGCGCATCTGCCCGGAAGAACAATCGGCGATCAGCATCGTTTCAACGCCCACGCCCGCCTCCCGTCCGCACCGGATTCCAGCGACCGACCCTCCGGTCTTCATCCGTCGTGAACACGCGCTCCGCACGCTCGGCATCGACCGGCGATGGCGCCTCTTCATCCACTCGAACATCCTCCGGATCAGCCGCCTCCGGACTCTGACCGAAGAGGCCGCGGTCGGATGCAACGGGAAGATCCGGAACATCCTCACGCTCATGATCCGCCTCGGACCGGAGCGCGAAAGCAAGCCGGGCATGCGTGATGTCGACAATGGATGCGACCCGCGTCCTCGGAGAAGCCAGATCGATCACGGCCTCCAGCACAACATGCCTCCCCTCACGCGAGCCCTCAACAACCTCTGGCGGGGGCGCGAACCCTTCACCGACACCGACCTGCTCATACTCATCCACGCCAACCCGCAGCCGCACACGCCATTGCATGGATCGCGTCGTGAGATGATCCGCCGCAAGCGCGAACCCCTCCGCACCCAGAATGCCCTCCCCCAGCAACCACGCGATCGAAAGCTTCTTCTCGTCCGCCAACGAATCCCGCGCGGTCACCGCTCGCTCCGCGGAATCCATATCAAAGCCGGGCAGCACCGAGAGCACTTGTGCCGTGGCGGTATTCAAGTCAACGCGACCGTACAGATAGGGCTCTGGCGATGTCGTAAAACCATCCAGAACAGTAGCAATGGTTTCCGGATCGCCGCTAAAGGTGCGGATGAGAAAGCGGACCAGTTCCGTGTCGCTGCCGAATCGTGCCCCCGATGTAAGGATGCGCTCAACCCCTCCGGCAACATCTTCCCCCCACCGCTCGGCGATCGGCTCGCGCATCTCCTCCGACCATGATGCATTCAGGTTGATCCTCCGAGACCCGGCGTGCCGCGCCATCTCTTCATCGATGCCGATCTGAACATTCGGATCCGCCGAGTAGACCGTGAAGAGATCGATCAGCGCGCCCTCCGATCCGGTCGCTGCCGGAAGCCGCTCCCGACCCGTCGCCGCACCGAACGAACCCGCATCCGCGCCGAAGAGTTGCTCCGGAGTGATCCCTTCGACCGTCAGCAGATCCAACGGATCGAGGAACAGCCCCTGGCTCCGCGCATCGAGGATCCGCTGAGCCATCTCCTCATCGACATCCTCCAGAGCCGCCAGCATCTCGACCGTCGCGTGATTGAGGTCGAGACGCGCCCCCTCCGGAGCCGCTCGATATCCATTCACATCCAACAACTCGACAAAGATCCTTTTGCCGTCTCGCTCGTACAGAGTGAACTCCGCCGGAAGATCGGGCAACTCCCCGCGAAGGATCCGCTCACGCTGCTCCCCCAGCCGTTCGACAACCGCCCGCAGCGCATTGCCCGCATCATTTCTCAGACTGGTGCTGACGGTTCCCGCCCGCACCGAAGCCGTGATCGCGTGCGAGCCGTACATCGCCACCGCGGCAGTCAGCGTGCCGAGCGTCACCAGCACCAACACCCCGATCAGGATGATCCCTTGCCGGCTCATCGCGACTCCACCTCGCCCCCCACCACCGCGAACACGCGCAGCCGGTCCGGCGCACGCACGATGCGCTCACGCTCGCGTTCCTCGATGAGCTCGAAGGTGCTCCGCACTTCGTCCGCCGCGAACCGGTTGACGAATTCCTCCTCGGCCGGGATCGCGCTCGCGCCATCGGGCTCGACTGTCGTCCGAGGCGCACCCGGTGGTTGGAACCAGAGCCCCACCTCGATGAGCGCCGGCAGCGCGGCATCGCCCGACGCCGCGAAACGATCGCTCCACTGTCGCCCATCAAAGAATCGGAAGCGCAGCCGCTCGACCCTGTGCGAGATCGCCTCACGCGCATCGGGACGATCCGATGCCGCGAGCCAGACCGTGTTCGACTCCCGATCAAACTCGATCCGCACACCCTGCATCGGCGTGATGCGCTGCATTTCGGAAGACGCACCGGGCATGATCTTGCGCGAGGTCAGAACCAGCGAATCCGCCTCGCCGGTCATGCCCGGTTCGCCGCTCATCGTCTGACTGATCGCCGTCCCGAGATGCTCCTCAATCGTCTGAAAAAGCAACTCCGAGTACCTTCGATCGTCCGTGAGATCCTTGAGCAGCAGTGTCTGGCTCCGCAGATCCCACAGATACGCACCCATGGCGCTCGTCAGAATCGCCAGCACACCCAGCGAGACGAGCACCTCCATCAGCGTGAACCCGCGCAGAACTCGATGTGACTTCCCTGCGAACGCCATCACTGCGCTGTCCGTTCTTGTATGCGATCGATGGCCCGGAAGGTCTCATCCTCCGGCAACGCATCGTCCTCACGAACCCGCCCGGTTCGCGCGATCAGCACGGTGGATGCCATCGCGACCGCCTGTCGTTCCTCGCCTTCTCCACGCAACGCACTGATGCGGATCAAGCCGGCATCGCCGAATCCCGAACGCGATGTCTCCACGCGGATCGACCAGCCCGACGAGGGTGGCGGGCGATCGTCAAATCCTCCATTCGCCTCGTCATCCGACCACACGGGGACCGGACCATGCTCCTGCTCTGGCGTTGAAACCCCCGAAGCAATCCGCGCGGCCGCGGAGAACACAAGATCCTGCGCGCGCAGTTGCAGATCCACCGCCCGCGCATCGCCGACCGACTGACGAATCACCGCAAGCACCGTCAACCCCGCCGCCACGAATATGGTGAGAGCGATCAGCAACTCGAGCAGGAGCGCTCCCGGCACCATCTTTCTGCCCGCACTTCCTGAAGCGTGGCTCATGACACATCCATTCACGCACCCGGCCGACCGGTTGGAGCGGCTTCGGACAGTTCAGAGTCCCGCATCGGATCAACGCGGAGCAGGCGGCCCGTGAGCGGGCTCAGTTGGAATCCCTGCCGTCTCCCGCGTTGATCACGAAGGTAAAACGCCTGCGTCTGAACCGCGCCCCCGCTCGGCAAAAACATCCCCAGCACCATGTCGAAATCACCATCCCCGACTACCGGCCCGTCCGCTTCGCCGGCCGCGCCCGAAAGCTCGGATGAAAGACTGATCTCAAGTCCCTCCCCCAGATGGAAGCGCCTCACGAATTCATCCGCGCCCCCCGAGCCGGGCTCCTCTCCCGACACTTCCGAGAGGTCCGCACGCCGAGCCGTCACCCAGACACCTTCGGGAGTCTCCTGCACACGAATCATCAACGCGTGCCCCTGAGCCACCGAATCGGATCGGACCCGCCAGAGCCAGTCCTGGAGCATCTGCTGAGTCGCATCGAAGCGCCGCTCCTGAACGAGAGGCAGCAGCGCCGGCGCGGCCAGCGCCAGAATGGATGCCAGAATCCCAATGACAAGCAGGAGTTCGAGAATCGTTACAGCACGACGCATCACGAGTCGCTCAAATCAGCGCGGCCGTGTGGTCGCGTCTTCCAGCGACTCATCCCATGACTTGATGTCATCGGCGGTGCCCTCCTCGCCATCCGGCCCGTTCGACCAGAGGTCGTAGTACTCGCCGTACTCCGGCTCAGCGCGATACCCCCACTCATTGCCCCACGGATCCGAGGGATTCGGACTGTTCAGGAATCGGCGCCAACGGGCCTGCAATGCCTCGTCTTCCACATCGAGCGTCTGGTCAGACCACAGCACCTCGATGCCCTCATCATCCGTCGGATACCGCTCAAAGACCAAACTGAACTGGTCGAGCGCCTGCCGGATTCGGTCAAGCTCGATCCGCGCCATGTTCACCTTGGAGTCCTCGCGGGCCCCCATCAGGTTCACGGCCACCAAACCGCCGATCGCCGCCACGATCGCGATCGCGATCAGAACCTCGATCAGTGAAAACCCGCCTCGCAGCATTCCCTTCCGGGGCGTCCGGGAGTTCCGGGGGTTCCGGGGGTTCTTCATGGTTACCTCCTCCTTGGGTACTTGGATCATACTGCCGAGCCGGCCTCGGGAGGCATCGCCCTGCGATGCTCATTCAGACAGATCGGGTGAGTTGCAGCATCGGCAGAATCAGCCCGATCGCGACAAACGAGACCGCGATCCCCAGCAGCAGGAGCAGCACCGGCTCGATCAGACGGACCGCGATCGTCACCATCTGGTCAACCCGCCGCTCCAGGGTCTCCGCAGCGGTGAGCAGCACCGAGTCGAGATTGTTCGCCGCCTCCGCGACACTCAGCATCTCCACGATCTCCTCATCGAACAGCCCCGACTCCGCCAGCGGCGTCGACAGACGCTGCCCGGAACGCACCGCTTCCGTCGCCCCGTCAATCGCGGCCGCCATATCAGACAACCCCGTCGCATCTCGCGCGATCCGCAACGCTCCCAGCATGGGAACGCCATTGCTCAGCATGGTCCCCAGAATCCGGCACGCCCGCGCCGTCGCCAACGCACGAATCAGCGGCCCCACGACCGGAACCCGCAGACTCACGCGGACGATCGGCTCGCGAACCTCCGGACGCCGAAACGCCCACCGCAGACCCCAAATCCCCCCCACGACCCCCAGCACCAGCACGAACCAGAACCGCGTCAGAAAATCACTGCTCGCCAGCACGAGCCGCGTCGAAATCCCCAGTTGCAGGTCCGCGTACAACGGACGGAACTGCGGCACATAAATCGCCAGCACCAACCCAAAAATAGTGATCCCGACCACCAGAATGACGCTCGGGTAGATCAGCGCGCCGTTCACCTTCTGCCTCAGCTCAACCTGACTGGCGACGAGTTGCCCTAGCCGCTTCAGGGTCTCCTCCAGAAACGCCCCCTTCTCCGCAGCGCGAATCATCGCGGCATGCGTCGCCGGAAAGATCTCCGGCCGCTCCGCCATCGCATCCGCCAATTCCTCGCCATCCTGAACAGCATCCGCCAGTTGCGAGAACACCTGCCCGAGCCGGGGGGCCTTCTTGCGATTGGCCACCACCCGCAACGCACGCAGCAAAGGCACACCGGCACTGAGCAAATCCCCCATTTGGGTGTACGCCACGGCCAGGTGCGATTGCTTGACGCCACCGCCGCTGGACACCGCGGCCTTCTGTTCCCGCAGCCGAGTGGGAGTCAGCCGCTGGCGCTCCAACTCCGCGAGGACCGCCTGCTCACCCGGGGCGGCGAGCACCCCCGAGCGACGCTCGCCTCCAGTATCCAGGGCCTCGTAGCGGTAGGTCGGCACGGTGCCAGAGAATACCCAGCCCGCGCCCACTCCGGGCTCAGACAGCCGTCAGCAACTCCTCGACCGCGCCGACGAACTCCGGATCGTCCGGGCGGGTGCGGGGATCGAACCGCCTCACGATCCGTCCCTCACGATCGATCAGGTACTTCGTGAAATTCCACGAGGGCTCGCCGGTTGCCTCCGTCAACAACACGAACAGGGGATGCGCCCCGGCCCCCTTGACCGAGATCTTCTCAAACATCGGGAAGGTCACCCCGTAGTTCTCCTCGCAGAAGGCGGCGATCTGCTCATTCGACCCCGGCTCCTGCCCCATGAAGTCGTTCGCGGGGAACCCGAGCACAACCAACCCGTCCCGATGCTTGGCCTCGTACAGCCGCTGGAGCCCTTCGTACTGCGGCGTCAGCCCGCAACGCGAGGCGGTGTTCACGATCAGAACCACCCTCCCCCGGTACGCCCCGAGATGTTCGGGCGTCCCGTCGAGACGATTCATGGTGAAATCGAGGGGGCCGGGGGTCCGAGCGTGCGATGTGGCCATGGTTGTTTCGTCCGTTGTTGCTTGACTTTGGGTATGGCGCTGGTCGTGGGAATTCTCACCTCCACGCTCGGCGTGGCGGTCGGCAGCGTTGCAACCCAACATCAGCGGGGTAAGCCCCAGCGCGATCGCGATACACCTCAGCATTTCAATCCTCCATCTCGGGATACAGTCACTCATGGTTCGCCTTTCGCGCACGATCCGATTCTGCATCAATCCCTCCGAGCGTCATCCCACCGATACGCCGCGGAATGGGTTCGGGGGGAAACCCCCTATGCAAGGGCTCGGCCGATACTACGAAATCACGATCGAGGCCGCCGGAGAACCGGACCCGCAGACCGGATATCTCGTGAACATCAAAGTCCTCGACCAGGCCGTCCGCAACGGGCTGATCCCCCTGATCGAGCGGGCATGCCGGAGTCACCCCGACAAGAACCCCGTGGAACTCATGCCGGAGCTTCTCGCTGCGATCTCGGGCGAACTGCGGGAAGCCAGCGCACAAGCACTGACACTCCGGCTCACCCCCTACCATTCCATCCAGATGACCGCCAGCAACCCCACCACGGCCCTGATCCGCCAGCAGTTCGATTTCGCCGCCGCCCACCGCCTTCATGTTCCGGAGCTTTCGGCGGAGGAAAATCTCGCCATCTTCGGCCACTGCAACAACCCCGCCGGTCACGGGCACAACTACCGATTCGAGCCGTGCGTTGCAGTCTCGCTGAACACCGGAAAGCCCGATTTCACGCTGGGCAAGCTCGAACAGCTCGCGCACGAGGTCATTCTCTCACGCTTCGACCACAAGCACCTGAACCACGACACCGAGGAATTTGGTCCATCGGGCGTGATCCCCTCGGTGGAGAACATCGCGAAGGTCTTCTTCGACCTGATGGCTCCCGCCGTCCGCGACGCCTCCTCCGGCAAGGCCGAACTGCACGCCATGACCGTCTGGGAAACGGACCGGACTTCGTGCACCTACCCGGCCGATAACCCCACAACCAACAGTCAGTAAGTGACCACTAATCGGGGCCGGACCCTCGCTCTCATGCTCATCGACAGCCGATGGAATCGGTATGGCCTCGATCCAGCCGCAAACAGAGATACACTCAAGACCGATGGGTATTGGCGCCATTCTGCTCGAACACGGCCTGATCAGCGCTGATGATCTCGATCGCGCTCTGGCCGAGCAGAAGAGCAGCGGAGAGCGTCTCGATAAGACGCTCATCCGAATGGGGCTGGTGGAGCCCTCGCAGGTCACCCGCGCGATCTCCGAGCAATTCGACCTTCCGATGGTCGATCTCGCCGAGATGGTCATCGAAGATGATGTCCTGGCCTGCATTCCGCGCCAGATCGTCTTCCGCCAGCAGTGTGTCCCCGTTGAGCGCCTGCCCGCCATCAAGGGTGTGACCGGCTCCGTCCCCGCGCTCCGGATCGCGACCTGCGACCCCTTCGATCACAGCGTGTTCGACGAGCTGCGCCTGCTCACCGGCTGCCACATCGAGTTGGCGCTGGCGGAGGAGGAGGATCTGCGTCAGTTCATCCGCGCTCGGTACGGCGTCGGCGGTGACACGCTCGAAGAACTGAGCAGAGACATCTCGGATTCCGATCCCGAGCGATCCGAGAGCGAAAGCGACGAGGCCGCCGCGCACGAGGCCAGTGTCATTCGTCTTGTCAACGAGCTTCTTGGCGAGGCGATCGCGAGCAGGGCGACCGATGTTCACATCGAGCCGTACGAGCATCGCCTGATCGTTCGCTACCGCATCGACGGCGTGCTGCAGCGGGCCAATGTTTCCTCGGCGATCAACCGATTCGCCAGCGCGATCGTCAGCCGCATCAAGATCATGTCGAGCATGAACATCGCCGAAAAGCGCAAGCCGCAGGACGGCCGGATCACGCTGAAGCGATCCGGTCAATCCTTCGATCTTCGGGTCAGCATCATCCCGATGCTCTTCGGCGAGGGCGTCGTCCTGCGCATCCTGAACAAATCCGCGGTTCTGCTCGGTCTGGACGAACTGGGCATGCCCGGCGCGATTCTCGAACGATGGGATACCGCGATCTCGAAGCCGCACGGCATCCTGCTGGTCACGGGACCGACCGGATCGGGAAAGTCCACCACGCTGTACGCATCGCTCAACCGCATCATCTCCGACGAGATCAAAGCGATCACCGTTGAAGATCCCGTCGAATACCATGTCCAGGGCGTCAATCAGATCCAGGTCAATCACAAGGTCGGTATGGATTTCTCCGCGGGGCTCCGGGCCATCCTGCGCCACGACCCCGATGTCATCATGATCGGCGAGATCCGCGACCGCGAAACCGCCGAAGCCGCGGTGCAGGCGTCGCTGACGGGGCACCTCGTGTTCAGCACGCTGCACACCAACGACGCGGCGGGCGCCATGCCCCGAATGCTCGACATGGGCGTCGAGCCATATCTGGTCTCATCCTCCATCGAGGGCGTGCTCGCACAGCGGCTCGTTCGGTGCATCTGCGAGCACTGCAGAGAAGAGTACTCGCCGAGCCCCGCCGATCTCCCCGAGGATTTCGAGCACAGCCCCGGCCAGATGCTGGCTCGCGGCGGCGGGTGCCGCCAGTGCTTCAATACCGGGTACCGCGGGCGCAAGGGCGTCTACGAACTGCTGCGCATGACCGAGCCGATCCGCGACATGGTGATGCGCCGAGCGAACGCCTCCGAAATCGCGCGGGAAGCACTCGCAAGCGGCGATCTCAATCTGCTCCGCCACGACGGCTACGACAAGGCGAGAGCGGGCATGACCACGATCGACGAGGTCATGCGCATCGCGCGGGCATGAACTATCGATCCCGGTCGGACTCGATGCGCCGACGATTCTGTTCGATCACGGACGGACTCCACCCACCGATGAGGACCGGTCCGTCACGCCCGCTCGCGAGCCCCCACACCGGGAGCTGCACGAGCCCGCGCCGATCGATCTTCAGCGACCAGAGCTGACGACCGGAGACGCGCCTCGTCAGAACGCTGTCCGCGAAGTGGGCGAAGAGTGCGCCCATCCGCGGCTCAAGATCGGAGACATCCGCCCCGCGCTCCCCCGGGACCAGAATCGTCGCCAGCCCGGGCACCGCCCACTCCGGAGCCGGAACATCCGAGATCACCAGCCACGCCTGAAAACGCTCGAAAACCTGCGCGAGCTGATCCGAGTTGCGCTCCAGCCATTGCGCCTCCTTCGATCGGTACGCAGGCAAGTACGCATCGGGGATCGTCGTGCTGTAGACATCGAGCGCCCACCGGAAGAAGTCCGGCCACTCGATCCTCGACGCGATGATGTACGAGCCCGGCGGGTGTCGGATCGAGATCAACTCTCGCCCCGGCCAGTGTGACTCCGACAACGCCCGTCGATCAATGGTCCGTTCCTCCGTGTCCTTCGTCGTCAGGTCGATGCCGAGCATCGGCGGCAATCCGTTCTCCTGCTCGATGAACCTCGCATGCAGCATGATCGCCGCGGCATCGGAGAGACCCAGCACACCACGCATGCGGGGTGTTCGCCCGGCGCGGAACACCTGCGGGAACAGCGCCTCCAGTCGATGAATGTCGAAGTACGCCTCGAAGCAGACATCGCCCTTCGGCCGTCCCTCGGAAACGGCTTCCCGGTGCCTCTCCCAGCTCGGATCGGCATTGTTCTCCTGCTTGAGCCAGCGCTGAAGCGCATCTTTCCCGATCCCGATCACGAGTTTCCCCGGCAGAGACACCCACGAAATCTCCCGCCAGTCGTCCCAGTGCTCGGCGCGGTAGGAGGCGCCCGTCGCTCCGCCGGGCAGGGACAGACGGCTCTGAACTCCCCGAACATCTCGATCGGGATTCTTCGCCCGCTCCGCATCAATGATGATCGCGCGGAGCGTGCGCAAGTAGTCCGAGTGCCCACGATCCGTCTTGAGCTCGATGACGATCTGGCAATGCTCGATGACCGTGGCCCCGACCTCGTGCTCACGGTGGGCACGAAGATCCAGGAGACAGATCGTGTGCTCGACACGCCCGATCTCTCCCGCCGCGAGCAGACCTTCGAGGATCAGTGCGGGTGTCCCGTCCCCGAAGACGCCGCCGGCGACCGCCGCGCGCAATCCGCCGACAACGATCGACGGCGTCCCCCCGGCCCTGTCCTCACGGGCCGCCGATGCGAACCGGGAAGGATCGAACCTCCACCACGCGATCACATCGGCAGGAATCGCGTACGCGCGCGGGGAGAGCAGCGAGACGAACAGGACAGCGAGTAGAAGAACGGATCTGGGGTGCATGTGCGAAAAGGGGCCTCCACTGGAATCAATACGGCACACGCCGCTGTGGAGTTTCCTCGCGCCCGCCATCATCGTGACCGCGCTCCCACTGCCCGCGCGGATACGACCGCGTGGGATACCCGTACATGCCCGATCGCTGCTGCTCCATGATGCCCGCGGTGATGGCGGAGCCGGTCACCAGTCCGGTGACAAACGCGCCCACATCCGCCACCCCGAGCAATGCCGCGGCATGCACGAGGCGGGACCGGTCGGTCGTCGTGTGCATGATGTAATCGTCGGCGTCCCAGTAGACGCGATTCAGGATCGGCTGCACGGATGCGGTCAGCGATGAATAAGTCGGCACGATCATCCCCGGATCAACGCTCGGGTCGCTTGATGATCTCACGAACCCCGCAAGCATCGTCCCCAGCAGGTTCAGCGATGCGTACCCGTCACGGACGGTTCTCTGCGCATCAATGAATGACATGCTGACGACCGGGGTGCTCGGATCCCACGAGGCCCGGAATGCGGGGTTGCGGACCAGACCCGCGCGAGCCGTATCGTGCTCGACCGCCCCGCGTGCCGCGCTCTTCGACAACGCGAAGATCGCCCAATCGCCCGAGCGGCCGATCGTCGGCTCGATCGGCAGCGGGAGCCCATCCACCCGGAGGGTCACGAACGCGCTCTCCTGCCAAGCTTCACGCGCGGCCCGAAAAGCGATCGGGCCATCGAGAAACGCCTGATCAGCCACCGCCGCCACCGCAACCTCCGAAAGCCGCTCGATGGCGCGGTCGAACGCCTCCGCATCACTCAAGCGAACGGCAACGACGCCGGAGAGCAGACCGCCGCCACCCGTCGAGTCGGAGAAATACGCAACCACCGTGTCGCCGAGCGCTCGGATGAGATCGCGTTCGATGTCCACGCCGACCTGGCGACGGAACTGGTTCAGAACATCGTTGACCTCCTGCTCGATGCCCGCCTGCACGAGTTGCTTGCGGAATTCGCTCCACGAACGCTCCGGATCGATCTTGCTCGCGAAGGCGGCCGTCGCATCCGCAGGGATGATGGCCAGATCCGAGTGCGTCAGCGCGGCCTGCATGAGCCCGAGCCGATCGGCGTACGCCCGCGCTCCACGCAGGCGCATCGTCGTGTACGAAATCTCCTCGCTGAATCCGCTCACGAATTCCGCGGACATCGCTCGCGCACCGAGCAGACCGCTCTCCACGGCCTCGCGAGAAAGATTTTGCCCCGGCATCATCATGCTCGCCATGCCGATCAGCGGTCGCGTGGCCGGAGTCAACGCCGCGAAGTCAATGTGTCCCTGCGCCACCACGACACCCGGTCCGAGCGGCTTGTCCATCGCGCCGAGCACCCGATCCGGGTCGCCCACCGGCCCGAAGTGGAGTTCCCATCCCCAGCCCTGACGGCTCTCCCGCCCCCCGTAGGCCAGCATCCCGAAGGGCGTCCCGGCCATCTGCATGCCCGGGAAGTTGTGATGCTCGGCCGTCGCGAGCGGCAGCGGCGCGACATCATCGAGAGCGACGACCGCCCGCCCGATCGGCCCGCCCGCCTCGTCGGCGTTCTCGAACCGCAGCACCGCGGCCACCGCAGGCAGACCTGTGTCTGGGTCGAGGCCGTCCAGAGTGAGGACGAACCGTGCCGGGTCGAACATGAGTGCCCCGATGAGGGGGAACAATTCCGTGGGCACCGGCCCGAGGTTCGCCCCGACGGAGGGGTGCGTGGCGATCTCCTGGAGACGAGCCGGGAGCAGCCCGAGTGCCCGGACCAGCCCCGCATCGCGCTCATCCGGGAAAAAAGTCCGCATGCCCTCGTGCCGGAAGCTCATTCCGACCTGCGGCTCGGCGGTCGCTGTCGGGGCATTCCAGAGCACCGCCGCCGTTGCGACGGCACACATGCCTGCGGCGGACGAAAAATGACGAATCCGGGGCAGTTGTCGGGTCTTGAGCATCGCAAGTCCTCCTGAACAGGTTCCTCGGAACCGGAGCGGTTTCATTCCAGAGAGCGGGCTTCGCACATCGATCCAGAGCCCCGGCAGGACGGAATCTCATACAGTCTGGGCGTGAACCCGCCGCGGCACATCCTGATCATCCGCCCGAGCGCGCTGGGGGATGTCTGCCGTACGGTACCAGTCCTCGTGAGTCTGAAACGCCACTGGCCCGAGGCCAGGGTCGACTGGCTGGTTCAGCGGGGGTTCGAGGGAGCGATTCTGGGCCATCCGGATCTCCACGAGGCGATCCCCTTCGACCGCAGGGCCCTGTCGCTGCGTCGCGTCGCCACCGGGTCGTGGCGGTCGGCCATGGCGGAGCTGATGTCCCGCCTCCGGACCCCGCGCTACGACCTCGTCGTGGACGCTCAGGGCCTCTTTCGGAGCGGGTTCTTCGCGGCGATGACCGGATCGCGGACCCGTGTCGGCTATGCCCGGGCGGAAGAGTTCGGCTCGATCTTCTACAGCCGCAGGATTGCTGTGGATCGGTCGGCGCACGCCGTCGACCGGATGCTCGCGCTCGTGGAGGGGCTGGAGGTCGAACCGGTCCCCGACATGCGTCTCTACTCGACACCCAAGGGACGCGAGGGGCTCCCGGACACGCTCCGCGGGGCACGCTTCGCCACCTTCGCCCCGACCAGCCGGTGGCCCGGCAAGCGTTGGCCTCAGGATCGCTTTCTGGAAGTCGCCAAGTCGCTCCTGGCTCAGGGGGCGGTGGAAAAGATCGCGGTCGTGGGCGGCGGCAATGAGCGCGAGCAGTGTTCGCTGCTGGTTGACCACGCCGGTGTGGAACCCCGCATCGTCGATCTGATCGGGCGCACGGATGTCGAGACACTGATGGCGGTGATCGAGTCGAGCGCTATCGTCCTCGCGAACGATTCCGCGCCGCTGCACATGGCGGTCGGATTCGATCGCCCGCTCGTGGGACTCTTCGGCCCGACGAAGATCGG
>REDD01000253.1 GCA_007693725.1 Phycisphaeraceae bacterium
GTGCTGGTATGCTGGGGTCTCGGCTTTGGCGTGTTGTCGGGCTGATGAGGGTGTTCGGGGTGGTGCGGGAGACGAGCCATCCGAAGCAGCGCGTTTGAATCCATACTGAATGCCGCGAGCCGTCTGGCCTCGACGAACGACCTGGGCGAGGTGCTGGCGCAGGTGATCGATGCGCTGCGCGATGTGCTCAGCGCGGAGCGCGCGAGCGTGTTTCAGTACGACCCGATGGACCACACGCTGTTCGCGACGCGGGCGCACGGCCTGCCGAATGATCTGCGTCTGCCCGCCGATCTCGGGATCGTCGGGGAGGCGGCGAAATCTCGGAAGATCGTGAACATCTCCGATGCGTACGCGGATGAGCGGTTCAACCCCGCGGTGGACAAGGCGACGGGCTTCCGCACGCGGTGTCTGCTGACGATTCCGCTGGTGGATCCGAACGGGGCGCTGGTGGGCGTGGCGCAGGTGCTGAACAAATCGCTCGATGCGGGTGGCGTGTTCACGCAGGAGGATGAGGTGCTGGCGGGTCACTTGGCAGCGCAGGCGGCGATCGCGCTCAAGCGATCAGCGCTGCTGGATGCGCAGATCCAGAAGGAGAAGATGGAGGCGGATCTGAAGATCGCGCGGAGCATCCAGATGTCCGCGATGCCGAAGCATCTCCCGAAAGTGCCGGGGTACGAGATCGCGTGTCGGTTCGAGCCGGCGGATGAGACGGGCGGGGACGCGTTCGATGTGATCGATCTCGGTGATCTGCCGCGTCCGGAGGGTGAGCACGATGTGAGTCCGGGCTATCAGTTGTTCATGGGCGATGCGACGGGGCACGGCGTCGGAGCGGCGCTCTCGGTGGTGCAGGTGCTCGCGATGATCCGGATGGCGTGTCGATTGCATTCGATGCTGGATGATGTGGCGTTTCATGTGAACGAGCAGTTGTGCCGTGATCTGCCCGCCGGGCGGTTTGTGACGGCGTTTCTGGGTCGGTTGCTGCCGGAGAAGCACGAGCTGCACTGGGTTTCGGCGGGTCAGGCGCCGCTGCTGTTTCTCAAGAAGGGTGATGAGAGTGCGCCCGATACGCTCGCGATGGCGGCGAACGGGATGCCTTTCGGGATCGACGAGGGATTTCTGACGGAATCTGTCGAGCCGTTTCGCTTCGAGGATGGTGATGTCTTTGCGCTGCTGAGCGATGGGTACTACGAGACGATGAATCCGCAGGGCCAGCTCTTCGGCGTGAAGCGCGTGGTGGAGTCGCTGCGGGCGCATCAGCACGAGAGCGCGGAAGCGATGCTCGATGCACTGCTGACGGCGTTGGAAGAATTCAGCGCGGGCGCGGGTCAGGATGACGATCGGACGGCGGTGCTGATCAAGCGGGCGGCGGGGTCGTGAGTCTCGGCGGTGTGGAGTTGATCGAGGTTGCGGCGGGGGCGTACTCGCTCGGCGAGGGGCCGTTGTGGCACGAGGGGATGCGCCGACTGGTGTGGACGGATATCGATGCGGGGCGGGTGCACGCGATGGGCGTGATGGATGAATCGCCGCTCACCCTGTACGAGGGCGCGAAGGTGGGGGGGATGACGCTGCAGCGGGATGGGGCTTTGCTGCTGTTTCGCGAGCGCGATGTCGCGCGGCTGGATGCGGATGGGACAGTGCGATCGTTGTTCGATGTCGATGATCCGCAGACCGAGCGGTTCAACGATGTGCTCGCGTTGGAGAATGGGTCGGTGCTCGCGGGGATGGTGGGGAAGGATGAGACATCGGGCGGATTGTTCCGTGTGGGGGTCGATGGCTCGATGCGGCTGCTGTTCCGGAACACGAAGTATCCGAACGGGATGGCGGTCACGCGGGACGGGCGGACGCTGTACTACACCTGCTCGACGCGGGGTGTGATTGTTCGGTTTGATCTGTCGGGCCTGCTTGCGAGCGAGCCGGAGAGCGCCTGGGATCTGGCGGAGGTCGTGTGGCGGTGCACGCGTGGCACGCCGGACGGGCTGACGATGGATGCGGAGGGGCGGTTGTGGTCGGCGAGCTGGGGCGGCGGGCGCGTCGTGTGGTTGTCGCCCGATGGCGAGGAGTTGGGGGAGGTTGGTTTGCGGGAGCGGAATGTGACTTCCTGCTGCTTCGCGGGCGATGGGCTGGGCATGCTGGCGATCACGACCGCCGGCGGCGGTGTCTACGCCTGCGATGTCGGTGTGCGGGGTGTCCGAGGTATCCGGGGGGTGGCGGAGCATCGGTCGGCGATTTTGGGGTGATCGAAGTGTTGGGGAGGATCGGGATGGCTAGGCTCCGTCTCGATTCCGGCGTGTGGAATTCCGAGACAACCCTTGTCTGATGAGAGGCATCGCTTGTTGCTGACAGCGCAGTCCATATCCAAGACGCACGGGCTCGAGACGCTCTTTTCGGATGTTTCCTTGAGCATCGGGGAAGGCGATCGGCTCGGATTGATCGGTCCCAACGGCGCGGGCAAGAGCACGCTGCTGCGGCTGCTCGCGGGTGAGGATCAGACGGACGGCGGGACGATCGTGCGAGCGAAGGGCATGCGCGCGGTGTATGTGCCTCAGCAGGAGGTGTTCGATGAGGGGGCAACGGTGTGGTCGGTGGTGCATGACGCCGCGGCGATCGGGCTGGGGGATGTGCACGACGAGCACGAGGTCCAGACGGTCGCGGAGATGGTGCTGACGCGGAACGGTTTCGAGGGGGCGATGTTCGAGACGGGGGCGGCGTTGCTGTCGGGTGGATGGCGGAAGCGACTGTCGATCGCACGGTCGATGGCGGAGTGCGGGGGAGAGCCGGATCTGCTGCTGCTGGACGAGCCGACGAATCATCTGGATATGGAGGGGATTCTGTGGTTGGAGGAGTTGATCTGGCGGGTGACCGGGAGCGGGTCGAGCGCTGTGGTGTTCGTGACGCACGACCGGACGCTGCTGGAGAACATCGCGAGCCGCGTGGTGGAGTTGAGCGGTGCGTATCCGCAGGGGACGCTCGCGGTGGACGGGAACTACAGCGAGTTTCTCCGGCGCAAGAGTGAGTTTCTTTCGGGCCAGGCGAAGGCGGAGCAGGTGCTGGCGAATCAGGTGCGGAAGGATCTCGAGTGGCTTTCGCGTCGGGCCAAGGCGCGGCGCACGCAGGCGAAGAGCCGGATCGATTCGAGCTACGCACGGATCGATGAGCTTGCTGAGTTGAAAGGCCGGAACAGCGCGGCGGCGAGTTCATCGGCCCGGGTCGAGTTCAACACGACCGGGCGCCGGACGAAGAAGTTTCTGCAGGCGAAGGGGATCACGAAGGCGTACGACGGGCGGGTGTTGTTCAGAGATCTGGATGTTTCGCTGGGAGCGGGGGATTGTCTGGGGTTACTCGGTCCCAACGGGAGCGGGAAGACGACGCTCATCCGTGTGCTGACGGGTGAGATCAAGCCGGATGCGGGCGAGGTGGTGCGTTCGGATCCGCAACCTCGGATCGCGGTGTTCAGCCAGCACCGGAGGGAATTCCCCCCGGACATGCTGCTGCGCACGGCGTTGAGCCCGGTGAGTGATCGCGTGCATTTCCGCGGGCAGGCGATGCATGTGACGGCGTGGTCGCGCCGGTTCCTGTTCCGCGATGAGCAGTTGCAGCAGCCGATCAGCTCGCTGAGCGGCGGCGAACTGGCGAGGATTCACATTGCGCGGATCATGCTGGAGCCCGCGGATGTGCTGGTGCTGGACGAGCCGACGAACGATCTGGACATCGCGACGCTCGAGACGATGGAAGAAGCGCTGGAGGATTTTCCCGGCGCGCTCATTCTGGTGACGCACGATCGCGCGATGATCGATCGGCTGGCGAGCGATGTGCTGTCGCTGGATGGGGAGGGTCATGTCGAGAAGTTCGCTTCTCTGGCGCAGGCCCAGGCGCGGGATGCGGAGCGGAGCGCCGCGATTGCGGCGGGGCGCAAGGAGCCTGCAGGGGCGAAGAGGTGGGCCGAGAGCCCCGGGCAGAGCGCATCGGCGAGTGCCCCGGCCGGTGTTCCGGAGAGCGCTCCGGTGCGGAAGAAGCTGAGCTACAAGGAGCAGCGCGAGTACGACACGATCGAGCGGCGGATCGCGGAGGCGGAGGCGAAGGTGGGTGAGTTGGAGGAGCGGCTGGCCGATCCGGTGGTGCTGTCGGATCACACGAAAATGACCGCGGCGTGCGAGGCGCTCAGTGCTGCTCAGGCAGAGGTGGCGGCCCTGTACGCGCGGTGGACGGAACTCGAATCAAAGATTCGGTGAGTTGCGCGGGGAAGGCGGCAAGCGTGCGTGGCAGGAATCGAACCTGCAACCTTCGGCTTCGGAGGCCGACGCTCTATCCAATTGAGCTACACGCACAGCAATCGCGTCAAATCGCGATCAAGGGGAATGGTACGATCCGCCGCCCCCGCTGGCAAAGGCGGGGCGAAACCATATGAGCGGATCTGATTCTTCAACCGGAGTTGCGAGTACGGGCCATGCTCCGGGATTGTGGCCGGTGCTGCTGTTCACTTGGCTGACCTCGTTCGGCACCGCGGTCGGGTGGAACGGCATTTTCTATGTCACCCAGCACGAGTACGGATTCTCGGCCGGGCGGAATCTCGTGCTGGGGATCCTGCTCGGCGCGAGCTACGCGCTGGCGGCGTGGTTCGCCTCGCCGCTGACGCGCCTGCTGAGGCGGTTGGCGGGTCCGGGGCGGTTCCTGTCGTCGCGGAGCGTGCTGGGCATCCTGCTCGTCCTCGCGGGGGGCAGCGCGATGCTGCCGCTGCTGGTGCGTGCCGAGTGGGGGATCTGGGCCTGCGGCCTGCTGTACAACCCGCTGGCGGGGCTGATGTGGCCGGTGGTGGAGTCGTATGTCTCCTCGGGGCGGCGGGGGCGGGCTCTGAATCGGGCGACGGGGCGGTTCAACTACGCTTGGGCCTCGGCGTTGATCGTCGGCATGTGGGCGATGGTGCCCCTGATCGAGGACTACGCGCGGTGGGTCATCGGCGGGCTGGCGGTGATCCATGTCCTCACGCTGCCGCTGCTGCTGCTGTTCTCGCGCGAGCCGATGGGGCACGGCGATCCGGCGCACGAGCACGGGGCCGGCGAACGCGAGCGGCTCCGACGCCTGCTGATGATGTTCCGGGTCTCGCTGGTGTCGTCCTACGCACTGCTGGCCGCGCTCGGGCCGCTGCTGCCGTTTCTGATGGGCGGCGTGGGGATCGGGATCGCGTGGAAACCGGCGGTGGCCTCATCGTGGATGGTGATGCGTCTGGGCGCGATGATCGTCATGGGGAACTGGGCCGGGTGGCACGGGCGCGGGGTGGTCGCGCTCGTCGCGTTTGCGTGCATGGTGGTGGGATTTATCGGGGCGATCACGGCCTCGGGCGTCTTCGCTTTGGTCAGTGCGCTGGCTGTGCTCGGACTTGGCGTGGGGATCGTGTACAGCGCGGCGATCTACTACGCGCTGGAGGTCGGCTCGACGGAGGTCGACGCCGGCGGCAAGCACGAGGCGTTTATCGGTGTGGGGTACACCGTGGGGCCGATCGGCTCCCTTGCGTTGGAGCGGGCTTTCGGTGTGTCGTGATAAAAAAACAACCCCAGACTTGCATGTCTGCAAGCCCGGGGCGTTGAGTAAGAGGGAAGCCGTAATAATGCGAGCGCTCGCGCAGAGATGCAGCGATCGGCTCACCGCAAGAACGCGTTCCACGCGCCGTACGGTTCACACAGGTCGGTCAATCAGAAAGGTTTGGCTCCGCCGTGAACTCTTGCCAGTGCTGAACTTACACCAGAACGGGTGGGGACGCAAACTCGGCAAGCCCTTTCCTCCCTACCTCCTCGTCAAATTCCGCATAATCGTACGCGTACGAACTTCGAGCGGTTCCCCGTTCCGGATTCTCCTACGGGTGTTCCATGCATGATCGCATCATCGGAGTGGATGATCGACGGTCGGGTGTTGTTATTCGGACTCCTATCAGAGTGGTGAGCGTCCGGAAATAATGCGGTCTCGTCCGCCGGGACGCACGATTTCACGAACAAAGGCCTCGTAACGCTGGTCGAGATCGTCCGGGTCGATGTCGGTGTAAATCCGGATCGGATCTAGGGGTCTTGGATTGCGCCCGGCGGTATCCCCGGAAAATCCTCGGGATTGGATTTGTGTGTGCTGACGGCTTCTGAGGCGGCCCGCCGCGGCGTCCTGGAGGATCTGTTCGAGGGCCGGGCGGAGGTCCGGGGACTCGACGAGGAAGTGTGCCGCCGCCCAGGCGTGGGCGTAGAAGTCCAATACGGTGGGCGTGTTTCCCTCCAGATGGTCGTTGGGGGTCATCGTGATGAGGGTGCTGAGGGGGATGAACCGCCCGGCGGTGACACTCGCACGGAGGCGGTCGTAGCGCTCGGGGTTGGCCCACGGCAGGAAGACGGGGCGGGAGCCCTCCCACCGGTGTCCCTCGTGGTAGAGGGCCATGCCCTCCTCAAGCCAGATGGGCAGCCGATTCCGGAAGGTGCGCTGCGTGTACTGGTGCCACCCCTCGTGGGCGGCGATGGTCATCGTGTCAGCGAGGCCGATGTTGAAATACACGCCGATGCCCCGGGTGGCGTACCCGCCCCGCTCGATGCGCGTGATGGCGTTGGCCTGTTCCCCGAGAAGCATGCGGGAGACCTGCTCCCACTGGGGCCGGTTCTCCATCAGGTAGGTGTCGAGGCGGATGGGCGGCGGGGGGAGGTCGGTGATGGCGGTGCGGTAGCGGTGCATTGCCTCCTCGATCAGGACGGCGAGGCGGTCCTTGAGGACGGAGTTGGGGACGGTGGTGAAGATGCGGTAGTGGGCGGTGCGGATGATCTCGCCCTC
>REDD01000223.1 GCA_007693725.1 Phycisphaeraceae bacterium
CGCCGCTGTCAAACACACGCCCGCCATCCGGAGCGAAGTCTTCAGCCGGACTTGCTTCTGCGGTCGATGAGCGCTTGGAATCGATCCAGCGTTTCACGGCTGACATGGTGCTCGATCCCCTCGGCATCAATCCGAGCGGTGGCCGGGTCGACACCGAGGGTCAGCAGAAAGCGGTACACGATCTCATGCCGCTTCTGCGATTCCTTCGCGAGCCGATGACCCTTCGGGGTCAGCTCAATCGGACGGTAGGGCTCGGTCTTGGCCAGCCCATCACGAACCAGACGCGAAATAATCCTCGTCACGGTCACATGGCTCACCCCGAACCGGTGGGTCAAGTCCACGACCCGGCAGACCCCCTGGCTCTCCAGAATCTCGGCGATTGCCTCAACATAGTCCTCGGCGGTTTCGCTCGAGTGGTCCGCACGGGTCCGCTGGTGTGCCGCCGCGGGGTTGTCTGCGTTCCTGCCCATGTCCCAAGGGTAGGTGCATACCCTCCTCGGTGGATGCGAGTACCGCCTGCTCACCACTCGTGCGGCGGAGAGCCCTTCCCGTCCGGTGGCCTCTCGGTATCGTGAGCCCATGACCGAAATTCCTCCCCCGCCCCGCAAGGAAAGTATTCCGGAAAATCACCGAGGTGCGTTCGCCCGGTTCCTCGGCTTCGTGGAGTGGCTGGGCAATCTCCTGCCCCATCCTGTCACGCTCTTTGCCCTCTTCGCGCTCCTCGTCGTGGTCCTCAGCGTGCTCGGGTCATGGCTCGGCCTCTCCGTCGAGAACCCCCGACCCGATGCGGAGCCGGGGGATGTCTTCACCGTGACGAACCTGCTCTCCGGTGATGGCGTCCGCTGGATGAGCACCTCGCTGGTGACCAATTTCACCGGCTTCGTCCCGTTGGGCACCGTTCTGGTGGCCCTGCTCGGTGTGGGCGTCGCGGAGAGGGCCGGGCTGCTCTCCGCCGGGATCCGGGCGATGGTGCTCTCTGCGCCCCCCAAATTGGTGGTCCCGGTCGTCGTCTTCGCCGGGGTGCTCAGCAACACGGCGAGCGAGATGGGGTATGTGGTCCTCATCCCTCTCGCGATGGTCATTTTTCACTCGCTCGGTCGCCACCCTCTTGCGGGGATGGCCGCCGCGTTCGCGGGCGTCTCGGGCGGGTACAGCGCCAACCTCTTCGTCGGCACGGTCGATCCGCTTCTGGCCGGGATCACCCAGGAGGCGGCGCAGATCTACGACCCGTCGTACGAGGTCCACCCCGCGGTCAATTGGTACTTCATGGTCGCGAGCACATTTCTGATCACCATGCTCGGGTGGTTCGTGACCGCGCGGATCGTCGAGCCGCGGCTGGGACGCTACGACCCGGAGCAGGCGGACGACACGGTCGAGAAGAACCCGAGCATCGAGCCGGTGTCACCATTGGAAATACGGGGGCTTCTCTGGGCCGGGGCGAGCGTTGTGGTGGTTCTGATGGGAATCTTCGTTGTCGCCGGTCCGCGCTGGCTGCCCTGGCTCGATTTCCTGCCGGGGTGGGGGGTGCTCAGGGACCCCTCGCCGGATGTCGAAGGCCCGGACTCGTTCCGCCCGCTGCTGCAATCGATCGTGACGCTGATCCTCGTTTTCTTCATCCTTCCCGGGATCGTGTACGGGCGTGTCGTCGGGACGATCCGGAACGATCGCGATGTCATTGACGCCATGGCGGGGGCGATGCGGAGCATGGGGCTGTACATCGTGCTCGTCTTCTTCGCGGCACAGTTCGTGGCGTTCTTCGGTCACTCCGGGTTGGGTCAGATCCTCGCGGTGCTCGGCGCGGACCTGATCACGGCACTGAAGCTGGACAACCCGCTTGTCTTCCTTCCGTTCATCCTGATGTGCTGCTTCGTCAACCTGATGCTCGGATCGGCCAGCGCGCAATGGGCGGTGACAGCGCCGATCTTCGTTCCGATGCTCATGCAGGTGGGGTACAGCCCGGAAGTCACCCAGGCGGCGTATCGCATCGGGGACAGCACGACCAACATCATCACGCCGATGATGTCCTACTTCGGCCTGATTCTCGCGGTCGCGGTGCGGTACCAACGCAATCTGGGCATCGGCACGATGATCAGCACGATGCTGCCGTACTCCATCTTCTTCCTGATCGGCTGGGTTGCGTTGTTCTACCTGTGGGTCTTCGTGCTGGGCCTGCCGGTCGGGCCGGGAGCGCCCACTCACTATCCGGGGTGAGGGGCGTGGGGTCTAAGCCCGATGCGGCCGGATCTTTACACCTGCTGCCGCTCCGGATACCGCAAGTCCCCGAGGCGGTCGGGTTCGCACTGACTTCCCCTCTCACCAATCCCCATCCGCATCCCCCGCATGGGTGTACAATTGAGGGATTCATCCTTCCGGAGTTCCTGCGTGTTCCAGCAGTACTTCATCGCCGATGTCCTCGGGAATGCTGTGGGCTACGACTCCGAGCTCGATTACGCCGAGCAGACCGCAGGGATTCAGTACCTCGACAACCTCAAGCACGCGCGAGCCATCGAGACCATGCCGCACTACCGGCGTGTGCCCGACGAGATTTGGTCATTCATTGAGAGTTTGGCGAGCCTGCTCGATCAGCCGATCCCTGCCCGACTACACTCCAAGCGAGGAAGTGATCTCCACGATGCTCGATGCCAGAAAGATCGTTGCTTGATCAGCGCTATTGCGGTCGTCGACGAATTACCCTCCCAAGGAACGATCTCATGCCACGAATCGAAGTCTTTGACCCGCCGATGTGCTGCAGCACGGGGGTGTGCGGCCCGAACCCTCAAGATCACCTGGCGAGGTTCTCCGCCGATTTGAAATGGTTGGTAGACCAAGGTTTGGAAGTGCGTCGCTACAACCTCCTGCACGATCCGGACGCGTTTATGGCCAACCCGCAGATCAAACAGATCATCGCCGAAATGAGTGGCGATGGTCTTCCGGTGGTGATCGTTGACGGTCGTGTAGTCAGCCAACAGGAGTACCTTCACGGCAACGACTGGCCGAACTGGCTGGGATCGGCGGGCATGCCGCAGCAGGCAATCAGCGGCTTGCTGTCTCGGAACCATCATCGATCTTCGACGAGCGGATCGCGGAACTGGTCGCCATCGGCGCAGCGATCGCCGCTAACTGCAAGCCATGCCTGAAATATCACCATCGCAAGGCCACTGAGCTGGGCATCGCCGATGAGGACATGATTCAAGCGGTGAATGTCGCGCTGCGGGTCAAAGAGCAGCCGACGAAGATGATGGTCCAACTGGCGCAGTGCCTATTGGTCCCCGAAGCGGCCGAAGCTGGAGGCGGGTGCTGTGGCGGGTCGGGTACGAGCGGCTGCTGCTGAACAGGATTCTTAATCGGATTGGAAAGTGTGACAACTGTGATGTGGTACGAGCAGGCCAATCGATTTCAATTCTTCACTGGCAAGGGCGGGGTGGGTAAGACTTCGCTGGCGTGTGCGACGGCCATCAAGCTGGCCGATGCCGGCATGCGGGTGCTCTTGGTGAGTACCGATCCGGCATCCAATCTGGGGCATGTTTTTGAAACGGAGATCGGTGAGCAAGAACCGACTCCGATTCCGCATGTTGACAACCTGCATGCACTGAACATCGACCCAGAAGCGGCGGCGCAGGCGTACCGGGATCGCATCGTCGGCCCGGTGCGCGACACGCTTCCGGAGAAGGCAGTCCGCCGCATGGAAGAGGAGCTCTCCGGCGCATGCACCACCGAGATCGCCGCTTTCGATGAGTTCACCTCCTTGCTGACGGATCAGATGGTCATGGCGGAGTACGACCACATCGTGTTCGATACCGCACCCACGGGTCACACGCTGCGCCTGCTGAAGTTGCCCAGCGCCTGGTCGGACTTTCTGGAGAGCAACACAAGCGGTGCGTCTTGCCTCGGACCGCTGGCGGGTCTGGAGAAGCAGCGACAACAGTACCAGTCGGCGGTCGAGACGCTGGCCAACGCCTCGCAGACCGCGATCGTCCTCGTCAGCCGTCCACAAAGAGCGGCACTCCTGGAAGCAGCCCGCACCAGTGGTGAACTGGCCGGGCTCGGGATCACGAATCAGCGTCTTGTTATCAACGGGTTGATGCCTGAGACCGCGACCGATGATCCACTCGCGGTGGCCATGCAGAAGCGCGACCGGCAGGCGATGGAGAAGTTGCCTGATGTCTTGGCGAACCTGCCCATGGATCAGGTGGCATTGCAGCCGATGAATCTTGTCGGTATCGATGCGCTGCGGTCCCTGCTAAACAGTGACGGACAAGCATCGTCAGCGCCCGTGGTGGACTCGAACACGCCTTTTACATCGGATGTTCCTTCGCTTGGCGAACTGGTCGATGAGATTGAAGCGGATGGCCATGGTCTGGTCATGGTCATGGGCAAGGGCGGCGTGGGCAAGACGACGATCGCGGGGGCCGTCGCCGTCGAACTCGCGTCGCGTGGCCATGAAGTGCATTTGACCACAACCGATCCTGCGGCCCATGTTGCCGCGATGATCGAATCTTCGGTTGAGCACCTGCAAGTCAGCCGGATCGACCCGCAAGAGGAAACCGAGCGCTACCGCCAACATGTGCTGGAAACCAAGGGCAAGGATCTTGATGCGCAGGGTAAAGCCATGCTCGAGGAAGACCTGCGATCACCCTGCACCGAGGAGATCGCAGTCTTTCAGGCGTTTTCGAAGGTGATTCGTAAAGCTCAACAGCAGTTCGTCGTCATGGATACTGCGCCGACGGGCCACACGCTGATGCTGCTCGACGCGACCGGGTCTTATCACCGCGACATCATGCGACATACCAAGGACGGTGCGAAAGTCACCACGCCGATGATGCGTCTGCAGGATCCCGGGCAGACGAAGATACTGATCGTGACTCTGCCGGAGACTACGCCCGTCCTGGAGGCCATCGTGTTGCAGGAGGACCTGCGTCGCGCTGGCATCGAGCCGTGGGCGTGGGTCATCAACGCTTCGCTCGCGGCGGCCGGTCCGCGTGATCCGCTGCTGCTGGCCCGAGCGGAATCGGAAGTGAAGCAGATTCAGAAGGTCCGCGATGAACTGGCACAGCGCGTGGGATTGGTGCCCTGGTTGGCCGAGGAACCGGTCGGCCCCGCAGCGCTGCGGAAGCTGTCGCACTCGCCATCCAAATCCACAAGCGGTTGTTGAGCCCGTCCAAGCAGGTCTACGGGATCAGAAGCACTGAACTGCAACGAAGCCGACACCCGCGCCGAACTCATCGAGCCCGCCCTGATGGTGGCGGGATGGAGCGTTGTTTCGGGCAGCCGCATCATGTGTGAGGTCATCTCGTGTTGGGTCGGGTGATCGGCACCGGTCGGCGTGCGAGCCAGGACACCGTCTACTTCGGCCTGCCGGTCGGGCCGGGAGCGCCCACTCACTATCCGGCGCCATGAACCAGTGGCCTCGCGCTATGAGCTGCTTGTGTGCGCGTTTAGCCCGTTTCCGGCAGGCGATCGGGTGCGGGCACTCGTGGGTTCGTCTCCGGGACGGTAAGTGCATGTCCCGATACCCGAGCCGGCATCATGCGCACACACTTCCGAGTCAAGGTGACTGACGCAGCCAGAGGTCGCGCACTCCCCGGTATTGGGGGGCACTTGCACGAGAAGTCGTCACGCCCGCGATTCGATGCTGTCCATCAGCATGATGGTCATGCATATTATGAAGCAAGTCACGCTGACATCGGCGGCGTTTCAGTACGAACACAACGCTGATCATCTTGGATGCGCGGCATTTTGAAGGTCCAATCCGTTTCTGCACCAAGTGCTACGGTGCCCAGCAACGAAAGAGATAGCCATGAAGGTCAACCAGTTGAAAACGGCATTCCTCACGATCGGTGCGATCTGCATGCTCTCGCTGAGTGCATGCCAAACAGCGCCCAAGACCGCCGAAGGCAGGGAAAACATCAGAAGCGAAGCGGCTGCCGCGGTCGCCCGAGCGAAACAGACGGACAGCACACTGACCCGGGTTCTCAATGATGCCGCCGGATACGCGGTCTTCCCATCGGTCGGGAAAGGGGCCGTGGGCGTCGGCGGCGCCTACGGCAAGGGCGTGCTCTACGAACGGAACAGAGTCGTGGGATACTGCGATCTGACCCAGGGAACGATCGGGCTCCAGCTCGGCGGCCAGTCCTACACGCAGATCATCGCATTCGAGACAAACGAAGCGGTCCGGAACTTCAAGGCGGGCAATCTCCGCTTTGCAGCACAGGCAACCGCCGTGGCATTGAGATCGGGTGCGGGTGCGAACGCCAACTACACCGATGGCGTGGCGGTCTTCACCATGGATGAGGCCGGCTTGATGTTCGAGGCATCGATCGGCGGACAGCAGTTTACCTACCAGGACAGGTAAGCAAATTCGGCATTGCTCGGGGCGAGATCACAGACCTCCAGGAACGGGTTGACCCCGCTGGTGGTCTGTTTGTTTCCGGTCGTCCACCGAGTGGACTACGCGACTGGTCAGGTACTCGAACGGAACCGGAGGAGTCCCGCATGCGAGAACTCAAACCCCAGATGAGCCCCGACGAGATTCTGGAAAAATTCAAGATCGGGAATCAGCGCTTTCTGGAAGGCAAGCTGCAGTATCGCGAGCAACTGGTTGATGTAAAGCGCACCGCACTGGGACAGACCCCACACGCCATCGTGCTGGGTTGCATCGACTCGCGCAAACCGGCCGAGATCATCTTCGACAAGGGTCTTGGCGACATCTTCAATGCCCGCGTGGCCGGCAACTTCGTCAACACCGACATCCTTGGCAGCATCGAGTTTG
>REDD01000072.1 GCA_007693725.1 Phycisphaeraceae bacterium
TCTCGTACGACATCACCGACCGGATCGTGGTCGAGTGTGTGGTCGGATTCGGGCTGAACGATCGCTCGGACGATGTGGTGGTCGGGGTGCTGCTCTCGGTGTTGTTCTAGCTCAGCGGCGTCGGCGCGTGACGGCTGCACCGGCGATGATCAGAAGCGATGCCGCACCGGGCGAGGGAAGCACGGAGACGAGGGGGAGGTCGAGGGACCAGATCTCCTCGGTGTTGCGGAGATCGAGACTCTCGCGGGTGGTGACGAGGCCGGTGAGGGCGTAGGTGCCGGGGGCGAGGCCGAGACCGGTGGCCGGGAAGAGCACGGCATCCTCGATGATCTGGCCGGGATTCTCGCCCGCGGGGAGGAATGTGAAGATGTCGGAGAGCAGTGCGCCGAGGACGGAGTCGTACGCGCCGAAGCTGCCGCCGAAGATCTCGACCAGTTCCGGAATCTGGATGATGAGGTTGACTTCGGCATCGGCGTTGAAGGAGCCGCTGACGAGGAAATCACCGTCGTCGTTGGATGTCATCTCATCGGTGAACGCATTGCCGAAGGCCGCGAGCGTGACGGAGAGGGTGAGGCCCGCGCTGCGCGCCGCGATGGAGCCGTTGGCGAAGGAGAACGAGCCGGGCTGCCCGAGCGCCGGGAAGAGTTCTGCGAGGCCGCCATCGGTTTCGGAAGCGACCGAGAAGAAGGTTGCGCTGGTGAGCATCGCGACATCCTGCTCGAAGGCGCTGGGGTTCAACACATCCTGCGTGTCGATGTTCACGATGAGAGCCGATCCGGACGCGATGGCGTCGGCGGAGCCGGAGAGGAAACCGAGTCCGTTCGGACTTGTCGGGGAGGCGAAGGCGGCGGGGGCGGTGTGGAGCGCGGCGATCGCGCCGGCCAACATCAGCGTGTGACGCATGAGATGTTCCTTTCGGGACTGACTCTCTCGAAGCGCGGCCGTTGTGCGGACGGTTCGCGCTGGTTATCAGTCATCAGGGTACCGCGATGATGCTCCGCCGCAAGGATGGAAGCGAATCGGGGCGGCACATCACACGGTTTTCCCGGGTCGGGCGGGCTTGGTCGGGCTGGGAGTGGGCCGGTCTTCCTTCTTCATGATGAAGAGGTAGTTGAAGCCGCGGAGGAAGAAGTTGTCCTGCTCGGCGGCCTTGTGCCAGTTGCCGCGCTTGAGCTTGGTGTTCTGGCGAACGACGCTGACGATGTCGACGGGGCGGAATCTCTCGCGGAGGAGCGCGAAGAGTTCGAAGCCGATGGGCATGAACGGCTTGCCCTTGCGGAACGAGTCGCTGACATACAGGGCCATGTAGCGCCGGTTGCGAAGGACGCGGTGCATTTCGGAGATGACGCCCGCCATCGCCTCGTAGTAGGCAGCGCCATCGTCTTCGCCGCCGGCGTCGAGCTTGCCGATGCAGTTGGGGTCTTCCGAGTAGTCGATGTGTGTGGAGTAGGGCGGATCGACGAAGACGAAATCGGCAACACCATCTTCGAGCGGGAGTTTGCGAGCATCGGCGCGGAAGATGTCATCGCGTGACGGCGCGATGTCGTAGCCGAGGGCGCGACGCTTGAGGTCGCGGGCGACATCGATGGTGGTGCCGCTGCCGCACATCGGATCGACGACGAGATCCTTCTCGCGCGTGTAGCGCATGAGGAGCTGCCAGATGACCCACGACGGCGTGGCGCCTGTGTAGTGCTTGCTGCCCTGCGAACTCTCACCGTAGTGCTGGGACGGGTATTCCCAGAGGGTTGTGGTGAAGATGCGGAGGGGCGGACGCGCGGGTGGCCTGTTTCCGGGTGATTTCCCTCGTGCGGGCCTGTTCACGCGAGACGCTCCGCGTTGGCGACGGCTTCGATGAGCTTCTCGATGGTCTGTTCGAGGGGGAGATCGGTGCGTGCGCCCGCGGCGTGCTTGTGGCCGCCGCCGCCGAAGGTCTGCGCGACCAGATTCACATCGACAGATCCGGCCCCGGCTTTGCTGCGGAGCGAGAGCTTGGTGCGCCCGTCGGGGGCTTCGAGGGCGAGGGCGACGACCTTGACCGAGCCGACGGTTTTGGGGATGTCGACGATCCCGCCGTAGTCGTCGCGCGAGGCGCCGGCTTCTTCGAAATCGCGGAGACGGAGCGACATGACGGCGAACTCGTTGTTGTTCTCGAGGCGGAGAGAGTTGAGCGCGCTCCGCATGATGAGGAGGCGCTGGGGCGAGTCGGTGAGCTCGGTCTGCTGGTAGATGGCGTCGGCATCGGTCCCTGCGTCGATGAGATCGGCGGCGGTGCGGAAGGTGTTCGAGGTGACATTGGAGAAGCGGAACCAGCCGGTGTCGGTGGCGAGGCCGAGGTAGAGGCAGGTGGCGATCTGCCTGGGGAGTTGTGCGGGGGATTTGCAGTTGAGCAGGCGGGCGCAGACTTCGGCGACCATTTCGCACGCGGCGGCAGCGCGGGTCTCGATCCAGCGGAGATCGGCGACGGCCTCATCGCCGTGGCCGTGGTGGTCGATGATGACGGTCTGATCCGAGCGATTCTGGATGTGCGTGCGGACGGCCTCGAGCTGCGACCACGAGCCGGTATCGGTGATGGCGATGCAGTCGGCGGAGGCGAAGAGCTGTTCCTCGCGGTCGGTCGGGGATTCGGTCGGCTCGCGATGGATGACGGGCGCATCCTCGGCGAGGAAGTTGAAGCGATCGGACCAGGGGCCGATGTAGACGGCGGTTGCTTCGATGTTGATGGCGCGGAGCGCATGGACCAGCGCGAGCGTGGAGCCGACAGCATCGCCGTCCGGCTTGGCGTGGGTCGTCACCACAACGCGGGATGCGCCGCGGAGGCGCGATGCCACGCCGTCGGCATCGGCGTTGCTGTTCCAACCCGGCTCCTGGGCGAGTTCGAGTTCTTCTTCGGGAGGCCCGGGCGGGGGGACGCTCATGCACTGATCTCCTCGGGGGTCGCGGCGAGTTCGCGGGCGATGATGTCGCGCGTGCGGGCGACATCATGATGCATTTGCTCGACGAGGGCATCGACCGAATCGAAGCGGGCCTGATCCCGGAGCCAGGCGATGAAGCGGAGTCGGAGCGGCCAGTCGTATTCCGGGGCGCCCTCGGAGACGGGGCCGTCCCAGTCGAGGATGAAGGGCTCGATGGTGCGGATCGGAGCGTCGAAGGTGGCGCGGGGGCCGACATGGATCGCCGCGGGCCTGGAGCGGCCGTCGGGCAGGATCGCGATGCCCGCGTACACGCCGTCGGCCGGGGGCATGAGGGGGGTCTGGAGGTTCGCGGTGGGGAAGCCGATGGTCCGCCCCCGCTGGTCGCCCCGGACGACGACACCCTCGACCTCGTAGGGGCGGCCCATCACCCTGGCGGCATCCCGGACGCGGGCGTGGGAGAGCAGCCAGCGGATGATGCTGCTGGAGGCGGTGACGATGGATTGATCGGTGAGATCCACCTCAACAGGGGGGACGATGACCACCTCGAAGGCGTGGCGGCGTCCGAGTTCGGAGAGGGTGTCGATGGTCCCCGAGCGGGCACGCCCGAAGTGGAAATCCGGCCCCTCCACGATGGCGGTGGGGGCGAAGCGGTCGACCATCTGGCGTATGAAGGTTTCGGGGGTCTGAGAGAGGAGGTCGGGGGTGGGTTCGAGGCGGTGGACCTCATCGGCCCCGGCCTGCCTGAGCCATGTCTCTCGCTGAGAGAAGGTCGAGAGGCGGGGCGGCTCGCGTCCGGGGGCGATCTGGGAGATCGGATGCGGATCGAACGCGAGTGCGACGACGCGGGCACCCTCGCCTGCGATGGCGCGTGCCCGATGGATCAGGGCGGCGTGGCCCTTGTGGACGGCATCGAAGTTCCCGATGGTGAGGACGGTGGAACGGGGCATCAGGCACACGGTATTGTCGCGGGAGATGGGTGGCTACATGCGGAGCCGATTCCCCTGAAAAGGTGGGTATGGCTGGAGACTCGATGCGAGATCGACTCTTGATCGTGGTGGCGGCTCCGGTGGAGGCGGAGGCGGTGCTGCGCGGGCTGGGAGTCGACGGGAGCGGGATCTGCGTGGCTTGGGAGTTGGTGCGGGCGGGTCGGCACGATGTCGTGGTGTGCGGGGTGGGCAAGGCAAACAGCGCGGGGGGCGTGGCGCGGGTGCTCGATCCGTCGGTGCATCGTGGGGTGCTGTCGCTGGGGATCGGTGGGGCGTTGCCGGGGGCGGGGCTGGAACTCGGGGATGTCGTGGTCGGTCGGGCGAGCGTGTTCGCGGATGAGGGGATCGAGACGCCCGGCGGGTACCAAGGGCTGGCGGAGATGGGGTTCCCGGTGGGGATGGGGCTGGATGATGCGCGTCTGGAGGGGGATGGGGTCGCGTGCGATCTCGAACTCGGGCTGGGCGAGGGGCTCCGGGGGCTCGGGGGATGCGTGGTGCGGAGTGGGGTGATCGCGACGGTCTCGACCTGCTCGGGGACGGATGTGCGGGCACGGGAGGTGGCCGAGCGGACGGGGGCGGTGTGCGAGGGGATGGAGGGCGGCGCGGTGGGGCTGAGTGTGCGGCGGATCAGCGGGAAGGTTGCGTTCGGGGAGGTGCGTGTGGTGAGCAATACGACGGGGGACCGCGCACGCCAGCGTTGGGACCTGCGGGGCGCCCTGGGCGTGCTGGAGCGGGTTGGCGCGGTCCTGTAACCCTTTGCCACGGCGAGGATTGGGGTTCGTGACGGCTGGGGGGGCTGGCGAGAGCTTGCGCGGGGGATCGGTCCATAGGGGACTGAACGACAAGTAAAACTGGGTCGATGAAGCGGGATGCACGACGGGACCGGCAATGTGGTTCCGCGCAGTGTCGGAGGGCAGGGCAGACGATGTCATTCGGACTGAACAAGCCACAGGTTTCGCCGATTGCGGTGGACTTCGGAGTGAGTTCGTTGAAGGTGTTGCAGGTGATCCCGGGCAACAGCAACGACTCGCCGACGCTCATCGGCGCGGCCTCGCTGTCGACGCCTGATGAATTGCTGAGCGACGATCAGCAACGGCTTGCGTACCAGTCCGAGCAGTTGCCCAAGCTGATGCGCGGGATGGGTTTCAAGGGGAAGCGTGCGGTGTGCGCGGTCTCCGCGTTGCAGTGTCTGGCGCAGAGTGTGCAGGTCCAGAAGGCGGGGAACATCCCGCTTGCTGACATCGTGAAGGAGCAGTTGCGCCAGGCGATCGGGCGCGATCCTGCATCGTTCGTGCTGCGGACCTTCGAGGTCGGCGAGGTGGTGCGGAGCGGGCAGAAGTGTACGGAGGTGCTGTGCATGGCGATCCCACGCGAAGTGGTGATGATGCACATGAAGGCGCTTCGCCAGGCGCGGCTCGATCCGGTCGGGATCCAGACGGAGCACATGTCCGTCCTGCGGGCGTTTGATCCGCTCGTGCAGCGGTCGAATGAGCCGAATGCACCATCGATGTATGTGGATTTCGGGTGCGGTTCGACGAAGGTGCTGATCGCGCACGGGAGGAACCCCGTGCTCGCGAAGACGCTGCCCGCGTACTCGCGGAGCGGTGAGCAGATGATGTCACGGCGGCCGTCAACGATCGCCGAGCAGGAGGCCGGGGCTTCGGGCACGACCACGGCGGTGCTCGACGAGGTGACGGATGCGGGGGCGGGCGTTGAGGCGCTCGCCGAGGAGGTGGGGATGTGCCTGCGTTATTACCAGGCGTTGTTCCCGGGGAAGGCGATGGAGCGTGCGGTGTTCGTGGGTGGGGAGGCGAGACGGTCCGAGGTGTGCCGTGCGGTGGCGAGGTCGCTGCGTCTGCCGGCGCAGGTCGCGGATCCGCTCTCCGCGCTTGCACGGGAGAGTGGAAGTTCGATTCGAGGGCTGGCGTTGCAGTCGGCGCAGCCCGGATGGGCCGTCCCCATCGGGCTCTGCCTGTCGCCGACGGACCTGTGATGGTCGAGGAGTCGTTGCGTCATGATCAAGTTCAATACCAACAAGCCGAACAACGATGCGACATTTCTCCCCGAGGACTATGTCGAGCGTCGCGCAGAACGACGGACGAACTTCATCTGCATCACGCTGTTCATGGTGGTGACGGCTGGCGTGGTCGGCGCGTTCTTCGTCACAAATCGGCAGTGGAACGAGGTTCAGGAGTACCAGCGGGTCATCAACATCCGCTACACGCAGGCGGCGAAGGACATCGAGGAGCTGAAGAAGCTCAACGCCCAACGTGCGGACCTGATGAAGAAGCGGGAGATCGCGGCGGTGCTGCGTGAGCAGGTTCCCCGTTCGATCCTGCTCGCGGAGATCATCAACCGTCTTCCGGATCGTGCGCGACTCGCGGAGTTTCAGTTGCAGAGCAAGCGGATCGATCCGCCGCCGGTTGCGCGTCAGGTGCAGTCCGCCTCGGCGGGTCGGAGCATCGCGCGGCGCCAGACGGGTGGATCGCAGAATGCACCGCCCGCGCCGCCGGAGATCCAGCCCCCCCGCTACGACACGACGCTCGTGATCATCGGGATCGCTCCGGACAACCGGGATGTTGCACACTATGTCGCCGCGTTGCACGAATGCCCGTTGCTTCGTGATGTCGAACTGAAGGTTTCGGAGTTGACGAGGATTCGGGACAACCCTTTGTTGCGGTTCCGGATCGAGGCGCGGATTGACCCGAACGCGGATGCACGGGGCATCGCCCCGCTCGCGAAGCATCGCGGTCAGGATGCGGACGAGGATCCATTCAGTGTCTTCGCCGACGGTGCGGAAGCCGCCGGCCCGGAGGGCCGTTGAAATGAAATTCGGAATTCGGGAAATCGTGTTCGTGATCGTGCTGCT
>REDD01000091.1 GCA_007693725.1 Phycisphaeraceae bacterium
AGGAGCTCGAGGTCGAACGGGCGGGGTGTGACGGAGTCAGCGAACTCGGGGAAGAAGGGGCTCTGATCGATCAGCGAGTTGAGCCCGGTTGCCGGGAGGATGACGCGCTGGTCGAGAACGGTGGCCCCCGGTTCGAGGACGAGGCCGCTTTCGAGCGTGAAGGAGTTGGGGAGGTTGACGATCTGGATGTTGCCCAGATTGGTCACGAGGGTGCCGCCGGTGTTGTTCCCGAAGAGGGGGAAGGTTCCGAGGGGATCACCGGCAAGAACCAGGGTGCCGTTGAAGTTGATCGTGCCGCGAGCGACGAAGTCCAGACCGAGGTCCTCGACGAGGACTCCCGCGGAGGTCAGCAGGGTCGCGGGCTGACGCCGGAGCAGGTTGATGATCGGCGCCTCGACAAGCATGTTGGCGGAGGAGTTCAGGTCACCAAGCGTTGCGAATGAGGTTGCGTTGATGGTGAGGTCGCCGAGGGCGGTGAGCTTCTCGTGCTGGTTCATGACGAACTCGGTGGCGAAGAGCAGCAGGCCGGTCTCACCGATGATGGTGGCGCGGTCGGGGATGCCGCGGACACCGGATTCACCCGCGGAAGAGATGTAGATGCGACCGAGGCGTTCGGAGCCGCCGACGGTGTCGGCGAAGCGAACGAAGCCGAGGTTGGTCTGGAGATCGAGATTGAATGCGCCGTCCAGGGTCGATCCGAAGCGGATGGTGCTGGCTTCAGTGGTGACAAGACGGGCGTTGTCGAGCAGCGTGACGCCGCCGTTCCACGACTGGTTGCCGACCGTGCGGACGAGGACCGGGTCGAGTCCGAAGGCGTTGTTGAGCGTCGCGGTCCCGGTGACATCGAGGAACGCGAGGGGGATCACGGAACCGATGTGATCGTTGATGATCAGGGTGTTGCCGGCGGTCGCGACGGTGAGGCCCTGTCCGCCGAGGGTGGTCGCATCGACCGTGCCGTTGAAGGTGACATTGGTTCCGGCGATGAGCGTGGAATCGGTGCCGAGCCGGACCTCGCCGTTGTAGAGCTGGAAGGTGTTGCTGTCGACATTGGCGTTGAGGGTCGAGCGGCCCTGAACGGTGAGCGAGGCGAGGTCGAGGTCGTCGTTGATGAAGGAGCGCGACGCGTTGGCGGGGAATGTCCCGCTCGCGGAGATGAGCGTGAGCTGCGAACCGGTCACCTTCTCGCCGGAGTCGAGGATGACATTGCTGTTGAAGGACTGTGCGGTGTAGAGGACACCGGCGGGGCCGGCGCCGAACTGTGAACCGCTGGGGAGGTTCATGTCCGTGACGGCGACATCCTGCCGGAACAGGAACTGCGTCGGCGATGTGGACTCGAACCCGGCCTGCCGAGACGATCCGTAGATCGCCGGGGAGAACGAGAGTGCATCGATGACGCCATTGCCCGCGGTGCTGTTGGGGATGCCCGCGATCAGTTCGATGCGGTCACCGGCAATGTCCAGGCCCGGTTCCAGGAAGCGGAGGGTTCCGGAGCCATCGCGGGCGGCGTGCATGATGAGGTCGAAGTCGGTGCGGGCGAATCCGCGGACATCGATGTTGTCGTCGGCGTAGAAGCGGCCGAAGGTCAGCATGGTGAGGTCGTCGTCGATGAAGATGTTCTGGGCGGATTCGGCATACAGCGACAGGACTTCCTGCTGGCCCATGGTGCCGCCGAAATCGCCGACGAAAGTGAGGTCGCCCGCGGTGATGCGGACTTCAAGGTTGGTGGTTTCGGGATTGGCGAGGAACCCGAAGTTGGCCCCGACAAAGCGTGAGAGGCCCTGCGTGATGCGGACATAGTTGTTCGCGGGGACGGATGCGATGCCGAACTCGACGCGGCCTGTCACGGCGGTGGCGTTGACATCGCCGACGGTCGCGTTGAGGCCCGTGCCGAGGATGACCGAATCGTTGATGAAGTTCTGCGCGAACAGATCGATCTGGGAGCCGGTCATGGCCAGGTCGAAGGTCGGCCCACCGATGAAGGGTGCATCGGAAGGAATACCGAAGTGGATGTTGTTGCCCGCGACCAGCGAGATGGGACCGTTGAGGCCGGTCATCGGGCCGACTGTGGCGTTGGTCTGGACGGAGTTCCAGACATTGATGTTGCGAGTGGCGTTGGCGATGAGTTCGCCGACATACTGAATTTCAGAGCCGACGCCGCCGAAGTCGCCGCCGATGGTGAGGTTGCCTTGTCCGGCGCCGAGGCCGGTGACATTGAGCGTGAGCCGCTGTCCGAGCGGGTTCAGGAGCAGGCCGCCGGTACCGGAGGTGCGGAAGAACATGCTGTCGGCCTGCGTCAGGATGACGCGGGCATCGGTGTTGACTGTTCCGATCTTGCCGAATTCGAGGAAGCCGGTTTGCGCGGTCAGACTCGCGTTTCCTGAACGGGCGAGGATCTGTGTCCCGAAGAGGGTGTTGTCGAGGATGTTGCGTCCGGCGTTGAAGGCGATGGACTCGGCTTCGATCTGGTTGATCGTGAAGGGGTTCGTCGTCTCGAAGATGATGTCGCGTCCGGCGAGCAGATTGATCGCACCATCGATGTTATTGATCGGGTCAAGCAGCGTGATGTCGTCCATCGCCGTTGCGTTGAAGTTGCCGGCGACGGCGGAAACATCCGTCTGGTCAAAGGTCATGCTGCCGGCACGGGCGTTGATCTCGCCATCCCCGGCGATCATGCTGCCCGAATTCCGGATGGCGAGAGACACGGCATCTCCCGCACCGAGATTGATGATGCCGTTGTTGGCCTGGATGGTGCCGGTGTTCTCGATCTGGGGGCCGCCGGAAACAGCGGCCGCGCTGGAGACATCATTGAAGCGAACGGACACGGATGAGCCGCGCTGGCGGATCATGACATCATTGCCGACGAGCATCGAGACGATGCCGTTATCGGCGATGATCGTGCCGTGGTTCGCGATGCGTGATCCGATGAGATGAACGGCATCCGCGGTGATCAGGCCGTGGGCGGTGATGTCTCCGGTCACATTGGTGAACCGGAAGTTCCCCGACATGAAGTCGTTGTTGGTCATGTTGCCGGCGCCCGCGAAGAGCGTCCCGACATTGACGATGGAGTTTGCGCCGAAGATGACGCCGCTCGGATTGACGATGAAGACTTGGCCGTTGGCCAGCAGCGTGCCGTCGATCTGCGTCGGCAGGGCGCTGTTGACGCGGTTCAGGACACGGGAGTTCGCGTTCGGCTGCACGAACTGGACAGTTTCGTGCCCGGCGATGTTGAAGGATTTGTAGTCGATCACGGCCTTGTGGCTGGTCGTGATGGTCGTTGTGTTTCCGGACTGGGAGAACTGCGCCTGCCCTGCCTTGACCTGCGCTCCCTGGGGTGCTGCCAAGACGGCGGCGGTCAGGGTGAGTGAGGCTCCGGCCGCGAGCATGAGCGCGGCGGGAGTGGGGCGCGCACGGGTGATCGTCCGATTCATGGTCAACTCTCTCATTGTCTGTACCCCATCCTGTGCTTGGCGGGATCGGCGTAAACTCAACTGTGCCGGAGGTTTAGAATACCACCGTCACGACTAAGTGTACCTCGAAGTCGCCCCGGTCAACCTCTTTTCGCCCCGAAGCGTCACGGATTTCTTCCAGAGCCCATCCCAGATCCACCCTGGCGTTCAGGTTCCGAGAAAGTGCCAGTTCTGCGCCGATGCCGGCACCGACGAGCGTCTGGTCTTTTTCGAGGCCGGAGATGCGGTCCGACTGCCAGACGCGTCCGACATCGACAAAGGTCCGGATAATAAAGTCCCAGTCGGTCGGGCCGTATTGGAACTGCGGGACGAATCGGAACGGGGTGCCGAAGAATTCTCCCGCGGCGGGATTGGGCGAGAGCCCGCGGGGGACATGCCAGCGGTATTCCGCGGTGGCGAGGATGATCGAGTCGCCTGCCACAACCGCTTCGGGATAGCCGCGGACGGTGTACAGCCCGCCGGCGACCTGCTGATAGTTGGGGACGAGTCGGTTGTCGAAGGCGTACTGGCCTCGCGCCTGCAGGTAAATCTCGTGTGCCAGCGAGGTGCCTTCTGCGAGCGTTCTGTCGAAGAGGGGCTCGAGATAGAAGGAGTGGGTGGCGGATGCCTGCAGGGTGAGCCAGCGGTCATCGGCGTCGAGGCGTCCGAGTTCGTTGACCGAGTCGCCATCGACCCCGTTCAGAGAGTATTCGAGTTGAGCGGACATCGCGGTCTGGGAGGCGTCGCGGTTCTGCTCCGCACGCAGCCCGAGATAGCCGAGCACAAAGACTTCGCGGTCGGTGATGTCTGCGAGATCGTTCTCGACGCGGATCCAGTCGTACCGGAGTCCGGCGAAGGCATCGAGGAAGAAGTCGCTGAATTGGGCGAGATTGCCGATGATTTCGGCGCCGACGGACCATCCCTTACCGGCAAAGTCCGCTCTTGCCTGGCCGACATCGGATGCGGTGTATTCGTAATACGATCCGTACACACGCCCGCGGAGTCTGGGGTCGAAGATCGGGCGCTCGTACGAAGCGATCACCGCGTGGACATCCTCGAAGTTCGCGGTGAGGTACTCGAGCGAGAAGATGTCATCCGAGTTGGTCAGTTGATTGTGGATGAAGCCGAAACGCTGACGCCAATCGCTGGTTTCCGATGTGCCGGTGTTGGAAACCTGGGCGAAGAGGAGCCAGGGGCGGTTCTCGGTGACGAGGTAGTCGAGCGAAACCGCTCCGGGCTCCTCGCCGGTGGCGGCGACTGCGACATCGACGCGTCGCCCGGGATGACGGTTCAAGAAGAAGACATGGTCGTCGATCCGCTTCCCGATCAGCAGGTCGGTGCTGCGCTCGGTCGCCTCCGGAGCGGGGCGGATGGGCGAGCGCTCGATGATCCGCCGATGGATCGGGTTGTTGACCGCCTCGGTCTCGGGGATGCGGTCCCCCTGAGCGACGGTGCGCACTTCGGTGACGATGCCTGTGGTGATCAGATAGCGGAGTGATGTGTCGTCCGGGCGACGAGTATCGACGATCTCACCGGCGACAACACGGATCTGCGCGGGGTCCGGCTCCGCGTAGATCCCGATCAGCCCGAGCTTCTGGAGCTGTGTCACAATCGCCGGTGCGATGGTGGCGAGTGCCGAATCGTAGAAATACGGCTCATCGAGAGCGATGATTTCCGAGAGCTTCATCGTGACGGTCGGGGCGTCCTCCCGGGGCGCAACGAAGCCGGTGGGCGTCTCCGTCAGTGTGATGCGTGCCTCCAAGACGCTCCGCGTCTCGGGGAGGTCAGGGTTGTCACGCAGAAACTCGATCAGGAACTCGGTGATGAGTCGGCGGTCACCATCCGCGGCGCGCGGCTCGGCGATGGTGCTCGACTCTGTCCTGGCCTCGGGGCTGCCATCGTTCGCAAGGGCTGGTGCGGGAACCACGCCGAGCCCTGCGAAAGCCATCAGGAGTGCAGCGGGTGCGATGCTGGCCCAGGTGGGGCGAGTTTGCGGCAGCGGGGTGAGTGTTGTCATGGTGTTGGGTCTCCCATCCATGGTGCAGACGCTGTTGGGGTGCGAGTTCCGGGGGTGCTCGCGGGCAGGGGCAATATTTTCCCTCAGGAGTTATCGGCCTTGCGGCGGTTTCTGCTCAATCCTGAAGCTCTGAACTCTGGAGGCCCATGTTAGCAAAGGTCTGTAGGTACGGGATTTCGGTGCGTGCGTGTGATCGGACTCAAGCCGGAAGGGGCATGATCCGATGAGGGCTGCACCGGCCGCCCCTGGGAGGCGGTTTCGCTCGGAAGAAAGGGATGCCATGCGCCGCTTCGGACTCATCGGAACCTCTGTGTGTCTCCTCGCGTTCCTCGGAGGTTGTGCCGCGACCCAGACCCCCTCGGCATCCATCCAGGCCCAGCTCGACGCGGACCGGCAGTATGCCCAAACGGGTGTGCTGACCCTTGCCGCCGGCGACAATCTCGGGCGTCAGATCTGGGCTCAGGATATCTATCTGGCAACTGGTAGATTCCCCAGTGAGGACATGCTCACGACGGTGGTGATCGTCGAGGAGTGATCCGTGGTCCCTCAGGGGGCACGGAAACGCGGATCCCGCCCTGAGTGGGGGGATTTTCGGACGGGGCTATCCGGACCTTGTCGAATGACATAACTCCATGTCGTTTGGTGATTTGACGCGCTGCAATCGGCTAGTACGCTTGTGGTGCGGGATGTTTCGGATGCACAGTCCGGAGCCCCGATACGGATTGTCCGGTTCAGAGCGGTGTGTTCGCGCTGACCGTCTCGGAGAGAGATGAACGGTTCCCCGGTGATGTGTTGAACCGGGCGGATCGGACAAGGCGGATCGGGAGAAGAGAACGGAGAGAGAGATGTCGCAGGTCAGGACGATCTGGTGCACAGCGCTTGCGTGTGTGCTCGGGGGTGTGGCCTCTGTTTCGGGGGCACCGATCACTGATCCATCGGTCTTCGGTCCCGGGGTCGGCACCGCGATCGATTTCGAGACGGATGGGGCCGGCAATCCCGTGAACCTGATCGCCGGAGAGGTGCGGTTGCTGCCCGCCGGCGAGTACAGCGCTCTGGGAGTGACCTTCGACCGCAACATCAACTGGGTGCGTGACGGCAACCCCGCGTTCCAGGCAGCTCTGTTTCTGGGCGGTTCGCCGCGGAACGCGATCCCCTCCGCGGCGGTGAACGAATTTGAGGTGATCTTCACGGATCCCGTGCAGGCGTTCGGCTTCTTCGTCGTGCACAACAGCACGCTCGATCCGACGGGGCCGACCTTCACTG
>REDD01000158.1 GCA_007693725.1 Phycisphaeraceae bacterium
CGATGTCATCAATGAAGGTGTAGTCCCGGCTTGTATCGCCGTTCCCGAACATCGGGATCGCCTCGCCCGACACCACCAGACGGATGAACTTCGCGATCGCGAGATCCGGTCGCTGGCGCGGCCCGTACACCGTGAAGAACCGCAGGCACGCCACCGGCATGCCGTACAGCTTCCAGTGCGTGTACCCGATCAACTCGCATGCACGCTTCGTCGCGGCGTACGGGCTGATCGGTTCGTTCACATCATCTTCCTCGGAGAACGGAACCTTCTCATTGTTCCCGTACACGCTGCTCGACGAGGCCATCACGAAGCGGTCCACCGACCCCGCTTTCCGCGCGGCCTCCATCAACACCGCCGTGCCCTCCACATTCACCTTCGCATACAACGCCGGATCCTCGATGCTCGGCCGCACCCCCGCACGCGCTGCCAGATGCAGCACACTCGTCACCCCCCGATCGCGCATCGTCCGCTCCATCGTCTCCGCATCGCAGATGTCCGCCTCGACCAGCTCAAAGCCGCTCTCAGCGCCCGCAGCACGCTCGACCTCGCCGATGTTCCGACGCTTGATCTCCGCGCTGTAGAACGAATCGAACGAATCCACCCCAATCACCCGGGCGCCACGCTTCAGAAGTGCTTCGGCGCAGTGCGATCCGATGAACCCCGCCACGCCCGTCAGCAACACGACTTCCCGAGAACCCGACATCACAGCTCCTTCACGCACCCATCACTCCGGCACCTCGATGGCATGCACAATACGATGCAACCCCCGCCCCCGTTCGTGCCCCCGCGATCGGCAACCTCTGTGCTTCAGCATCCCACGCCCGCAGTGCAAAAACAAAGCGAGGCGCCATTCGGCACACGGCGCCCCGCTGGAGGAGAGAGAGAACCGAGGGTTGTCTGCATCCTGTTCCTCTCCGTATCGTCCTCAAACCTCACCAAACCTTCAAACTTTATTTACGCTTTCCACCACGCAGCTTGCATCAAGCGGTGGGGAAGGGGGGCGCTATCGCGATAAGTCTGTTGTCAGCAAGCACCTAGCGTCCGGGCGGCGGTTTTTGAGGGGGCCTCATTCAGGGTGGTGGAAAGACCCCAGTTCCTCCAGCGCCCCGATCGCCTTGCCGTGCAGCCGGGCCGGGGCCACCACCACCCCGCGGTTCTTCTCCAGCCCCTTGCCGTGCCCGAAGTCCAGCTCGCGCCCGAAGACATCCGTCACCGCACACCCCGCCTCGCGCGCCACCAGTGCCCCCGCCGCGTGATCCCAGATCCGCTCGATGTACTCACCCTTCCCCGGCTTCGGCGGCTGCGGCAGACGCAGATACAGATCCGCCTGCCCCCGCGCCACCACAGCGTACTTCGCCTGACTGTCCAGCCGCGCCGGTTCCGCGGGCTCGCCCAGACGCTCAAGCACACGCTCGGACAGGTCGTGGCTCGTATGACCGCTCTCCACGGACTCACACAACCGCACCGGCTCGCCCTCTGCCGGCTCCAGACGAATCACCTTGTTCGCGTGCGCTCCCGGATCGTCGCCCGGCGCTTCCACCACGCCCTCGCCCGAGGCCGCCAGATACAGCACGCCGCGAGGATCCAGATCGTCGAACGGGCGCGAATAGTCCAGCGACAGATTCGGGCACCCAAGCACACCGATCAGCGGCGCACCGTGCTCGATCCATGCCAAACTCACCGCGTACTGACCGCCGCGAAGAAATCCCTTCGTCCCGTCGATCGGATCGAGCGTCCAGAATCCATGCATGCCGGAAGACGATGCCGGCTCCGCATTCCCGACATCGATCGCATCCAGAACATCCTCAACCGTCACATCGTCCCACCATGGGCGCACCGCCTCCGCCACCGCCTCCGCCATCGACGCATCGCCACGCTCGATCTGAGCGCGCAACGCAGCCGCATCCTCCTCCGCCACAAGCCGGACGCGTCCAAGGCGAGCCGTCAGGATGTACGCCACCATCGCCTGACTCGCGAAATCCGCCACCGTCACCGGGCTTTTGTCATCCTTGAACCGAGACTGCATTTCGCCGAGGCGACCCTGCAGATCGCGGCAGACCGCGCACGCATAATGCACCGCCTCCCGCGCCGCGTCCATCGATTTCGCATAGTCCGTCATGACAAATGACCGCCTTTCAAGCGATGCAAACCAATCCGCCCCTGCATTGGCCGCCGCGATCCTTGCGTTCAGCCCTTGATGAAACCGCGCGACTCAAGAAAGTCCAGGCACTCGCGTACGCAGTCCTCGAGACTCTTGTCGCCGGGCTTCAGAACCAACTCAGCGTTCTGCGGCGCCTCGTAGGGGTCATCGATCCCGGTGAAACCCTTGATCTCGCCCGCACGCGCCTTCTTGTACAGGCCCTTCGGATCCCGCTCTTCGCACACCTCGATCGGGGTGTCCACGAACACCTCGAAGAACTTGAGCCCGCCCTCCTCGTGCGTCTTCCGGGCACGATCACGATCCGCGCTGTACGGACTGATGAAAGAGGTCAGCGTCACCGCTCCGCCATCCGCGAACAGCTTCGCCACCTCGCCGATGCGCCGGATGTTCTCCGCACGATCCTCCGCCGAGAAGCCGAGATTGTGATTCAACCCGAAGCGGATGTTGTCCCCGTCAAGCCGATAGCAGTTCACGCCCCGCTCAACCAGCACCTGCTCGAGCGCCGATGCAATGGTGCTCTTCCCCGAGGCGCTCAAGCCAGTGAACCACATCGTGCATCCCTGGCACTTCAACGCCTTCCAGCGCTCGTCGCGCGTCAGGTTGCCCTCGTGCCAGTGAATGTTCGTCGACTTGCTCATCTCATCCTCCAGAGTTCCAGAAAGAATCCGACCACGCCGGAATCAGGGACGGACACCCTAGAGCCGCCCCCATCCCTCGGCAATACCTCGACTCCAAACCCCGCCCTCCATCCACCGTACCCCTCCCGAACGCTGCCGCCCCGCAACGCTTGCCAATCAGCCGCCAGGCCCCGTGCCGCACGCCCCGCCTCCGACTAACATCCCAGCCCCATGCAAGCCATTACCGACGCCATCTTCCCGATCCCCGCGCAGACATTCGTCGGCATCATCACCGTCCTGGTGATGATCCACGCCATCCTCCTCACCATCCCCATCCTCATCTACTTCGAACGCAAGATCTCCGCCTACATCCAGGACCGCATCGGCCCCAACCGCGTCGGATTCGACTTTGGGCTCCCGTTCCTCCAGAAGCTCTTCTCCTTCGGCGGCAAGCGCCCGTTCGGCTTCTGGGGACTCGGCCAGTCCGCCGCCGACGGCCTCAAGTTCCTCCTCAAGGAAGATGTCACCCCCCGCGGCGCCGACAAGTGGCTCTTCTCCATCGCTCCAATGGCCGCCGTCGTCCCCGCATTCATCGGATGGGCCGTCATCCCCTGGGGCGGCACACTCACCATCACAAACCCCATCAACCTCTTCGGACTCGACCTCGTCGCTCCCGGCAACGCCACCGTCGCCGTCGCAGACATCAACATCGGATTCATTTACCTCCTCGCCATCGCCTCCCTCGGGATCTACGGCGTCACCCTCGGCGGCTGGTCCTCCAACAGCAAGTTCTCATTCCTCGGCGGCATGCGCGCCTCCGCGAACATGATCTCCTACGAGATCCCCCTCGGACTCGCGCTCCTCGCCACCCTCCTCCTCGCTGGCTCCTTCCGTGCTTCCGACATCATCACCATGCAGGCCTCCGCCGGCTGGTTCGTCCTCGCACAACCGCTCGCCTGCATCATCTTCTTCGTCTGCGTCCTCGCCGAGTGCAATCGTGCCCCCTTCGACAACGCCGAGGCCGAGCAGGAACTCGTCGGCGGCTTCCACACCGAATACTCCGCCATGCGCTTCGCCCTCTTCTTCCTCGCCGAATACGCGCACATGATCACCGCCTCCGCATTCCTCATCCTCGTCTTCTTCGGCGGATACCACCTCCCCTTCGTCCCCCTCACCGCACCCGAAGCCACCGGACTCCTCGCCGCGCTCGTCAAGACCTTCGTCTTCTTCAACAAGGTCATCCTCGTCGTCGTCGTCATGATGGTCATCCGCTGGACCCTCCCCCGCATCCGCTACGACCAGGTCCTCCGCCTCTGCTGGCAGGCGCTCATCCCCATCACCATCTCCCTCGTTGTCCTCACCGCCATCTGGATGAAGCTTGGCTGGACCGCATGGCCCCAGACCCTCGCCATGAACATCCTCGCGCTGATCGTCATCACAGCCATCGCTCCCGCCCTCTTCAACTCCACCGCCAACAACCGCAAGGTCCCCCTCGCCGGATCACGCTTCTCCCCGCTCAAGGGCTACGAAGGCACCACCACACCCACCGACCCCGTCCACCTCGACGACGACAACCCCCAAGCCGCTCGGGCGTAAATGCCTGCGTTACCACGCTCCGGAGATCGCGGCCTCCTGAAGTATCTCAATGTGCCACTCGTTCCACGCATCGAGTAGCGCATCGCGCCCAACGACCTCGCCATGCAACGGCGACTCGGGATGCCCGACATCGCGGTTCCAGCGCTCGGACCACGCGCCCAACGATGCCCACGCACGCTCATGCAGCGGATGTTCCTCGTCCCGCGCGACCGCGAGCAACGCCCTCATGTGATCCTCCGGGTGTCCGTACTCCACGATAAGCGATGCTTCAATGTCCGCCGCAGCATCGCCCATCAGCGCAGCCCCAACCTCCAGATCGAGGTTCCGCCTCACGCGCCGCTCGATCGAGTGGGCAAGATTGTCGTCGTACTCTCCGCGAAGCACTGTCCGTATCCGCAGCGGAGCATCGGTGCTCAGCGTCAGCCGGTACGAGTTCCGGTGATCGGAGATCGAGATCGGCAAGGAAGCCAGAGACCGAACCTGATGCTTCCAATCCTCGCCCTCAAAGTATCGGGCAGATTCGAGGATCCACACCGCAATCATCGCCCTCAGACGAGACCGTTCCGCGCGATCCACGGGCACCTCCAGAACCAGCCCGTCTTTCGTGATGGTGACCCAGTCGTGCCCGCGCTGCGCCGCCTCGACAATCCGCGCGTTCGTTCGCGCGAATCCCTCCCTCGCCAGCGCTGCCTCCTCTTCTGCATCCTCCATGTCAGCATGCACCAGCAGGATGCGATCGTTGATCATCGCATTGATCATGGGCAAAAGCTCCGAAGCCCCGCGCACAGTCACCAACTGCGCGACGCCCACTCTCCCCTGCGGATCGCGATACATGCCGAGTATTTTCCGATCGACCGATGAGTGAATCTTCGCAACAAACTTGTTCACGCTCTCCATATAGAGATAAGGCACCTCCTCCGCTTCCTCTTGATCGAAGAAGTCGTCGCCGATCATCGCGTAGGAATTGAACAGCATGATGGCGCCCTTTGTGCCGTCCCCAAGAAACCCGCTCACCATCCTCTCCGCCACCGCTTCGTCGACATCCTGCGGCGAGTGCGGACCGTCGTACCAGATCAGCACGGACAGCTCGTCACTCTCCTTGTCGTACCAGATGGAAAACCGCTGCCCCGTCAACTCCAGACACCCCGTCGCCAGCACGCACACCAACATCCCCAGCACCGCCGTCACCACCCGTCGAGCCGTCGTCGTCATCTTGCCGCTCCTTATCGCTGGTACCCGCGTCCTCCCGTTTCAACATACCGGCCCCGATCCCGCTGCGGCCATCCTCCCAAACCCAGCGACTATCCTCCCCCCATGCCCGCCCCCGTCTCCCGCTTCCTCGCCATCGACCTCGGCGACAAACGCACCGGTCTCGCCGGCGCCGACTCCATCACACGCATCGCCTCTCCCCTCCACACCATCGAGATCCCCATCGCCCAGCGCGACCGCCTCCTCGACGCCCTCGCCGCCGCCGCCCGCGATCACGAGGTCACACACCTCGTCCTGGGCCTCCCCATCAACATGGATGACACAGAAGGCCCCCGCGCCAAGCTCGCCCGCGCCTTCGCCCTCGACCTCCACCGGCGCACCAACCTCCCCATCCACCTCCACGACGAACGCCTCACCTCCGCACAGGCCGACTGGTCCATGGCCCGCAGCGGCATGACCCACGCCCAGAAGAAAGCCCGGCGCGACGCCCTCGCCGCCGCCGCCCTCCTCCACGACTTCCTCACCATCCACCCCACACCACCGCCCGACCTGCCTCCGGCCTCCCCACCAGAACCCTAATGCATACCGCACAGGCAATCCGCGTGCAAACGAATTGTCCCGAAATGCGCCGAAAATGTGTCGATTCCGAGCGCATCGTCCGTGATTGTGCGCACAAAGGTGGTCACACTGATCCGAGCGTGGAGCGTTTCCGGGGGGCCGGGGCCGGGGGAGCGACATGGTCCCTTTCCATGTGCCACCAGTCCCCTTGCGCAGCGAGATACTGATGCCTCTTTCATGGCTTGCAAGCAAGCCATGCCACACAGGTCCGCGCGAAAACGCCCGCGACTTCCTCCACACATCCCGAAATTGCCACCCGGGCCCATGTGCCATCAGTCCCCCCAGCTTCCGGGGAAATGCGCAGCATCAACGGGTGATTGGTGCGTCTCCCCCCATTCCATCCCCAAACACCCCATTTCCCGATTTCCGCCCCCGAAACGGAATCTCTCACCCCTT
>REDD01000275.1 GCA_007693725.1 Phycisphaeraceae bacterium
TGAACCTGAGAATGGCGTGCGTGAGATCGCCGAGCGGCTGCGGATGCTTCAGGATCGACTGCGCGGCGTGCTGCACGCGACCGCGCGGATGGACCGATCGGATGATTCGCGCCGGGTGGCGATGCGCGAGGCGGAGGCGATCGCAGCGCAGATACGGGAACTGAGCAAGCTTCTCGGTGCGATGGTGGATGCGGAGGTCGAGTCGACGGATGCGGGCGCGGCTCTGGATCGGCCTCGTGCGGAGCGAGCCACCCAGCCGGAGCCGGATGGTGAGTGGCGCAACCGGGGACGGCTGCCCCGCTGAGCAAACTCAGTTTGCAACGATGTTCACGAGCCGTCCGGGGATGACGATGACCTTGCGTACGGTCTTGCCGTCGAGGAGTTCGGCGATGCGGTCGTTGGCGAGCGCGGCGGCTTCGACGGCTTTTTCATCGGCATCGGCGGGGACGGTGATCTTCGCGCGGACCTTGCCGAGGATCTGGACGGGGATCTCGACCTCATCATCGACAAGCATGGACGCTTCGTAGGCGGGCCACGCCTGGTCGGCGGCGGCAGGTGTCCGCCCGAGCCGCTCCCAGACTTCCTCCGCGAGGTGCGGCGCGAAGGGGGAGAGGATGCGGGCGAAGCGATCGATCTGATCCTCGGTGAGTCCGTCGGCCTTGAAGGCGAGGTTGACGAACTCGATCATCGCGGCGATGGCGGTGTTGAAGGCGAGCCGCTCGATGTCCTCGCCGACCTTGGCGATGGTGCGGTGCAGGGCTTTCTCGGTTTCGGGATCGGCCTCGGCGCGGGTGCGGATGTTGCCGGTGTTCTCGTCGATGACGAGACGCCAGACGCGCTGGAGGAAGCGGAAGAGGCCGACGGTGTCGCGTGTGTTCCAGGGCTTGCTGGCTTCGAGCGGGCCGAGGTACATCTCGTAGAGACGGAATGTGTCGGCTCCGAACTCGGCGATGATGTCGTCGGGGTTGACGACATTCTTGAGCGACTTGCTCATCTTGGCGACGGTCTGTGTGACCGGCTCACCGGTGGCGATCTCGATCCACTCGGGAGCGTCTTCGGTGCCTCGGTTCTCCACGGCGTCGATGGCGACGAGTGACTTGTCGGCGCGTTGGTAGGCGAAGGATGTGATGAGCCCTTGGTGGAAGAGCTTGCGGAAGGGCTCGGGGGATGTGACATGGCCGAGGTCGAAGAGGACCTTGTGCCAGAAGCGCGCGTAGAGGAGGTGGAGGACGGCGTGCTCGTTGCCGCCGATGTAAAGATCGACGCCGTTCTCGCCCATCCAGTACCGCTCGGCCTCGCGCCCGACGAAGCGGTCGGGGTTCTTCGGATCGCAGTAGCGGAGGTAGTACCAGCAGGAGCCGGCCCAGTTGGGCATGGTGTTGGTTTCGCGCCAGACGGTGGCCTCGGGCGGAAGCCCGGATGCGGGATCGACGCCGGCTTCGCCCGCGGTGGTGCGGACCCAATCGGTGGCTTTGCCGAGGAGTGGCGTCGGTGTCTCGCACTCGGGGGGGCGGAAGTCGTCGAGTTCGGGGAGGGCGACGGGGAGTTTGTCGGCGGCGATGGGGTGATGGTTGCCCAGTTCGTCGAAGACGATGGGGAAGGGCTCGCCCCAGTAGCGCTGACGGCTGAAGAGCCAGTCGCGGAGCTTGTAGGTGACGGCGCGCTTGCCGGCTTTGTGTTCTTCGAGCCACGCGATGATGCGCCGCTTGGCGTCGGGGATGTTGAGGCCGTTGAGGAAGTCGGAATTGATGGCCGGGCCTTCGCCGGTGAAGGCGGCGTGCTCGGTGAAACCTTCGGGGGGCTGGACGGTGCGGATGATGGGGAGTCCGAAGACCTTGGCGAAGTCCCAGTCGCGCTGGTCCTGCCCGGGCACGGCCATGATCGCGCCGGTGCCGTAGCCCATCAGGACATAGTCGGCGATGAAAATGGGAACGCGCTGCTGGTTGACGGGGTTGAGCGCGTAGGCGCCGGTGAAGACGCCGCTCTTGATCTTGGCTTCGGCCTGTCGCTCGACATCGGTGCGTCCGGCGACCCAGGCGCGATAAGCGTCGATGACTTCGCGTGGTGAAGCGTTGCGCGCGATGAGATCATCTGCGCCGGGGAACCCGGAGCAGCGCCACGATGGCGGGACGGTGCCGCCGTAGGCGTGGGGCGCGAGTTCATCGACGAGCGGGTGCTCGGGGGCGAGGACCATGTAGGTGGCGCCGAAGACGGTGTCGGGTCGTGTGGTGAAGACGCGGATTCGTCGCTTTCCGGCGGGGAAGTCGATGTAGGCGCCCTCGCTGCGTCCGATCCATTCGCGCTGCTGGGTCTTGGTGGAGGTGGGCCAGTCGAGATCGTTCAGGTCTTCGAGGAGACGATCGGCGTAGGCGGTGATGCGGAGCATCCACTGCTTGTGGGCGACACGCCGGACGGAGTGGCCACCGCGCTCGCTCTTGCCGTCGATGACCTCCTCGTTGGCGAGGACGGTGCCGAGTTTCGGACACCAGTTGACGGACTGCTCGGCGAGGTAGGCGAGGCGCTGATCGTCGATGGTGTGGCGCTGCACGACGGGGTCCATGCCGGACCACTTCTGCGCGTGGGGGAAGTTGGGATGATCGCGGAGGAGGACCGTGCCGGACTGGTCGATGCGGGCCTGATCCGCTTCGAGGGCGTCCGTCAGTTCGGAGATGGGACGGGCGCGCTTGTTGTGCGTGTCGTACCACGCGTTGTAGAGCGCGAGGAAGATCCACTGCGTCCACCTGTAGTAGTCCGGGTCGATGGTGGCGAACTCGCGTGACCAGTCGTAGGCGAAGCCGAAGCGCTGGAGCTGACGCCGGAAGGTCTCGATGGCGTTGCGCGTCGTGGTCGCGGGGTGGACATTGGTCTGGATGGCGTACTGCTCGGCGGGGAGGCCGAAGGCGTCCCAGCCCATGGGGTGCAGCACATTGCAGCCGCGCATGCGCTTGTAGCGGCCGATGATGTCGGTGGCGGTGTATCCCTCGGGGTGGCCGACATGGAGGCCCGCGCCGCTGGGATAGGGGAACATGTCGAGGACGAAGTACTTGGGGCGTGATGCGTCGAAGCCGGGGTCGGAGGGGTTGGGCGTGCGGAAGGTGTCGTGTTCGCTCCACCACATTTGCCACTTGCGCTCGATGCGGTCGGCGCAGGCGGCGTCGTAGCGATGTCGCTCGCCGGCGGCATCGACGCCTGAGGGGGTGTGGTGGCTCGTCTGCTCGGTCATGATGGTGAGTGTAGCCGGGGGAGGTGCGCTGATCGGATCCGTGGCGCGGCTCAGGAGGAGAGGAGGGAGACGCCCATCTTCTCGGCTCTGGAGATGAGGGCCTTCTTGGCTTCGCCGACGAGATAGAAGGAGCCGGTGATGCAGATGAGGTCATCGCGACCGGCAGCGCGACCGGCGATCGAGAGCGCATCGTCGAGCGATGCGGCGGCCTGCGCCATCTTGGACGACTCCTCGCTGAATCGACGGGCGAGTTCGGCGGGATCGCTGGCGCGCGGGTTGCCCTTGGCGCGGGTGAAGATGACCTTGTCCGCGCCGAGCGCGACGCGCCGGAGCATCTCATCGACATCCTTGTCGGCCGCGCAGCCGAAAATCATCACGAGCGAGTCGTACGGGATGTGCGCGCCGATGGAACGGATGAGGCCGGAGATGGCGGCGGGGTTGTGGGCGCCGTCGAGGAGGATGCGCGGATCCTTCCAGACGAGTTCCATGCGTCCGGGGACGCGGGTGGTTTCGAGGCCGGAGGTGACCTTGGACTCGGGGAGGTCGAAGCCCATGCCCGCGAGCTTGTCGAGCACCGCGAGGACAAGGCCGCAGTTGAAGGCCTGATGCTCGCCGGGGAGGGGGACGGGGACATGCTCGTAGGAGACGCGGGGCGTGGAGAGCCCGACGCGCGTGTGCGGGCCGAGCTGGGGGCTGGACTCGAAGCGGTATGAGAAGTCGATGTCCTTGCCGACGACTTCGAGCGTGGCGCCGACCGTCTCCGCGCATTCGCGCAGGACATCGACGATCCCGGGCTCCTGCTCGAAGGTGATGGCGGGGACACCGGGCTTGAGGATGCCCGCTTTTTCGCGGGCGATCTCGGGGAGCGTTTGGCCGAGGTACTGGGTGTGGTCGAGCGAGAGGCCGGTGATGACGCTGACCTCCGGCGTGATGACATTGGTCGAGTCAAGGCGTCCGCCCATGCCGACCTCGATGAGGGCGATATCCACGGCCTGCTCGACGAGGTAGAGGAAGCCCGCGGCGGTGAGGATCTCGAAGTAGGTCGGCGGACCGAGTTTCTTCGGAAGCTTCTCGACCGCGCCGGCGACCTCGGAGAGGGCCGCGGTCATGGATTGGTGGGAGATGAGCTGGTCGTTGACCTGGATGCGCTCGCGGAGATCCACGAGGTGCGGGCTGGTGTACGCGCCGACGGTGTAGCCGCACGCCTGGAGGCAGGAGCTGAGCATCGCGACGGTCGAGCCCTTGCCGTTGGTTCCGGCGACATGGATGGCGCGGAGGTCCTGCTCAGGGTTGCCCAGATGCTTCATGAGGGCGGTCATGCGGTCGAGCGTGAAGACACTGGGATCGACGCGGCTGGCGCGGACGCGCTCGAGGTCCGCGTGCTCGGCGAGCCACTTGGTGGCGGTCTGGTAGTTTGCGAAGGCGTTGGGCCGGTTGGCCTTGGCCTTGGTGGATTTGCCGGATCCGGATGAGGAACCGGTCTTCGAGGATTTGGTCGCTACCGCCGCTGTTTTTGCCATAGTCCAGCAATCGTATCATGCACGGCGTGAAAGACCAACGGGATATTTCTTGACAGCGATGTAAACCATTGATCCGACAGGACTTGGATCTTTTCGACAAGGAGCGGCGACCATGACTGATTCCGAACATCCGCACCCGCATCGCAGCCACCCCGGGCTGACGGGGGAGTCGTGGCGCGTGCTGAGGATCATGAGCGAGTTCGTGGAGGGGTTCGAGGCGTTGGCGGACCTGCCGCCGGCGGTCTCGGTCTTCGGCTCGGCGCGGACGCCGGCGGATCACGATGTGTACCGGCAGGCCGAGGCGTTCGGGGGCCTTCTGGCGAAGCGTGGGCTGGCGGTGATCACGGGCGGCGGGCCGGGCGTGATGGAGGCGGCCAACCGGGGCGCGTGGTACGCGGGCGGGGTCTCGGTGGGGCTGAACATCGCGCTGCCGCGCGAGCAGATGCCCAACCCGTATCAGACGATCAAGCTGGATTTCAACTACTTCTTCTGCCGCAAAGTGATGTTCGTGAAGTATGCGCGGGCGTTCGTGATCTTCCCCGGCGGCTTCGGAACAATGGATGAATTCTTCGAAGCTCTGACACTGATGCAGACGCTGAAGATCGATCCGTTCCCGGTGGTGTGCATCGGGACCGAGTTCTGGAAGGGGATGTATGAGTGGGTGTGCCGCGTGATGCGCGATGAGTTCGCGACGATCAGCCCGGAGGATCTCGATCTCGTGACACTCACGGACGACATCGAGCACGCGGCGCAGATCGTGGATGACTTCATCAGGGGCAAGACGAAGCCGCCGCACACCTATCCCACACCGACGGGACCGGCCGGGCGCATCACCGGAGAGGGAACGCGCGAGGGCGTGCGCGTCCGAGCAAGCCGCATGCCACCGGACGGGAACGAGCCGGCGATCTGACGATTCCGGCCCGGAATCGGCGATCTTGCAAGGATACGAAGCGAATTCCCAAGAAGATCCTGAGAAGATCGATTTGGTCGACTATCATATTGTCGGCGAAAGGAGCACACTTATGCGCCGAAGCACACTTGGAAATGTCGGAATTCTGGCCGCGGCGGTCGTTCTCGCAGCGTCGGGAACGCTGATCGGCTGCGGCGGCAGCGACAACGGCGACGGAACCACCGCCCGTGATGTGGGACGCCAGGCGGAAGACCTCGGCAGGACCACGATGGACTTCGCGGCGGAAACGCGCGATGACATGGTCCGCGAGGCCGAGAAGCAACTCGAGAATGTCGGCTCTCAGATCGACGAGTATCGAGGACGGCTCGATGAACTCTCCGCCGATGCCCGTGCTCGGATGAGTGAGCGTCTCGACAATGCGGAGCAGCGTCGCCAGGCGATCGCAGACGAGCTGCGGCAACTGCGTTCGTCAACGGGCGATGCGTGGAAGGAGATGCGCGAGGGCCTCGCGAGCGCGTTCTCCGAGCTGCGTGACTCGGTCGATCAGGCACGCCGAGAGTTCGGCGACTGACCGACGCGTGAACGAGTGATCTTCCGACTCGATCCGCTCACGGGAGCGTGCGCCGGAGGAAGAAGATCATGTCCATGTTGACGGGCGTTCCGCCGGCCTGCGCAACCAGCGTGTTCGCCTGCCCACGGTGCAGGAAGCCGTGGGTGCAGACATGCACCGCGATGTCGGCGCAGGTGTTCATCCATCGCGTGCCATCGGTGCTGGTGTAGTGCAGCGGGGCGGCGAGGTCCGCATCGGTGAGGGTCGCGCCCCAACGCTCCCACGCCGCTTGGACATGCGCGAAGCGCTCACGGGCGGCTTCGAGTGACCAGCCGACCGGAAAGACCGCGTCGGGCACCTCAACGGGTGTTCCCATCCGGTTCAGCCACGATGCGCGTGCGCCGATGATGTGCGCCACCTTGTCGATCGCGCGTTGGTAGCCGGGCTCGGTGCGCCGGTCCCGCGGCACGGTCTCGATGGCATCGAACAGGCGCTCGGTGGCCCAGCGCTCGTGCTCGACGACCCGGCGCACGAAGTCGGCTGAGACAAGCGGCGGAACCTCGCTCGGGACGCCGGGCGGCAGTTCCTTGAGATAGAGGGACATGCTGATCTCGTCACGGAGTCTGCCGTCTGCCATGCGGATGAAACCCGGCAGGCGACCGGTCTCCACGAATCCGAATGAGCGGTAGAGACGCTGAGCATCGGGACTGTCTGCGAGGACGCCGAGGGTGATGCGCTCGATGGTCGGATGATTTCCGGCCCAGTCGACGACACGCTGCATCATGATGCGTCCGAGACCCCGCCCGCGCCACGCCTCAGCAACACTGATCCCGAGCACGACACCATGACGCGCGCGGACATGGCGGTATGGCCGGATGTCGCACATGGCGACGATGGGACCGCCATCGATCGGCTCGGCGACGAGGACGAGTCCGCACGGGTTGTCGCGTGCGGTCTCGATCATGCGGCGCTCATCGTCGATGGTCAGACCGTCGGCATCCTCGGGCGCGCTGAGGATGTTTTCAGTGGTGCGCGTGACGCCCCGGAAAAACTCCAGCGCTCGCTCGGCATCCGACTCATCCGGGCTGAACAGCCGCAGGCGTGCACCGTCGCGCAGTTGCACCTCAAACGGATCTATGGCTCCCATGCGAGTACCGCCCCTTCGTGCTGAATCAGGCGCCGGAGGTTCGTGGATTGGTGGCCGCCTCGACCATGAGCCGCTTCATCTCGCGGACGGCCTCGCGGAGTCCGACATAGACCGCGCGGCTGACGATGGCGTGGCCGATGTGCAGTTCACGGATGCCGGGCAGCGCGGCGATGGGCTGCACATTCCCATAGTTGAGCGCGTGGCCCGCGTTGAATCGCATACCGAGTTCGATGATTCTGGCTCCGGCGCGCTTCACCGCGTCAAGTTCCTTCGCCAGATCGTCGAACAGGAAGTCGCCGCCGGCGATGCCGAAGGAGTGGGCGTACGGGCCGGTGTGCACCTCGCAGACATCGAACCCGGCATCCGCCGCGGCCTGGACCTGAGCATCCTCGGCATCGATGAACGCGGAGACGATCAGCCCGGCTTCCTTCAGACGCTCGACCACCTGCTTCATGTGCTTCGCGTTGCCCACGATGTCCAGACCGCCCTCGGTGGTGATTTCCTGACGACCCTCGGGCACCAGCATCGCGATCTGCGGCTTGAGCCGTCGGGCGATCTCGACCATCTCATCCGTCGCGGCCATCTCAAGATTGAGCTTGACATTCACGGCCGCCTTGAGGCGCTCGACATCGGCATCCTGTATGTGACGCCGATCCTCGCGGAGGTGAACGGTGATGCCGTCGGCCCCGCCGAGTTCGGCCTCATGGGCCGCGCGGACAGGGTCGGGCTCGATGCCGCGCCGGGCCTGGCGGACGGTGGCGACATGATCGACATTCACACCGAGTTGAATCATCAGAGACTGTCCCCTTCCTCGTACAACCACGCGGGCGGCGGGTTCTGCGCCAGCTCACCCTGAAGAACGCCCCAGAGGTCGCAGACCACCCACGACATGTCGCGCTTGGCCTTGACGGTGCCGCTCGCGAGATGGGGCGTCAGCGAAGCATTGGGCAAGCCGAGCAGTGGATAATCGCCCGGGATGGGTTCGAGCGGATCGTGGACATCGAGAATGGCGCGGCAGTCGGGATGCGCACGCAGGTGCGTGGCCAGCGCAGCCGCATCGATGACGAAGCCGCGGGAGGTGTTGATGAGCAGCGCGCCGGGCTTCATGCGCTCGAACTCCGGGGCCCCGAGCAGCCCGGCGTTGCTCGCGCGGTAGTCCACATGCACGCTGAGGACATCGCTCTCCGCGAGCACCCGCTCGAAAGAGACGGGCTTGGCGCTGCCCCAGCGCTCGGGGGCGATCTCGCGGAGGTCGTGATAGAGAATGGGCATGTCCAGCGCTTCGCCGACGCGGGCGACCGCGCTGCCGATCCGCCCGAAGCCGAGGATCCCGAGGGTCAGTTCGTTGGCCTCCCACTCCCCGACCAGCTCACGCCGTGCTGCGTGCCAGTCCTCGGGTTCGAGGGCGTCATCGAGAAAGACCCGCGGACGCAGGGCATCCATCAGCACCGCGGTGAAGAACTCGACGACGGCTCGGGTGTTGGAGTTGGGGGTGTGGACGACCGCAACGCCGCGCTCACGGCACGCCAGGGCATCGATGTTCTCGAGCGCGACGCCGGCACGCCCCACGACGCGCAGCCGCGGCATCCTCGCGAGCAGATCCGCATCGACGCGGGTGTATGTGCGGACAAGCAGCCCCTCGGCTCGCTGCGCGAGATCATCGAAGAGCGACCCGTCGGTCGGCGCACACCGGAGCACCTCGCAGCGCTCGCCGAGCCACGCGATGCACTGGGCATCGTAATCTTCGGTGCAGAGAACAAGCGTCATGGCCCGAAGCGTACCGCGCGGCAGCGACCGGGGACCAAGGGCTACTGGGACCGGGGGTCCGGGGTTGCGGAGTACTTCCGGTGGGCACTTCCCGAGGGGGATACTTCCGGGGGCGGGGGCGACTTCCGGGGGGGTTAGGCGTCGTCGCCATCGTCGGCGGGTTCGAGCAGGACGGTCATGGGACCGGCCGACTCTTCCATGCGCGGATCGGGGCCGAGGGAGGTCATCTGTTCGCGCTTGAGCTCGGCGAGTTCGAGGTGTGTCGTCAGGCAGATGGCGCGCCCCTCGCTGTCGACGGTCTCTGCAATCTCGAAGCCACGCTCGATGGAGTGGGCGAAGACGAGCATCATCATCTCGATGACATACTCGTAGGTGTGATGGTCATCGTCCAGAAGGATGACATGCCAGAGCCGCGGCTGCTTGGTGCGGTTCCGGGTGTCCGTCTTGGATCTCGGTGCTGCGGTGACCATCGCCGAAATCGTAGGCGGGCGGGAGCCGCGGCCAATCCGGACCGAACCCAAACGGAAATTCCGTCAAGATGGGGCATCTTCCCGGACGGCCACGGTGACAACCGGTGTACAACTGTATGAACCTTGGCGCATGCGCCCGCATGTTCTACGGTGGCCCCCCGCGAGGTTCGGGCCGGGATCGCGGAGTTTTCTGCGATTCTCGTCGAACATCGCACCAACAACCTGATGAGGGGAAGGAGCGCACGATCGTGAACAAGGGAGATCTCATCGAAGCCGTGGCAGCGAAAACCGGGAAGAGCAAGACCGTCGCAGGGGAGTATGTCGAGGCGATCTTCGCGAGCATCGCCGACGGCATCCGCAGCGACGAGAAAGTGACCATCGCCGGCTTCGGCACCCTCAAGCTCAAGGTCCGCAAGGCGCGTATGGGCGTGAATCCTTCGACGAAGGAGCGCATCGAGATCCCCGAATCGGTCACGGTCGGCTTCACGCCCGCTCAGGCGCTGAAGGAATCGGTTTCAACCGGCATGTCCGTCTGACGCGACATCGGCGGGCGCCTTCGTACCGAACCCATCCGCAAAGGCGCGCTCGGCGACCTCGATGGCGCGGGCCATGGCCGCGGACTTGTTGACCGTCTCGGCGTACTCGGCCTCGGGGCGCGAGTCGTAGACGATGCCGCCGGACGCCTGAAGGTGGTACATCCATCCCGCGCGCTCGCTGTGCTGCGCGGTCGGGACGACGATGGTGCGCAGCGCGAGGGCGATGTCCATCTCGCCCGTGAAGCTGACATAGCCGAATCCCCCGCCGTAGGGACCGCGCCGGACGGGTTCGAGTTCATCGATGATCTGCATGGCCCGGATTTTCGGCGCCCCCGAGATCGTGCCGACGGGGAGCGTGGCGCACAGCGCATCCCAGCAATCCAGCCCCTCGCGAAGGAGACCCGTCACCGTCGAGGAGATGTGCATGACATGGCTGTACCGCTCGATCTGCATCACGGCGGGGAGCGCGACGGTGGCGTGCTCGGCGATCCGCCCGACATCATTCCGCCCAAGATCGACAAGCATGATGTGCTCGGCGCGTTCCTTCTCGTCGGCGAGGAGATCCCGTTCGAGGGCGATGTCCTCCTCGGGTGATTCGCCGCGCTTGCGCGTGCCCGCCAGGGGACGGTTGGTGACGACCATCCGGGCCTCGCCCTCATCGCGCACGCGGCAGAGGATCTCCGGACTCGACGCGATGAGAATGCAGCCGGGCGACTGGAGATACACCATGTAGGGGCTGGGATTCACGACGCGCAGCGCACGGTAGACATCGAAGGGGTCGGCCTTGCTCCGCTTCTCGAAGCGCTGCCCGAGGACGACCTGGAAGATGTCGCCCGCGCGGATGTACTCCTTGGCGCGATCCACCATCGCCGCGTGCTGGGCGCGGGTCATGTTGGAATGGACTTCACCGGGAAACGCGTCCTGATCCAAACGCCCCGCGCTCAGCGGCTTGCTGTGGACCTGCAACGCCTCGACGGTCCGCTCCAGCGCGGCCACCCCGCGCCAATACGCCCCCGAAGCATCCTCGCCGGGAGCGACGGGGATGCTGCGAACGACATGCACGACTTTGTCGACATGATCGAAAACGACGACTTCCTCGTACAGGCCGAAGTGAAGATCGAGCAGCCCGCGATCGTCCGGCGGCGCCTCGGACCAGAGCAGCTTCTCCGGCTCGGTGTAGCGCACCGTGTCGTACGAGGCATAGCCCACCCATCCACCGAGCATGCACCGCGGCAGGAGCATCCCCGGCTTGTCCTCCGGCATGACGAAGCGCCAGCCGCTCGTGAAGGCGCGGATGCTGTCGAGCGGATTGTCGTGTCGCTCTCGCCGTTCGACCGGCTCGGCACTCCGACGATCGACGATCTTGACATCGTGCTCATCCGCGCCGATCTCGACGCTGGGGTGCGCGCCGATGAGCGAGTAGCGCCCCTGGCGGTCGCCGTTCTCGACGGACTCGAACAGGAACGAGGGCGCGGTGCGCTCGTCCGCGACGACGAGACGCCGATACGCCAGAACCGGGGTGAGCTGATCGCTGAGAAGACGGGCGGCCACCGGAATGACAATGGTGCCACGCCCGCGACCCTCGGCGCGGGCACGGTCGACGATCCCGATGAACTGCTCGGCGGTGAGATTCAGGGTCATGGGACGACGAGTGTAGAGCGTGCCCGCCCCTCCTACTCTTTCCCCATGCGCCGACACCGTGCCGCCATGCCCGAGCCCCGGCTGGAACTCACACCACTGATCGACACGGTCTTCCTGCTCCTGACCTTCTTTCTCTTCGCGCTGGTCCTCACGGCACGCCTGGAGGTCACGGACATCGACCTGCCCGGCGCCGCCCTCGCCGAGACCCCTGAACGGGCGGTGTACACGGTCGTCTCCGTCCGCCGGGACGCCAGCTACGCCATCGACGACGCCCCCGCAGAGCTGGAGGACCTCGTCACGGAGCTGACGGCGCGGATGGAACTGGACCCCTCAATCCGGGTTGTGGTCGCCCCGGATCGGGCCGCGCCCTCGGGCGCCCTGCTCACGCTGCTGGATGCCCTCTCCGCGGCGGACCTCCGGGCGGTTCGGATCCTGCGCGAGGGCGATTCCGGGGCTCGGACGGGCTCGGCCCCATAGGATTTCCGGTGCGTCAGGACCAGACATCTCGCGGCCTGCTGCCCGCACTGCTGGCGAGCATCCTGATCCACCTCGGGATCGGGCTGTGGGTGGCGCTCGAGCGCCAGTCCAAGCCGCTGTACGCCGGCACTCCCCCACTCTCGCAGATGCCCGAGGACCAATACCGCAAGATCTCGCTGGGCGATCCGGATCGATCATCGATGTCGCTGGCGTGGATCGGGCTGGACGAGATGCGTCCCTTCGATGCCCCGGCGTCGGAGGTCGATCAGGCCCAATTCACCCCGGATCCGTCCATGGCCGGGCAGATCGCCCGCCTCCAGCCCCTGCTGCAGACGCTGGCGGAGGCGCGGGAAATCGGCGAGAGCACCCGCCAGGCCATGACCGAGGCGGTCGAGTCGGCCCGGAGGGTGGCCGGAGCACTCGCGGAACTCTTCGATGGCGTGCCCTCCGTGGCGGCGACCGAAACGCTTCCGCCGCCCGCGGAAACGCCCACGCCGGAGGAAGTCACCGTTCGGGATGGAGAGGAGACACAGACGCTGGTCGAGGAGCCCGTCGAAACCGCCGAAACCGGGGGATCGACCGCGCCGAGCGAGCGGGAAGGGGCCGCGGGGGATTCCGGCGAGGCAGGACAAGCCGACGACCGGGAAGCCCCGGCCGCCGCGATCAACCCGGTCAGGGTCCGAGATCTGGGGGGTCCGGTCGAGGCGCAGGGGCTGCGGATCGACACGGTGCGTCCGTTTTTCCACGACATCACACGGCTCACGGCGTCCACCCGAAGCCCGATATTCCGACTGCATTTCACCCGCGAGGGGCGGGTGAGTCGGGTTGAGACGATCGAGTCGTCCGGGCGACGGGATGTAGATGAAGCGATTTTGAATGCCTTATTTCGGTGGAGGGCTCGTGGAGAAGCGCTGAATCGCATTTCTTCCGAATCTCCAGAGGCAACCATCGCGGTTGATATCCGTATCCTTCTGTAGTCTGGGGAATCTCCGGCATGGTGGTCCGCTCCTCCTCCCCGAGTGCGGCTCACACGGGCGGCGACCTCCGAAATGGCAAATTCACTTTGGCTTTGAACAGACAAGGCGACCAATGCAATTCAGCAAACGATGCCAATACGGGATCAAGGCGGCGATCTACCTCGCCCGCCGGGCGGACGAAAACGGCTACTGCCAATCGCGTGAGATCGCTCAGGCGGAGGATCTGCCGCGCAAGTTCCTCGAGTCCATTCTGCTCTCCCTGCGGTCCGCGGAGCTGCTCGAATCGAAGGTCGGAGCCGGAGGCGGGTATCAACTCGCCAAGGACCCCGAAACCATCGAGGTTCAGGAGATCATCTCCGCCCTCAACAACGCGGACAGCAACAATTTCGAGGAAGAGACGGACGATGGGAACGGGACCGAGGGCGCCATTGCCATCACCATCCTCGACCAGCGGATGAGCGATGCGTACGAGCAGGCCATCGGATCGATCACTCTGAAGGAGCTGGTCGAGTTGGTGGACGAGCAGGCCGACCCCACGCCCACCCAGACAAGCTCAAGCTGAGGTTTCGCCGTCACCGAGAACATTGGTCTCGGTCCGTGCGTTGAGAGAGCAAGCCCGACGAGGATCGGGCCGATATCCTCTTGACGGATGTCATGATGCGCAGCACGGTTCCACAGATTGCGGCCCTGATGGTGATCGGCTCGTCCGCGTTCGGGCAGGCGAAGCTTGTCGACCAGAGCGTCGAGGATGTCGATCCGCTGGCGACCTCACTGCGCTTTCTGCAGCCGCAGTTGCGTCAGGACACGGACTTCACGCTGCTGTACTCCGATCCGCGCTATCCGGGCTGGTACTACCGGCGCGACGGGGCGATCACGGCATTCGTGCCGCAGGGCGACTACTTCGCGACGCGCGACGGCATCCATGCCGCGATCCCGGCGGGGACGATCTTCTTCATCGGGGATCCCTCACCGGAGATGCTGCCGGATCATCCGGGGCGTTCTCCGCTCGCCGAGGGTGCGCCGAAGCGCCCGGCGCTTGGCCTCCTGAGCGTGCAGCGGGCCACGAGCGTTGCGCGAGCCACGGTCGCGACGAAGGGTGTGGCCCGTGTTCCGGTGGGATTGCCGGTCATGCCCATGCACGCCGACGAGAACGCGCCGGGGAGCCCGGCGCCGGTGGTCGATGCCGAGGGCGAGCGCAGGATCCCGACCCCCGCGCTGATGCGCGAGGATGGGCTCTACCGGAGCGTGCGCCTGCGGGACATCGCCCAGCGTGCCGCCGAGACCGGCTGAAGGATCCGATTACGACGAGGTCTTGCTGCCGGGCAGGTTCGTGGCGGAATCATCGCCCGCGATGGATGAACGCATGTGGGTGTCCGCCCGCATGTTCTGCATGCGGTAGTAGTCCATGATGCCGAGATTGCCCTGACGGAAGGCATCCGCCATAGCTCTGGGCACTTCCGCCTCGGCGAGCACGACGAGGGCACGGTTCTTCTGCTCTTCGGCACGGAACTCCTGCTCCTGGGCGACGGCGAGAGCGCGACGCTTCTCGGCCTCGGCCTGGGCGCGCTTCTTGTCGGCCTCGGCCTGATCGGTCTGGAGCTTGGCGCCGATGTTCTCGCCGACATCGATGTCCGCGATGTCGATCGAGAGGATCTCGAAAGCGGTTCCGGCGTCGAGGCCGCGCTGGAGCACGGTCTTGGAGATGCGGTCGGGGTTCTCGAGCACATGCTTGTGGGTGTCCGAGGAACCGATGGAGGACACGATGCCCTCGCCGACGCGAGCGACGATCGTTTCTTCGGTGGCGCCTCCGACGAGGCGCTGGATGTTCGCCCGCACGGTGACGCGGGCGCGGGCCTTGAGCTGGATGCCGTCGCGTGCGACCGCATCGACCGTCGGGCGACCGAGCTTGGGGTTGGGCACATCGATGACCTTGGGGTTCACCGAGGTCTGCACGGCGTCGAGGATGTCGCGACCGGCGAGGTCGATGGCGCAGGCGGTGTCGAACGGGAGCTCGATCTTGGCTTTGCTCGCGGCGATGAGTGCGTTGACGACACTCGGCACACGACCGCCGGAGAGATAGTGGGTTTCGAGCTGATCGGTCGTGATGGTCGGGCGGATGTCCGCCTTCACCGCCTTGATGCGGCTGTAGACGATCACATCGGGGCGCACCTTGCGGAGCTGCATGCCGATGAGACTGAACAGGCGGACAGGCGCGCCTGAGAGCCACGCCTGGATCCAGAGATTGAAGAACTTGAAGAGCAGAGCCCCGAAGACGAGGGCGATGATCAGGCCGAGAATGCCGAGGGCGATCAGGAAGGGTGTCATGAAGCTGCTTGCCTCCGAAGTCGGTGTACACCGGAATTGGTGGTTGCGGCACTACCGCAGGGCGGGATGATAACGCGCCGGGGGCCCGGCGTTGCAAGATGATGCGTGTTTCGCGCTACAGACGCTTCGCCCGGACCTTGATCTGGTTGCCGGAGACAGAGACGACAACGACCCGCGTGCCCCGCTCGATCCAGCCGCCCTCGGCGAGCGCCTCGACGCGTTTGCCGTCGATATCCACGGCTCCGATGGGGTGGAGGTCGACGAGTGCGACGCCCTCGGCCCCGACGAGGGCCTGCTCGGCCTCGCGGCGCTTCTGCTCGCTCCGGAATGCATCGGCGTCGGCATCCTCCCGCCCGTTGGCTTCACCCCCCAGAATAAGGCCCCTTCCTGCGGGGGTGTAGGGGAAGATTTTGAAGAAGAAGACGATCGCCGCGACCCCGAAGACGAGGACGCCGCCCGCGGAGATGATGCCCCACATGGGGTCTTCCATCCAGAAGGCAACAACGCCCGCGAGGGCGACGAGGGCGGCGGTGAGGGCGATGAGACCGCCGCTGGGCACGATGAATTCGAGAATCACCAGCGCGAACGCGATGCCGACGAGCGAAAATCCCCAAACGAGCTTCTCTGTCACGCGGAGGCCTCCGGTGGTGCGGCGTTGCCGGTCTCCGATCCCGGCGGGACCGCCTCGACACCAACACGATACTGGGTGACGCTGGTGACGCGGACATCGGCGCCGGCATCGACGAAGCCGTATTCGCTGACGACATCGACCAGCCGTCCGTCGAACTCGGCACGCCCGCTTGGCAATAGTGGCGTCGTCGTGACGCCGCGCTCGCCGATGCGCACCGGTCCGGATACGGTGGCGCCCGCCATCGCGCCGAGGATGGTGTTGCCTGCGGAGGAGGTGGGCGTATCCAGAATGAGCCCCTTGGCGATGGGGATGGCTCGGGTGTATCGGGTGAGGAAGAACATGCCGACGCCGGCGGCGAAGATGGCGAGCAGGACGCTGCTGACGGCCCATGCGAGATCGTTGTTGCCGCCGTTGACGCCGGGGAAAATCTGGCCCGCGCCGGCGAAGGTGCCGACGAGTCCGGCAATGAGCGAGATGAGCCCGGCGATGCCGGGTATGCCCATGCCGGGGAAGACGAGCAGTTCGAGGACGATCAGTCCGACGCCGACGAGGATCGCCGCGATGGCCCACCACGATGCAGCGCCGATCATGAGCGGCGGAACGATGAGACCAGCGAGCGCGACGAGCGCAATGGTGCCGCCGACACCGGTGCCGGGCATGGACAATTCGATGAAGAGGGCGAGCAGGAACACGACGATCAAGATGGTGCGGATCATCATGCCGAGCATGCCCTGCGTCATGACTCCGGTGAAGGTCTCGGACCACGACTGGTTCAGGCGTGCGATGTTTGTTGCACCGGTGAGGGCGCGGAGTTGTTCATCTGTGTCGACGGCCTGCTGATGGCGGGTGAATCCGAACTGATGGAGTTGATCGGCGCTCATGGTGAGGAGCGTGTTGCCGTCGGTGGCGTAGCCGATGACCCGGAATTCATCGGCTGGGAAGGCGTAGATGTCCTGTCGACGCCCGGGCTGCGTGAGGTTCTGCGTCACTTCCTCGACGAGTTCTCGTGTGAATTCGCCGGTCGCGGGTGTGAGCCCTTCGACGCCCGTGGTCGGATCCTGCTGGACTGTGCCGGTCTGCGTGGGCGGCGAGGCGAGCCCGGCGGTGGGGCTGCCGGAGGGGATCGTGGGCGCGCCGCGCTGGGGCTCGGTCCCGAAGATGCGTCGGTACTCCGGCTCGGTGAGGAAGTACAGGCGCCCCGTCGGAGTGTGCTCGACCTGCCATGTCTCGACGCCGAGTGAGAGCAATCCCTGCACGAGGACTTCGTCGTAGCCGTTCGCACGCGCGGAATCGACGATCTCGGTCAGGAGCGGCGCGAGCAGTTTCTGGCGGATCTCCGGATCCTCGATGCGTTCGATGCCCAGCATGCCCAGGCGCACTGGGGCGGCATCGCCCATGCTGGCGCCGGTCGAGACGATGATCTCATCGCATGCGATGGCGATGATGGCGCCCCCGGAGAAGGCCATGGGGTTGATCCAGGCGATGGTGTGGACGCCTGATCGCTTGATCTGCGCACAGATTTCGAGGACCGCGCCCACCTCGCCACCGGGCGAATTGATGTCCACGACGATGGCATCCGCGCCGGAGTCCAGGGCGGCCCGCACGCGGCGCTCGAAGGAGCGGGCGGTGACTGCGGTGATCGGGCCGTGGACGGAGATGATCGCGAGGTTGGGGGCGTATCGGCGGGCATCGACGGTCGGCGGCGGGGTCGAGGCGCTCATGGCCGCGGGCATCACCGAGCCGCGGAGCGTCGCGAACGAGGATTGAGGGGCCAGGAGCAGCATGGCCACGACGGCGAGGATGACGATCCGCAGCCCCCGCCAGACCTCGCGCATGACCATCCTGCCCGCGTACCCGCCCGGATAGGAGCGGTTGTACGAGGGGGAACGGCCCCGGCTCGCCATCGGTTGGTGCTGTGCGTTCAACTCCGCCATCAGTCTACGCTCCGCAGGGAATTGGAGGCATCGCCCGCAAAATTCATGGTAGGAGATCTTCGGCGGGGGAATGCCCACTTCTTTCTTCGTCCAAACCCCGATCAAGTTTCCCCCCAGCCCCCGGAACACCCCCGAACCCCCGGAATCCCGGCCCCCCGGAATCCCCCCACCTAAACGCGGTTCATCAGTCGCTGCCGGAGGGCGTGTGCGGGCGGATGGCCTGCTCGATGTTCCATGTCATCTCTTCGCCTTCGCAATCGATGTGAACGGCGAAGAAGCCGCCCTCGTACTCCTCGACGAGCGGCCAGATGATCTTGCGGTCGGTTTCGGGGAGCGGCAGCGTGGGGATGCGTTCGGGCTCGACCCATTCGAGGCGTCCCTCGCGCATCTCGAAGGGCTCCAGTTCGACGGGGCCATCGACGCGGAAGTAGAAGAGCAGCCAGTTGGTCCGCCCCTCGGAGGATGCGTAGCCGTTTTCGCTGATCATGCCGAGGAGTCGGAGGCGCTCGATGGGGATCTCGATGCCCGCCTCTTCGAGGATTTCCCGCTGGGCGCACTGTGTGGGGCTCTCGCCGCGCCATGTGTCGAGCTTGCCGCCGATGGGGGAATAGAGGTCGCGGTTGGGCTCTTTCTTGCGGTGGAGGAGGAGCAGGCGTCCGTCGGCGTCGCGCAGGTCGCAGAGGACCGCGATCTTGTACGGGTGGCCTTCTTCGGGGTCTCCCTGTGTGGTGTGCTTTGCGGTCATGATGTGCAGGGTAGCCGGGCCATTGGCCGTGCGTGCCGGTGTGGCATTTCTCCGCCGGCTCGACTTTCTCTGCCGATGACCCTTGCATGCAGGACACAATGCGCCACGCCAACCGATCCATCCTTTCCGGCCCCCTCACACCGACTGATCTTGGCGGCGTGAGGATCTATCTCATCGGGATCGGCGGGTGCGGCATGTCGGGGCTGGCGCGGATGCTCGCCTCGCGGGGCGCGATCGTCTGCGGATCGGACAAGGAAGACACGGAGACGGTGGTCGCGCTGCGGTCCGAGGGGATCGAGGTGGGTCTGGAGCAGGATGCGGGGCGGATACCCCCCGAAACCGGGGTGGTGATCGCGTCCGCGGCGGTCGCCCCGAATCATCCGGAGGTCGTGGCGGCGGTGGGCGCGGGGCTGCCGGTGCTGACCTACGCCGAGGCGCTGGGGCAGTGCATGGTCGGGCGGACGGGGGTCGCGGTGGCGGGCACGCACGGGAAGTCGACGACGGTCGCGCTGCTGGGGCATGCGCTGCTGGTGGCTGGGCTGGATCCGACGGTGGTGGTGGGAGCGGTCTGCAAGCAACTGGCGAAGCCGGGGAAGTCGCCGACCGGGTTTCATCTCGGAGCGGATTCGATCCCCGCCGGTCCGCTCGCGGGGCAGCCGGGGCTGCTGCTGGCGGAGGCGTGCGAGTTCAACCGTTCGTTCCACCGGCTGTGCCCGAAGGTCGCGTGCATCACCTCGGTGGAGGCGGACCATCTGGATGTGTACGGCACGCTGGATGCCGTGGTCGAGGCGTTCGCGGAGTTCGCGCAGATGCTGCCGGCGGATGGCGGGCGGCTGCTGATCGCGCACGAGGGGGCGCATCGTCGGGAGGTGACCGGCGGTGTGGAGGCGGAGGTGGAGACGATCGGCTTTGCGCCGATGGCGGATTGGCATGTGACCTACGACACGGCAGCGCGCCGGGTGGGGCTGAATCACAAGGGCCGGCACATCGCGAACTGGGTTCTTCGGATTCCCGGTGAGCACATGGCGATGAACTCGGCGATGGCGGCGACGCTGGCGATCTGGCTGGGTGCTCCGGCGGCGAAGGTGGCCGAGGCGATGGATTGCTTCGAGGGCGTGGATCGGCGGATGCAGTTGCTGGGCGAGGTGACGCTGCGTCCGCAGGCGCTGCCGCTGCGCATCTACGACGACTACGGGCACCATCCGACGGAGATCGACACGACGCTGCGCGCGTTGCGTGATTTCGAGCGTCCGCAGGAGCGCGGCGGTCGGCTGATCTGCATTTTCCAGCCGCACCAGCACTCGCGGACCCGCTTCCTGCTGGAGGAGTTTGCGCAGGCGTTTGCGCAGGCGGACATCGTGATCGTGCCGCATATTTACTTCGTGCGTGACTCGGACATCGAGAAGACGCGGGTGAGCGCCTCGGATCTGGTGGATCGGCTTCGCAAGCGTGGCATCCACGCGATGCATCTGTATCCGTTCGAGGCGATCGTGGAACAGCTCGATCTCCTGTGCCGTCCGGGCGACCTGCTGGTGGTGATGGGCGCGGGTCCGGTGTGGAAGATCGCTCGCGATTTCATGGGTCGTCACACGAATGTTCGCGCGGCGTCGCGGGGCATCGTGCAGCCGGCGCCGAGGTTGGCCGTGCCGTGAACGCGACCCTGTCCGACATCATCGAGGCGAATGCGCCGATCCCGACCTGGTTCAGGGTCGGTGGGAAGGCGGATCTTCTGGCGCGGCCGCGGAGCGTCGAGGAGTTGCGGGATCTGCTGCGCATGTTCGCGGGAGAGCGCATCTCGGTGCTCGGCGATGGCGCGAATCTGCTGGTGGATGACGAGGGGGTCGATGGGCTGGTTCTCTCGCTCGAACACCTGAATCGTGTCGAGTATCTCGGTTTCGATGGCGGCGCTGCGCTGCCGGACCGCGCGACGACCATCTTCGTCCGCGCGGAGGCCGGGGCGCGGCTGCCGAAGCTGATCACGCAGACCAACCGTGACGGGCTGGAAGGGCTGGAGCACCTCGGCGGCATCCCGGCGAGCATCGGCGGTGCAGTGTTCATGAACGCGGGCGGCGCATTCGGCGACATCGCGCAGAGCATCGAATCCGTGACAGCGCTGACGCGGCTGGGTGATGAGCTGACGATTCCGCACGATGAGATCAACTTCGACTACCGCCACTCGGGGCTTTCGTGGCTGATCATCACTTCCGTGGAGTTTCATCTCGAATCGATTCCGGAGGCGAAGCGGGCGGCTGCTCGCCAGCGGCTGAAGGATGTGATGACCTACAAGAAATCTTCGCAGCCGCTGCGCGAGGATTCGGCGGGGTGCGTCTTCAAAAATCCGGTGCTGTCCGGGACGCGGGTGAGCGCGGGGAAACTGATCGATCAGTCGGGGTGCAAGCGGCTGCGTGTCGGTGGGGCGGAGGTTTCGGACATCCACGCGAACTTCATCGTCACGCATCCCGGGTGCACGGCGCGGGACATTCTGAATCTCCTTGAGGAAGTGCGGGAGCGCGTGGAGCGATCACACTCGATCCGTCTCGAACCGGAGATCGCGATCTGGCAACGCGGAGGCAAGGCATGACGACGGTTGTACGCGTTCTCGCGGGCGGGCCCGATGCGGAGCGGGCGGTGTCGATCGACAGCGGGCGGGCGATCGCCGAGGCGCTGGGCGCTTCTGGGCGATTCGCGCCGGAGCTGAGCATCATCGACCGGATCGATCAGGGCGAACTCGCCGAACTCACCGGCGAAATCGTCTTCCCTGCGTTGCACGGGCCGTACGGCGAGGGCGGGCCGCTGCAGCGGCTGCTGGAGGCGGACGGGCGTCCGTTCGTCGGATCGGGAAGCCGTGCGGCGAAGCGGGCGATCGACAAGGTGGTAACCAAGTCGATCGCAGCGCACGAGGGCATCCCGGTGCTGTCGACGGCGATCCTGGATCCGGAGGATGACGGGCTGCCCTTTGCGCTGCCTATCGTCGTGAAGCCTATCTTCGAGGGCTCGACGATCGGTCTGCATGTCTGCCGCGAACAGCACGAATGGCTCGCGACGCACCGTGCAGCGCAGGTCTCACGGAAGCCGACGATGATCGAGCCGTTCGTCGAGGGACGGGAGTTGACCGTCGGCATGATCGATCGGGGATCGGGGCTGGAGTGCGTGCCGATCATCGAGATCATCCCGAAGCACAAGCTGTACGACTACGAGGCGAAGTACGCCCGCGAAGATACGCAGTATGTTCTCGATCCGGATCTTCCTGAGGGTGTGGCGGAGATCGTGACGGAGTCGACCGCGAAGCTCGCGCATGCGCTCGGGATCCGCGATGTCTGCCGCGCCGACTTCATGCTCGATGAGGTGGGTCGGCCGTTTCTGCTCGAGATCAACACGATGCCGGGTTTCACTTCGCACTCGCTTGTCCCGAAGGCGTGCGCGCACATCGGCATCTCGATGTCGGATCTGTGCGCCCATCTGGTCGAGCGGGCGATGGCGCGTGCAACCACACTCGAAATGCACGAATAGGGAGAGACATGGCCAGGAAGAAGAAAAAGACAGCGAAGCAGACGCGGGAAGAGGGACGCATGTTCGGGCTGCGCGCCTGGATGGGCGATCTTGCCTCGCGGCTGTGGGTGGCCGGGCGGGTCGTCACGGCGCTGTGCGGTGTGGGGCTTGTCGTGGCGTGGATCATCGGGCTCGGTCCGCTGCGGCAATCGGTGAGCGCTGCGCGGATGGAGCTGGTGCAGGTGAGCATCGAGTGGCCCGTCGGCGAGCAGCCCAACCGCTCGTGGCTGTTCCCCGAGGTGCGGGAGGAGCTTCTGCAGATCGTGACGGCAACGGTCTCTCCGGATCCGTTCGATCACGATTCGCTCATCGCCGCCGCGAGGAAGCTGCAGGCGACGGGCTGGTTTCGGGATGATCTTCTGGTGCGTCGGGCCTCCGGCGGGGTCGTGGAAGTGACGGGCTCGTGGCGCACTCCCGCGGCGGTTGTGAGCATGCAGGGGCGCGAGTGGCTCGTGGACATGGATGGCGCTGCGCTGCGGTTGCCGCCCGGCGCACGAGCACCGGCCCGATTCCTCCGCATCTACGATCCGGCGATGCCGCCGCCGCGCGATGGCTCCGGCAATGTTCGCTACGGCGTGCGCTGGGACACGGACGATGTCCGCGATGCGATCGAGTTGCTGTGGAGGATCGTCTCCGAGGCGGAGCCCGCCTCCCGCACGCTCGTGGGTGTCGATCTCGGGGAGTTCGGTCGGACGGGTCGGCTGGTTCTGGTGACGGATTCGGGCTGCCGCATCGTCTGGGGAGGTCCGCTGAACGAATCCCGCCCCGGCGAGGCGCCCGTGGAGCATCGGCTGGGGCAGCTCGCGCAGATTCTCCGACCGGAGGCACGCCAGGATCGCGGCGTCTCCCGGATCGACCTGTACACCGGATACGCGCTCGTCTCGCCGGGCGGAGAGAACACCAATGCCACCGGACCCACCGGAAGAGACAACCGAAGACGCTCCGCGCCCTGAGCAATCTTCGAGGCAGGAGAGCGAAGCACGCACGCCCTCGGTGCGCATCGGTCCGATGGTCTTCGTTCCCGAGTTCCGCACGACTCCGGGGTACGACCCGTGGGCGCACCGCAAGGGGGAACCGCGCATCCTTGCGTTGTTCTGGGCTGTCTTTCTCATGGGCGGTGCGATGATCACCATCTTCGGTGCTCGCTCGATCGGCATCCCCACGAACGCTCAGTACCGGTACGGCTGCATGGCGATGTGCCTGCTCGCGGGGGTCGGTGTCGCGGTGCTGTGGCCGATGGTGCGGCTGAGTCAGCGGCCGCCGATCCGCCCCACGCGGGCTGCGCTGCAGGACTTCGTCGCGCTGATGATCCCGTTGCAGGCCGTCATCTGGCCGATGCCGCTGCTCACTGCATGGCCGTACGAGGTGATCGGCGCGATCATGTTGAGTCTGGTTTCGTGGGGGTTGCTGAGTTGCGGCGTGATCGCGTGGGGAACGGGATCGCAATCCGGAGCGGTGCGCACACTCTGGATGGGACTGGTGTTGCTGCTGGTGGGCCTGGGCCCGGTGATCTGGATGCTGAATGCGGGGCTCCCTGGGCCGCAACTGCCGGAGTGGTGGGCGGTGACCTCGATCCTGACCACGCCTTCGTCTGTGGTGTCGTCGCCGGGGAACCTGACGCCGCGTGTGATGCCGAGCGAGTGGCTGGTGATGTCGATACCCGGCATCGGGGGGTTGGGGTTGCTGATCGCGTCGTGCTGGCGTGCTCCGCTCGTCGATCCGGCTCGCCTGGATCCCCGCCTGCCCAGCGGCACGGAAGCTCCGTGATCCCGGCGGACGGATCCGCGGGGCGTGTTCTGGCCCGTTTGGCGGTGTTGGTGTAGGATCGGCTTGTCGGAAGAGAGCACCACCGGCCGTGGCGGATCGCCGCGGTCGTTTTTGTTCGGGAGAGTCGGTTATGGAATTCCTGACAGCGGAAGAGAAAGCCCAACTGGAAGCCAAACTCGCCGCGGCCAAGGCCAAGCGTCCCGAGTTCAGCGAGCGGATCGCGGAGGCCCGTGCTCTGGGTGATCTCAAGGAGAACGCCGAGTACCACGCCGCCCGTGAAGATCAGGGCATGAACGAAGCCGAGATCCGTCGCCTGGAAGAGAAACTCTCGAACGCCAAGGTCGTCAATCAGGACCATGTCCCGACGGATGTCGTCTTCCTCGGTGCGACGGTGAAGCTGCGCGAGGTCGACTCGGGCGATGAGGAGCTGTACCGGCTCGTCGGCGAGGCGACCGGCTCCATTCACGATGAGATCGTCGAGGTCACCGCGACCAGCCCGATGGGGGAATCACTCATGAAGGCGCGGGTCGGCGAGACGATCCGCGTCGATGCACCCCGCGGGACGATCCGCTTCGAGATCATCGAGATCGTCTGAACGAATTTCCTGCAACGATCCGGGCCCGCCGGTGCGCCTAGCGTTTCCGGATGAAGGTGTCTTACTCCGAATACGACGACCACGGGCGGTTTCTCGGCCCGGATGATCTGTTTCCCTCTTCGGGTGTTGTCGAATTCATCCTGCAGTACGGCCAGGACGGTCTCGATGCGCTGAACGAACACCCGGACGAGCAGATCCGGCAACTCATCGACGAGATGATCCAGGCCGGGCTGATGGAACGGTCGGAGGACGGCACGCTCCGTCTGACGCCGCGCATGCAGCGCGGCATGCAACATCGATCGTTCCTCGAAATCTTCCGCAATCTGAAGGCGGGGATCCGCGATGGACACGAGTCACCGGATCCCGGAGCGCGCGGCGATCGCAGCGAGGGAACGCGTCCGTACCAATGGGGTGATCCGCTGAGCGAAGTCGCCATGGGAGAGACGCTGCGCAACGCGATCCAGCGGCTGGCGCGCGAGGCCGCCCCCGAAGCGACCGCTCCCGGCGCCCCCGGTGTTCCCGGTGCGATCCTGCCGCTGCGCCTCCGCGATGATGATGTCGAGGTCTTCCACACCGAATCGACGACCGATACAGCGCTTGCGATCCTGATCGATCTTTCGGGGTCGATGATGCGCTACGGCAGGCACATCGCCGCGAAGCGGGTCGCGCTCGGGATGCGCTCGCTCGTCCGCGAGAAGTTCCCGCTCGACACCGTCGACTTCATCGGCTTCGCTTCGATCGCCGAGCACCTCAAGGAGGACGATCTCCCGCTCGTGATGCCCAAGCCGATCACGACGCACGAGTGGGACATACGCATCCGCGTGCCGCTGGATCAGGCGGAACTCACGCACCCGCACTTCACCAACCTGCACCACGCGTTGCGTGTCGCACGCCAGCGCCTCAACCGTCGTGCGGCGGCGAACAAGCAGATTTTTCTCATCACCGATGGTCAGCCCACCGCACACCTCACCCCCGCCGGCGGCGATCCCACCGCCCTCAACGATCCGAGCACGACGATCCTCAACCTCATCTACCCGCCGAGCGAGCAATCGACCGAGGCGACGCTGGCCGAGGCGTTTCAGTGCATGCAGGCGGGCATCCGCATCGCCTCCTTCGCGCTGATCGAGGAGTACCACGCGATGGAATGGGTCGGTTTCATCGACCAGCTCACACGGCTCACGCGCGGCGTTGCTTTCTATTGCACCGCGGGCGATCTCGGAGCGACGATCATGGAGTCGTATCTGAGCGGCAAGCGTCAGAAGAAGCCGCTGGGCTGAGCCGCCATCGGCTTGCCCGTCAACGCGTACCACGGGCGCAGCGTCAGGCCCGGCATCGCCGACAGCAGGGGCATCATTGCGCTGACCAGTCGCGGGCGCACCAGCGCCATGCTCGCCAAACGACACGCCGGGCGTCGCCAGCGCAGGCGTGCGCGGTACAACCGTGCGAAATCCGCGTGCGTGGCAGGGAGATCGTTCGTGTTCAGTATCTGTGCGAGCATCATGCCCGCCCACAGGGCCATCCCGATGCCCTCGCCCCCGACCGGCTCGACCGCGCCCGCGGCGTTCCCGATGCGGAAAGACCGTTGGTGGCCGGGCGCGATGTACCCCGAACCCGCCACCGGACACGCCAGCCACTCCGAGCTGCGCCACGCGCTGTCGTAGGCGGGCCACAACGCTCGCAGGAGTGCATCGCGATCGGCCTTGTGTTGGCGGAGCAATCGGTCGGAGGCCACCAGCGCCGCCGTGGCCTCGCCATCCTCGACACCGACGAAGCCGACATACGCCCCTCGCCCCGCCCGCATCCGCAGCCCCTTGATCGCGGCGTGCGGCGGCAACCGAAGATGACACTTCAATCCCACGACACCCGGACGCACGGGCGTCGGGCCCGCCGGATCCTGACGCCCCGAGCCGTCCGCATGCACAACGAGGTCCGCCCGAACCGCCGAACCGTCCGCGAGCATCACACGCACGCCATCGTCCTCGTATTCCACCCGCGCCACCCGGACCGGCTGCATGACCGTCGCGCCCGCATCGCGCACGCGTTCGAGCAGCGCATGATCCAGCCCCCGGCGCGACAACACCCACGCAGGCGACGGCATCGCCCACTCCAGCACCCGATCCCCCACCTCCAGGGCCAGCATCCCGACGCGCCGAGCGCCGAGCGCGGCAAGCTCATCCGGAGACAGTAGCAATTCGAGACAGCTCGTGGCGGCGGGCGAGACGAACTCGCCGCAGACTTTGATCCGCGGAAAGGCCTTCGCCTCGATCAGCGTGACGGTGTATCCCCCGCGCAACAGATGGAATGCACAACTGCACCCCGCCGGACCCGCACCCAGAATGGCGACATGCACGCCCATCACCG